>DATEEF010000018.1:0-22910 GCA_035281265.1 Steroidobacteraceae bacterium
CGTCAGCGCGACGAGCGCGAACGCCGGCCAAACGATCGCCATGACCCCCTCCCCAGCCGCTTCAGTCGTGTTCGTCGTCCCGGATCGGCTTGCTCGTGAAGAGGTACTCCTTGAGCTCTTTCGAGAAGCGCGGGTCGCGGCGCCGGATCCATTCCAGCACCATGGCCGCGTGCTCCTTCTCCTCGTCGCGGTTGTGCTCGAGGATGGCGCGCAGCTCGGGGTCCTTGCAGGCTTCGGCGCGCTGCGCATACCAGTCCACCGCCTCGAGTTCTTCCATCAGCGACAGGATCGCGCGATGCATGTCGCGCGTTGCCTGCGACAGCTCCTCGACCGGCTCGTGGTATCCCTCGCTCGACATCTCGAATTCCTCCTTGCGCCCCGGTCAGTGCGCCGGGCGCCTGAACAGCGCGGCGAAATCGTGCTGCGGCCGGTACCCCAGTCCCGCGACCGCCTTGTCCACAACATAAACGCGGTCGATGGAACGTGGCAACTTCCAGGCGCGGCGCCGGAACTCCTCCTCCGCCCAGGGATGATGCTCAAGCAGGACCGACGCAGCGTCTTCGAACAGCCGCGTGCAGTCCTCGCGGCGGAAGGGCGTCGGCGCCGAGATGTTGTAGACCGTGAAGCCCGCTTCCTGCGAGGCGAGCGCGAGCTCATGCGCCTGCGCGACGTCCTCGGCGTCCACGCCGCGGTACAGGCGATAGATCGCGACCAGCCTTGCGTCCTCCGGAAAGCAACGCGACATGCGCAGCGAAGTGCACGGCAGCCCCTCGCGGGCCGCCAGGCGGCAGGCCTCCTCCGCGGCGAGCTTCGTCTCGTCGTACGCGTCGCGCGGCTGCGGCTCGAGGTTCTCGTCGACCCAGGCCGCGGCACCGCCCGACGGAAGCATCGCATCGCCATACAGCGAGGTCGTGCTCGTGTACACGAAGCGGCCGACACCGGCCGATCCAGCCGCCTGCAGCAGGCGCTGCGTCGCCTCGACGTTGACGGCGTGGAAGTCCTCCCGGCTGCGCGCGGCGAGGTCGGGCACGTGGAGCGCGGCGGTGTGCACGACCGCGTCCGTGCCGGCCAGCAGCGGCGCGACGGTCGCGGTATCAAGGATGTCCATGACCTGGTCGGTGAGCGGCCCGGGTTTCAGGTCGAGGCCCGTCACCTGGTGGCGCAGCTTGAGTCGCGCCGCGATGGCGCTGCCGATCCTGCCCGACGAGCCGGTGACGAGGACCTTCACGGGCCACGGGTCGTGAAGCTGACGCGACGCCCCACGCGGCAGGTCAGCTCGTACGCGATGGTCCCGGCAGCGGCCGCGACCTTCTCCACGGGAACTTCGCCGCCCCACAGCTCGACGCGGTCGCCGACACCGGCGCGGGACACGCCGGTGACGTCGACGGTCAGCATGTCCATCGACGGGCGGCCGGCGAGCCTTGCCGGCTCGCCGTTGACGGAAACCGGCGCGCCGTTCGCGGCGCTGCGCGGGTAGCCATCCCCGTAGCCGATCGCGGCGACCGCGATGCGCGACGGCCGCGGCGCGACCCAGGTGCCTCCGTAGCCGACGCGCTCGCCGGGCGCGACGTCCCTGACCGCGATGACGCGCGTCTCGAGCGTCATCGCGGGCCTCAGGCCGAGTTCCGTGCCGGTGCGGTCGGCAAAAGGCGAGATTCCGTAGAGCATGATGCCGGGCCGCACCCAGTCGGCGCGCGCCTCGGGCCAGCCGATGAGCCCTGCGGAATTCGCGATGCTGCGCTCGCCCGGCCGGCCCGCGGTCAGCTCGCCGAAGGCCGCGAGCTGGGCGCGGGCCTGTCCGGCGTCACCGCACTCCGCATCCGCGAGGTGGGTGGCGAACGATAGCGGCTTCTCGACGGAGCGGCAGGCCTCGAGCCTCGCCGCGGCGGCGGCGGCGCCGGCTGCCGGGAAGCCGAGCCGGTGCATGCCGGTGTCCACCTTGAGCCACACCCGGAACCTGCCCGATCCGCGCCAGGCCTCGAGCAGGTCGAGCTGGAATTCCTGGTGCACGAAGGGCTCGAGCCCGTGCCGCGCCGCCTCCGCCAGCTCCTCGCCGTCGCCGAATCCCTCGAGCAGCACGATGCGCGCCTTGCAGCCGGCCTCGCGCAGCGCGACGGCCTCGCCGACCCGGGCGACCGCGAAAGCATCCGCACCGGCGAGCGCGTTCGCGACCGTCACGAGGCCGTGGCCGTAGGCATTCGCCTTGACGACCGCGATGACGCGGCAGCCGGGCGCGAGCTCGCGGACCCGCGTGAGATTGTGGCGCAGCGCCGCCGTGTCGATGATGGCGCGCAGCGCCGCGGTCAGAACGCGCCCTCGCCGTACGACTCGGCGACCAGGTTCTCGAAGCGCGTGTACTCGCCGAGGAAGGTGAGCTGCACCTCGCCGATGGGGCCGTTGCGCTGCTTCGCGATGATGATGTCGGCCACGCCGCGCCGCGCCGTGTTCTGGTCGTAGACCTCCTCGCGGTAGATGAGGAGGATCAGGTCGCTGTCCTGCTCGATCGCGCCGGACTCGCGCAGGTCCGACATGACCGGCTTCTTGTCGGTGCGCTGCTCGACGGCGCGGTTGAGCTGCGAGATCGCGATGACCGGGACATGCAACTCCTTGGCGAGCGCCTTGAGGCTGCGCGAGATTTCCGAGATCTCGGTCGCGCGGTTCTCCTTGGTGCCGGGCACCTGCATGAGCTGCAGGTAGTCGACCACGACGAGGCCGAGGCCGCGCTCCCGCTTCAGGCGGCGCGCGCGGGCGCGCAGCTCGGTGGGCGTCAGGGCCGGAGACTCGTCGAGGTAGATGGGCGCGTTCGAGAGCTGCGCCATCGCGCCCTGGATGCGCGACCAGTCCTCGTCGGTGAACTGGCCCGTGCGCAGGTGCGTCTGGTTGACGCGCCCGAGCGAGGAGATCATGCGCAGCGTCAGCTGCTCGGACGACATTTCCATCGTGAAGATGGCCGCCGGCACGCCCTTGGCGATGGCTGCGTTCTCGGCGATGTTCACCGCGAGCGTGGACTTGCCCATCGACGGGCGGCCGGCGATGACGACGAGGTCGCCGGGCTGCAGGCCGGTGGTCTTGCGGTCGAGCTGCGTGAATCCCGTCGGCACGCCCCGGATCTCGCCCGGCGACTGGTGCAGGGTGTCGAGCCGGTCGATCGTCTGCGGCAGGATGTCGCGCACGGCGATGAAGCCCGACCGGCCGCGGCTGCCGCGCTCGGCGATCTCGAACACGCGCCGCTCGGCCTCGTCCACGAGCTCGTGCGCCGCCCGTCCGCGCCCGTCGGTCGCGGATGCGGCGATCTCCGCGCCCGCGGTCACCAGCTGCCGCAGTATCGAGCGCTCGCGGATGATCTCGGCGTAGGCGCGCACGTTCGCCGCCGACGGCGTGTCGCGCGCGATCGTGCCGAGGTAGGCGAGGCCGCCGATCTCGTCCAGGCGGCCCTTGCGCTCGAGGTGCTCCGAGATCGTCACCGCGTCGCAGGAGCCGCGGATCTCGGCGACCTCGGTGATCGCCTCGAAGATGAGCCGGTGGTCGCGCCGGTAGAAATCCGCGGACGTCAGCACGTCGGCAACCGCGTCCCAGGCGTTCGCGTCCAGCATCAGCCCGCCGAGCACGGCCTGCTCCGCCTCGACCGAATGCGGCGGCGTGCGGACCTCGTCCTGGCGGATGATGGCGACCACGGGAGCCTCCGGTCCGTCCCCTCGACGGCGTTCCGCGGAGCTTACTCCTCGGCGACTACCGTGAGCGGCACCGGGATGTCGATGTCGCTGTGCAGGTGCAGGGAAATCGCGTGCTCGCCGACCATGCGGATCGGCCCGCCCGGCAGGCGGACTTCCGCGCGCTCGATCGCGTGGCCGGCCTTGGCGCAGGCCTCGGCGATGTCGGCCGTGCCGATCGAGCCGAACAGCTTGCCTTCGCTGCCCGCCTTCGCGGCGATCGTGAGCGTGAAGCCTTCCAGGGCGGCGGCACGCTGCCGCGCGGAGGTCAGCTCCGTCGCGGCCTGCGCCTCGAGCTCGGCGCGGCGGCTCTCGAACCTGGCGATGTTCTCCGGCGTCGCCAGCGTCGCCTTGCCGCCCGGCAGCAGGAAATTCCGGCCGAAGCCCGGCTTGACCTTCACGCGATCCCCGATGTTGCCGAGGTTCGCGATCTTCTGTAACAGGATGACTTCCATCGACTTACACTCCTTGCCGCGGCGCGAAGCGCTCGCGAAAGCGGACCCAGGTATCCGCGAAGCCGATGCCCACCAGGGCCATCGGCACCAAAAGAACCGCCACGTATGCGAGGACGACGCCCAGCGCGCCGATCACCTGCATCTCGCGCAGGCCATGCACGACCGCAAGCGCCTGGACCAGGAAGGCGGCCGCGAGGACGAACAGCACGTCGTCGATGCCCTGCCATCCGCCGGCCAGCCGATGCGCAACGAAGCTCGCGACGAAACAGGCCACCAGGGTCCAGGCCATTGCACTGCCGAGCCTGAGCCGGCGGAACTCGCGGCCGAACAGGCCGGGTTCGCGCGTGCGGGCGAAAGCCCAGAGGCCTGCGCACTGCGCGAGGAAAGCGTGCAGCAGCACCATCCACCCGAGGGTCTGCCAGGCGACTCGCGCCGTCGCGACCCCGATCTGCTCCGGCGAGCTCTCGATGCCCATCTGCGACAGAGTCTCCGCCGTGCGCTGCAACATGGGCTCGAGCTGGGCGATCACGGGCGCGAGGGCGCGGACCGGGTCGCCGAGCAGGCCGTGGATCGCGAGCACGAGCAGGCACGATGCCACGGTCAGCGCCTGGAACACGAAGCTGAGGCTGCGGCTCCGCTCGAGGACCAGTGCGCCGAGAGCCGAGGGCAGCAGGGTCGCTACCGCGATCAGGAACGCAGGCCCCGGCCCGAAGGCCGGCGTGAACACCCACACGAGGGCAAGCGCCGCACCGGCGCCGGCCGCGACCGCGACCGGCGGACCGCCGGCGAGCAGCGCGAGCACGACGATGCCCGCGGGCAGCCAGGCCGCCATCGGCAGCGCGAAGAGCGCGACGAACGCGGCGAGGCCCGCCGCCAGGAAGGCCCTGAACGGCTTGGCCGTGGTCCACTGCAGCAGCGCCGTCATCGCTTCGCGTCGGGTTGCGGGCTTGCGCCCGCGCGCCTCAATGCTGGTCGGTGTACGGCAGGAGCGCGAGGTAACGCGCCCGCTTGATCGCGATTGCGAGCTGGCGCTGGTAGAACGAGCGCGTGCCCGTGATGCGGCTCGGGACGATCTTGCCGGTTTCCGTGATGTAGGCCTTGAGCGTCCCCAGGTCCTTGTAGTCGATCTGGTCGGTGCCGTCGGCCGTGAACTTGCAGAACTTCTTGCGCCGGAAAAAACGTGACATCGTGGCCTCTCCCGATCAGTCCATGCCCATGGCGTCGCCGCGGTCGTCGCGGTCGCCGCGCTCGCCCCGCTCGCGCTCTTCCGGCTCCTTCGCCATCGGCGAAGGCTCCGTCACCGCGCGCTCCATCTTGACGACCAGGTGCCGCAGCACCGCGTCGCTGAAGCGGAACGCGCCGGTCAGTTCCTCGAGCGCCTTGCCGCTGCACTCGACGTTCATCAGCACGTAGTGCGCCTTGTGCATCTTGGCGATGGGAAACGCGAGCTGGCGCCGGCCCCAGTCCTCGAGGCGGTGGACGGCACCGCCGTCCGCGGCGATGAGGCCGCGATACCGCTCGATCATGGCGGGAACCTGTTCGCTCTGGTCGGGATGGACCAGAAACACGATCTCGTAATGCCGCATCTTGTGCTCCTTGTGGGTTTGCCCCCCGCTGACGCGCTGGCGGTGGAGCAAGGAGAAAAACACCCCCGTACCCGGGGGAAGGGCCGCGTAAGTTACCGGACCGGCTGGGATTTCGCAACCCGGGCCAGTCGTTGGCGCAGCGCCTCGTAGAGGGCGATTCCGGCTGCGACCGAGACGTTGAGGCTCGCCACGGCACCCTCCATGGGCATGCGCAGGGTGAAGTCGCAATTTTCCCGGGTCAGGCGGCGAAGGCCCCGCCCTTCGGAACCCATGACGAGGGCGAGAGGCCCGGAAAGGTCCGCCTCGTAGATCGACTTCTCCCCGTCGCCCGCGGTGCCCCCGATCCACAGGCCCGCCTGCTTCATGTCCCGCAGGGCCCGGGCCAGGTTCGTCACCTGGGCGAAGGGCACCGTCTCGGCGGCGCCGGCTGCGACCTTGCGCACGACCGGCGTCAGGCTCGCCGCGCGGTCGCGCGGCGCGACGACCGCCGTCGCTCCCGCGGCGTCGGCGGTACGCAGGCAGGCGCCGAGGTTGTGGGGATCCGACACGCCATCCAGCACGAGCACCAGCGCAGGGGATCCGGTCCGGGTCAGGAGGTCGAGCAGCGAGTTCTCGTCGAGCGGGACGCTCGGGCGCACCTCGGCCACGACGCCCTGGTGTGCCGCGTTGCCGGTCTGCGCATCGAGGCTGGCCGGGTCCGCGGCCGCGGCCTTCACCCCGCGCGCGGCCGCAAAGTCCCGCAGCTCGCGCACGCGCGCATCGTCGCGTGCCGCGCCCACCGTGAGCCGCAGCACGTCCCGCGGCCGCCGCTCGAGCACGGCCCGCACGGCATGCAGGCCGTAGACGAGGCTGCCGCTCACTTGTGACGCGCCGGTCCCTTGCCGGCACGACGGCGCGGGTGGTGGTGCGTGCCGGTCTTGGCGACGTGCTCGAAGTCGATCTTGCGCTCCGCCGAGTCGACCCGGACGAGCCGCACGCGCAGCTCGTCCCCGATCGAGAAGCGCAGCCGCGTGCGCTCGCCGACGAGCGTGCGGTCGGACTCGTGGAAGTGGAAGTAGTCGGGCGGCAGCGCGGTGACGTGCACGAGGCCGTCGACCTGCATGGACTTCAGCTGCACGAACAGGCCGAACTCGGCGACGCCCGTGACGACGGCGTCGAACTCCTCGCCGACGCGCGGGCGCATGTACTCGCACTTGAGCCAGGCGACCACGGACCGCGCCGCCTCGTCGGCGCGCCGCTCGCGCAGCGAGCATTCGGTGCCGAGCGCCTCCATCTCGCGGGCGGAGTGCACGAAGTTCGCCGCGCCGCCGCCGCCGAGCGCGTGCCGGATCCCGCGATGGACCAGGAGGTCCGGGTAACGCCGGATCGGCGACGTGAAATGGGCATACTCGGCGAGCGCGAGCCCGAAGTGCCCGATGTTGAGGGGCTGGTAGAGCGCCTGCGGCAGCGAGCGGATGATCGCGTTCTCGAGCACCGCCGCATCCGGCCGGCCGACGATGCCCGCGAGCACTTTCTGCAGCCGCGCGGGCTTCAGGTCGCCGCCGATCTCGAGGTGCACGCCACGCATGGCGAGGAAGCGCTTCAGCTCCTCGATCCGTTCCTCGTCCGGCTTGCCGTGTATGCGGAAGAGCGCCGGCAGCCGGCGCTTCTTCAGGAATCCCGCCGCCTGCACGTTGGCGGCGATCATGCATTCCTCGATCAGCCGGTGCGCGTCGTTGCGCGGGTACGCGCGGATGTCCGTCGGGTTGCCCGCCGCGTCGACGAGGACTTTGACCTCGGGCGCCTCGAAGTCGAGCGCGCCGCGCTTCTCGCGCTCCCTGCGCAATGCGCGGTACACCTGGTGCAGGCAGTCGACCACCGGCGCGAGCCGGGCCTGCGGCCCGCGCGCGAGCGGCTCGCGGCCCTCGAGATGCGCCGCGACGCGCGTGTACGTGAAGCGCGCCTGCGAGCGCATGACCGCGGCGTAGAAGCGGCTCTTCGACACCGCGCCCGCGCGCGTCACCTGCATGTCGCAGACCATGCAGAGGCGGTCGACGTCCGGCATCAGCGAGCAGAGGTGGTTCGACAGCTCCTCGGGCAACATCGGCAGGACGCGGCTCGGGAAGTAGACCGAGGTCGCGCGACTGCGCGCCTCCGCGTCCAGGGCCGTGCCCGGGCGCACGTAGTGACTTACGTCCGCGATCGCGACCACCAGCCGGAAGCCGGAAGCGTTGGGCTCGGCGAACACGGCGTCGTCGAAGTCGCGCGCGTCCTCGCCGTCGATCGTGACGAGCGGCAGCTTGCGCAGGTCCTCGCGGACGTCGCCGGCCTGGCGCGCGACTTCACGGCCGTATTGCCGCGCCTCCTCGAGCGCTTCCGGCGGGAACGCATGCGACAGGCCGTGCGAGGCGATCGCGAGTTCGATCGCGGCATCGGCGCCGCCCTGCTCGGGCAGCACGCGCAGCACGCGGCCGACCGCGTCGCGGTTGCGGCTCGGCTGCTCGGTGATCTCGACGACGGCGAGGTCGCCGTGGCGAGCCGGTCCCGTCGCCTCGCGCGGCACGACGACGCGCTGGCTGATGCGGCGATTGTCGGGCGTCACGAAGCCGACGCCGCCCTCGAGCGAGAAGCGTCCCGCGACCTGGCGCGTGCGACGCTCGAGCACCTCGACGATCGCGCCCTCCGGCCGGCCGCGGTCGTCGCGGCCCGCAACGCGCGCGGCGGCGCGGTCGCCGTGGAACAGCATGCGCATCTCGCGGAAAGGCAGGAACAGGTCGTCGCCGCCTTCGTCGGGCACCAGGAAGCCGAAGCCGTCGCGGTGGCCGCTCACGGTGCCGACGACCACGGGCAGCCGCTCGACCAGGCAGTACTCGTTCGCGCGATTGACGAGAAGCTCGCCGTCGCGCGCCATCGCGCCGAGACGCTTCAGGAGTGCCTGCCGGTCCGCCGTTTCGCGGATGCCGAGGAGCTCTGCGACCGCCTCGAAGGCGAGCGGCTTCTTCACCTGGCCCAGCTTCGCGAGCAGCAGCTCGCGGCTCGGGATCGGCTTGGCGTACTTGGCCGATTCCTCGCGAAACCGCGGGTCTTCCTGCTGCCATCGCGGCCGGCGGGTCATGGAGTGTCCGAAATTGACATCAAACGGGTGCCTGCGTAAATTGACGCGCCCTCGCCGGGGTCCCCCGGCCGCAACCTGTGCCCAGGTGGCGGAATTGGTAGACGCGCTAGGTTCAGGTCTTAGTGCCGAGAGGCGTGGAGGTTCGAGTCCTCTCCTGGGCACCATTCTTTTCGAGCCGGCATTGTAAACGAGCGCCGGCTCCGATCACCAGCCGCCGCTGTAGCCTCCGACGACAGGCAGTATCTCCCCGCTCACGTAACCCGAGCATTGCTCGGAGGCAAGGAACACGAAGGCCGGCGCGATTTCCTCGGGCTGCGCGGGCCTGCGCATCGGCGCCGACTCGCCGAAATGCGCGACTTCCGCTGCCTTCCTGTCCGAAGGGTTGAGCGGGGTCCAGACGGGTCCCGGGGCCACCGCGTTCACGCGTATGCCGCGCGGCAGCAGCTGCGCGGCCAGCGATTTCGTGAACGCGTGGATGCCGCCTTTCGTCATCGCGTAGTCGGGCAGGTGGCCGCTCCCGTGCAGGCCCGTCACCGAGCCGTTGTTGATGATCGCGGCTCCCTTCGTCAGGTGCGGGAGTGCGGACTGGGTCATGCGGAAGAGGCCGTAGAGGTTCGTCTTCACCGTGAGGTCGAAGTGTTCCTCCGTGAGATCCTCGAAGCGGGGCACGTGGACCTGGAACGCGGCGTTGTTGACGAGGATGTCGAGCCGGCCGAGCTCGTCCACGGTGCGCGCGACCGCGCGCCTGCACACCTCGCGGTCGCTGACGTCGCCGGGCAGGAGGATGGCGCGCCGCCCTTCCGCTTCCACGGCCCGCCGCGTGGCCTCGGCATCCACGTTCTCGCAGAGGTACTGGATCGCGACGTCGGCGCCCTCGCGCGCGAAGAGCACGGCGACGGCGCGGCCGATGCCCGAGTCGCCGCCGGTGATCAGCGCGACCTTGCCGGCCAGCTTCGCCGAGCCGCGGTAGAACGGCGCCTCGTACATCGGCTGCGGGTCGAGGTCGCGTTCCGCGCCGGGCTTGCGCTCGTGCTGCCGGGGCAGCGGCGGCTCGGGATAGCGGCGCGCCCCCGCCTGCACCGGCTGCTTCTCGTCCTTGTGCGGGTGCTTGCGGTCGGCGCGCGCGACCTGGCGCTGCACGGCCCGCTGCCGCGAGACGACCCGCCGCACGCCGGCCGTGATCGCCTGCGGCTTGCGGGGTTTCCTGCGGGCGGCCACTACTTCTTCTTCGCGCCGCGCTTGCGCGGGACCTTCGCGCCTTCGCGGCGGGCCTGCGAGAGGCCGATCGCGATCGCCTGCTTGCGGCTGGTGACCTTCCTGCCCGAGCGGCCGCTGCGCAGCGTGCCGCGCTTGCGCTCGTGCATCGCGCGCTTGACCTTGCGTTGCGCCTTCTTTCCGTACTTCCTGGCCATCGATTCGCTCCTTGGCGGCTCGCGGCCACTACGACAGCGCGCCGCCGCGGGGTCTGTAGGCCCGTCCCGCGAGCACTTATCGGCGACGCCTCACCGTCCCGGGCGTTTGACAGCCGCAGCAAGCGCGGCGTAGCTTGCGCCGATGCTCGCGACCTTCGACGACGCGGACTGGCGGGCGAATCCCGGCGCCGTGCGGGATGCGCTCGAGGCGAACCGCATCGTCCACTTCCCGACCTGTCCCCTGCCGCTGCCGCCGGAGGAAACACTCGACTTCCTGCGCCGCGAGCTGCCGTCCCGCCTCAAGCTGAAGAACGTCAGCTATCACCCCGAGGCCGGCAAGGTCAGCGGGCTCGAAGCCGATCCCGCGACGACGGACCGCGTGACCGCCGTGCTCCGCTCGCACCTCGGCGAGGTGGAATCCTTCCTGCGGCGCGTGACCGGGGACCTCACGGACGGCGCGCGCATCGGCACCTGCAGCTTCCGGCCGATCGAGGAGAAGGGCCGCAACCTGAAGCCGCACGCGAGCAACGAGCTCGTGCACGTGGACGCGGGCGCCTACGGCGCGACCGACGGCGACCGCATCCTGCGCTTCTTCGTGAACGTGAATCCCGCGCGCGACCGCGTCTGGGCCACCAAGGGCAGCTTCGAGGACATGATCTCGCGCTACGGCGCGAAGGCCGGGCTCCTGGACGACGCCGGCAGGCTGAGCCTTCGCATCGAGAAGCGCGGCGGCGACCGCATGGTGTCCGCCCTCGTCGCGGGGCTCGCCCGCCTCAACCCGCTCGCGACCGTGCTCGACACGAGCCCGTACGACCGTGCGATGCGGCGCCTCCACAACTACATGAAGGACGATCCGGGTTTCCGCGCCGACATGGCGGGCTACCAGGAGCTGCGCTTCCCGCCCCTCTCCGCCTGGATGTGCTTCACCGACGGCGTCAGCCACGCGAGCCTCGAGGGACAGTTCGCGCTCGTCACGACGATGATCGTGCGCCGCGCTCGCATGCGCTGGCCCGAGCGCGCCCCATTCAATGCCCTGCTCGCCCGCGCCGGCGCGCCCTCACCAGTGCACGCCGCGAAGGATTGAAGCGAACATCACCGCCTCCTTCGTGGGAGGCGCCTCCGGCTTCTTCTCCGCCTGCCCGCCCTGGGCTGCGGCCGAGTCCGGGAACATGCGGTAGGCCGTGTTCATGACGACCTCGGTGACCCGCGGCGCGACGAGGTGCAGCACCTCGGCGGCGATGCCGAGCCGGGTCGCGATGCGCCTCGGCCGCGTGGTGATCGCCTCGGCCACCATGTCGGCGGCCTCGTCGGGCGTTGCCACCGGCATCTGCTCGTAGATCTTGGTCGGCGCGATCATCGGCGTGCGCACGAGCGGCATGTTGATGATGGTGAAGGTCACTCCGCGATCCGCGTACTCCGCGGCCGCGCAGCGGGTCCAGGCTTCCATCGCCGCCTTGGACGCGACATAGGCCGAGAACCGCGGCGCGTTCGACAGCACGCCGATCGAGGAGATGTTGACCACGTGGCCGCCGCGCTCCAGCAGCGAGGGCATCAAGGCCATCGTCAGGCGAACGACCGCGAAGTAGTTGAGCTGCATCGTGCGCTCGAAGTCGTGGAAGCGGTCGTAGGACAGGTCGATCGAGCGGCGTATCGACCGGCCCGCGTTGTTGACCAGGAAGTCGACGCCGCCGTGCTCCGCGAGCAGTTGCCGCGCGAATGCGTCGCAGGCCGCGGGCTCCGCGATGTCGCAGGCGTAGGCATGCAGGCTGCCGCGCCCGCCGAGCTTCTGGCGGGCGGCCTCGAGCTTTTCCGGGTCGCGGGCGACGATCAGCACGCGCGCACCCGCATCCACGCAGCGCTCGGCCGCGGCGAGGCCGATGCCGGAGGAGCCGCCGGTGATGAGCACCACCTTGCCGCGCACCGCGCCGGCGAGGCTCCGGTCGAGCGAGAGCTCCGGGTCCAGGTGGCGCTCCCAGTAATCCCACAGGCGCCAGGCGTAGTCCTCCAGCACCGGCACGCGGATGTCGCTGCCTTCCAGCAGGCGTTGTGTCCGCGTCGAGTCGAAGCGCGTCTGCCAGTTGAAGAACTGCATGACGTCGCGCGGGATCCTGAGGTCGCGCAGGATCGTGTCGATCACCTGCTGCAGCGGGCGGTAGTTCGACAGCGATGCGGTCACGCTCGCCGGCACCAGGTCGACGAGCTTCGGGTCGAGGCGGAACGCCATGGTGGGCGCGTGACCCGCCCGCGCGAACAGGTTCAGCACCTCGCCGACCCGGCGCTGCCGCGGATCCGTCAGGTGGAAGCACTGCCCGTCCTGCCCGGGCAGGTGCGCGAGGTGGTCCATGGCCGCGACGACGAAGTCCACCGGCACGAGGTTGATGTAGCCGCCCTCGAGTCCGACGAGCGGGAACCACGGCGGCAGGGATTGCCGCAGCTTCTGGATCATCTTGAAGAAGTAGTACGGCCCGTCGATCTTGTCGATCTGCCCGGTCTGCGAGTGGCCGACGACGATGCCGGGCCGGTACACGCGCCAGGGGCGCTTGCAGCGGCTGCGCACGAGCGCCTCCGACTCGTGCTTGGTCCGGAAGTACGGGTGATCGAGGCCGGTCGCCTCCTCGAACATGTTCTCGCGGAAGCTGCCCTGGTAGGTGCCGGCGACCGCGATCGAGCTGGCGTGGTGGAAGGCGCCCGCCTGCGCCGTGTCGGCGAACTGCAGCGCGTGGTCGGTGCCGACGATGTTCGCGAGGTCCTGTTCCTCGGTCGAGGCCTTGAGGTCGTAGATCGCTGCGAGGTGGAACAGGTGATCGACCTTGCCCGCCAGCCGGCGCAGGTCCGCCTTCGAGACGCCGAGGTTCGGTTCCGCGAGGTTGCCCTCGATCGGGACCGCCCGGCTCGACCGTGCGCCCCAGAAATCGCGCAGCGCCTCGAATTTCGCCATCGACTCCGGCCGCACCAGTACAAAGACGCGGTCGCCGCGCGCGAGCAGGCGCTCGACGAGGTGGCGGCCGATGAACCCGGTCGCGCCGGTGACGAAGTACGCCATCTGGGGATCCCCGATCGATTGCTATCATTTACTCTAATCCCATGACCCCCGAAACGGAACGAATGTCCGCGGTCGACGCCGCGTGGCTCCGGATGGATCGCCCGACCAACCTGATGATGATCGTCGGGGTCGTCGTGTTCGATACGCGCGTCGACTTCCGCCGCTTCCGCCGCACGCTCGAGGAACGCTTCCTCGCCTTTCCGCGGTTCCGCTGCCGCGCGAGCGAGGATGCGCTCGGTGCGGACTGGGTGCCGGACGGGGAATTCGACGTCGCGCGCCACCTCGTGCGTGCCAGGCTTCCCGCGCCCGCGGGCCAGGCGGAGCTCGAAGCCTTCGTCTCGGAGCTCGCGAGCACGGACCTCGATCGCGGGCATCCGATGTGGCAGTTCCATTTCATCGGGCGCTTCGGCGCCGGCAGCGCCGCGGTCCTGCGGATCCATCACTGCTACGCCGACGGCATCGCGATGATCCGCGTGTTCCTGTCGCTCACGGATCCCGCGCCGGATCCCGCGCCAGCGGTCGCGGCCTCGACGGCCGCTTCCGCCGGCCCGGCAGACGGGTCCGCGCGCTTCGAGGTTCCGGGTGCGGGCCTGTTGCGCCAGGCCTGGGTCGAGGGCGCCGCATTCGTCGAGCACGCCGCCGCGCTCCTGCAGGATCCCGAGAAGGCGGGCGAAATCGCACGCCACGGCCTCGGCATCGCCGGCGAGCTCGCGCGCGTCGCGCTGCTGCCCGACGACCCGCCGACGCGGTTCAAGGGACCACAGGGGACGCGAAAGATCGCCGCCTGGACCGAGCCGCTTCCGCTCGGCGAGGTCAAGCTGCTGGCGCGGGCGCTCGGCTGCACCGTGAACGACCTGCTGCTGTCCACCGCGGCGGGTGCGCTGGGCGCCTACCTGCGCCGGCACGGCGATGACACGGACGGCCTTTCGATTCGCGCGGCCGTGCCGGTCAACCTGCGCGATCCGGGCGCTGCGACGTCGCTCGGCAACCGGTTCGGTCTCGTGTTCCTGGAGCTGCCGATCGGCATGCGCGATCCGCTCGCGCGCCTGTCCGCGGTTCACGCCGCGATGACGCAACTCAAGGGCTCCTACCAGCCGGTGCTCACGCTCGGCCTCATGGCCGCGCTCGGCCGGCTTCCCGTGGCGGTGGAATCGGCGGCGATCGACCTGCTGTCGACGAAGGCCTCCGCTGTGGCCACGAATGTCCCGGGTCCGCAGCAGCCCCTCTACCTGGCGGGCGGCCGCATCGGCCGGCTGATCTTCTGGGTTCCGCAGTCCGGCGACATCGGTCTCGGGCTCAGCATCCTGACCTATGCCGGTCAGGTGCAGTTCGGCCTGATCGCGGATGCCGCGCGCGTCCCGGACCCCGATAGCGTCACCGCGTGCTTTCGCGAGGAGTTCGAGAAGCTCGTACTCGCCGTGCTGCTCGGTCCCTGGCTCGAGCGCTAGCGCCTCACTCCAGCTCCGCCCTGGCCTGCTCCACGTCGAGGCGTTCCATCGCGTCGGCGGGCCTGCAGGCCGCCGCCTTGCGATAGAGATCGACCGCCTGCTTGCGCTTCCTGTCGCCGTACAGCATCAGGAGCCCGTTCGCGTACTCCATGTGCGCGATGGCCGAGCCCGGGTTCAGCTTCAGCGCCTGCTCGAAATGTTTCACGGACTCGCCCGCGTCCGCGCCATAGGTGAGCCTTCCGGCGAGCGCCCCGACCTTGTCGATGATCTCCGCATGATAGAGCCCGAGCGCGATGTGGGAATCCGCGTGCTTCGGTTCGAGCTTGATCGCGCGGTCGAGCGCCTTCCGGACCTTGGTCCCGATGCCTTCCGCGAGCGCCTTGACGACCGAGACCCGCTGCGCGTAGCGGCCGAGCACGAAGGCCTGCATGTACCAGGCATTCGCGTCCTCCGGCGCATCCCGCGTCGCCGACTCGGCGCGCGCCGCGGCTTCGCGCAGCAGCTCGAGCGCGGGCCGGTCCTCCTCGACGAGGTAGGTCGCAGCCACCGCAGCCGCCTTGTTCGCGACCGTCGCCCCGGCTGCCTTCAGTCTCGCGCCCGCGGCGATCGCGTCGGCGAAATCGCCGGCATGGAAGGCGCGCCAGGCGGCCTGAAGCTTCGCCTCGGCCGGCCAGGGCTCGCGGTCGCCGCGGTGCAGGCGATCCCAGGACTTGCGCAGCGCTTCGCCCTCGTACGCGTACGGCGCCTGTTCGTACGGAAACGCCGGAATCTTCGTCTTGGCCATCGTGGACTCCTGGCGGGAACGCGCTATTCTGCGTCAAAGGGTGCGGCTCGCAGCCGCGACGGAGAGAAGGATCATGGCGGCGAAGAAAAAGGGCAAGCTCTCGGGCGGCGCAAATGCGGGCAAGGGCGCGGACGCAGACCTCCTCTACAGCGCGCAGCAGATCTGGCAGGCGGGCCTCGGCGCGCTGTCGCGCGCACAGTCCGGCGCACCGAAGGTGTTCGAGGACCTGATGCGCGAAGGCGGCAAGCTCCGCGGCGCGACGGTCGAGGCTGCGCAGAAGGCCGTCACGCAGGCGCTGCGCGGCGCGCAGCAGCAGGTCAACCGCCGGGTGGACACCGTCAAGGAACAGGCGGGCGAGACCTGGGACAATCTCGAGAAGATCTTCCAGGCGCGCGTGCAGCGCGCGATCGGCCAGTTGGGCGTGCCGACCGCGGAGGAATTCGCCGAGCTGAAGCGGGAAGTCGCCGCCCTCTCGGCGGCCGCGGGACGCGTCAGCCGAAAGGATGGCGCGAAACGATCATCTCGTCCCGCTCGGCGCCCGTCGAAATCATCGTGACCGGGACGCCGCAGGCCGATTCCAGCCGCGCGAGGTAGGCGCGCGCTGCCGCGGGCAGGTCGGACAGGGACTTGAGGCCCGCCGTCCGCGCCTGCCAGCCGGGCATCGCCTCGTAGCGCGGCGCGCCGCCGGCGCCGTATTCGTTGCACAGCCTGACCTCGGCCAGGCCGTCCAGCACGTCGAGTTTCGTGACGCACAAGGCCGTGATCCCGTTGTTCACGATCGAGCGCCTGAGCGCCACGGCATCGAACCACCCCGTGCGCCGCGGCCGGCCGGTCACGGCGCCGAACTCCTGGCCGACGCGGGACAGGTGGCGGCCGACATCGTCGTCGAGCTCGGTGGGGAACGGGCCCGCGCCGACCCGCGTCGTATAGGCCTTCACGATGCCGAGCACGTCGTCGATGTCGCGCGGCCCGAGGCCCGTGCCGACGCTGGCATAGCCCGCGACCGTGTTCGACGAGGTCACGAACGGGAACGTGCCGTGGTCGATGTCGAGCATCGTGCCCTGCGCGCCCTCGAAGAGCACGCTGGAACCGCGCGTGCGCAGGGCGTGCAGCTGCGCGGTCACGTCGGCGATGAGCGGCCTCACGCGCTCGCCCTGTGCGAGGCAGGCATCCAGCGTCTGCCGCAGGTCGACGGGCGGCTCGCCGAGCCGCTTCTCGAGCAGGAAGTTGTGGTAGTCGAGCAGGTCGCGCAGCCGCGACTCGAAGTGCCGCGGGTCCAGCAGGTCGCCGACGCGCACGGCCCGCCGCGCGATCTTGTCCTCGTAGGCGGGGCCGACCCCCCGGCCGGTGGTGCCGATCTTGCGCTCGCCGCTCGCGCGTTCCCGCGCGCGGTCGATCATTGCGTGCGACGGCAGCACCAGCGGGCATAGTGCGCTGACCGACACGCGCTCGAATGCAGGCACGCCGCGCCCGGCCAGCATGTCCGCCTCGGACAGCAGCGCGTCGAGCGAGACGACGACCCCGTTGCCGATGAAGCAGCGCACCCCGTCGCGCAGGACGCCGGAGGGAATCAGCGACAGCACCGTCTTGGCGCCGGCGATCACCAGCGTGTGGCCCGCGTTGTGCCCGCCCTGGAAGCGGGCGACGCCAGAAACCCGCTCGGTCAGGAGGTCGACGACCTTGCCCTTGCCCTCGTCGCCCCATTGGGCGCCGACCACGACGACGAACCGGCCCATGCGCTCAGGCCCGGGCCAGCCAGACGATCGCCACGCCGGCGACCATGCTCACCGCGCCGGCGACTCGCAACGCGCCGTCATCCAGCGCGGCCAGCCGCTGGAATGCGCGCCGCGCACCGTCCGGAGCGATGAAGGGCAGGATGCCCTCGACCACGAGCAGGAGCCCGAGCGCAGCCGCGAGGTCGGGCCAGGCGATGGACATCGCCGCTCAGCGGCCCGACTGCTTCAGGTACTTGAAGAACTCGCCCTCGGGCGCGATGACCAGAATGTCGTTCGGCTGCCCGATCGACTTCCGGTAGGCCTGGAGGCTGCGGTGCAGCGAGTAGAACTCGGGATAGCGCTGGTAGGCGCGGGAGTACGTGGCCGCCGCCTGGGCGTCGCCTTCGCCGCGGATCACTTCGGCGTCACGGTTGCCGCCGGCGAGCAGCTCGGTGCGCTCGCGCTCGGCCTCCGCGCGGATGCGCTGCGCCTGCTCGTCGCCTTCGGCTCGCAGTTGCGACGCCTGTCGCGCGAAGTTCTGCCGCATGCGGTTGTACACCGACTCGGAGACCTCCTCCGGCAGGTCGATGCGCTTCACGCGCACGTCGACGAGCGTGAGGCCAAGCTGGCTGACGGAACTGCCCGAGAACTGCAGGATGTCGCCGATGAACTCGGCGCGCTGCGCGGCGACGACCTGCTGGATCGTGCGCTTCGCGATCACGCCCTTGAGCCCGTCCTTGACGATCTCGGCGAGGCGCCCCGCCGCCGCCTCCTCGTCGCCGTTCGTCGCGAGGTAGTAGCCGCTGACGTCGGTGACGCGCCACTTCACGTAGAAGTCGACGTTCAGGATCTTGCCCTCGCTCGTCAGGAAGGGCTCGGCCGGGTAGTTGCGGGTCAGGACGCGCCGGTCGAACTTCTGCACCGTTTCGATCCACGGGATCATGAAGTGCAGGCCCGGCTCGAAGTCGGCGGCGACGATCTCGCGCAGGCGGAACTTGATCGCGAGCTCGGTCTCCTTGACCTGGAACATCGACGCGCTCAGCACCCACGCGGCGACGAGCGCGACCAGGACAGAGCGGAAGAGGTTGCCGCCCATCAGCGCTCCTTCCGCTCGCGCGTGTCCTCGGGCTCGATCGGGCTGCCGTCGTCCATGCGGATCGTCGGCGGCGTGTCGGCGAGGTTGCGTTGCGGGTTGCGCTGCTCGAGCAGCTTGTCGAGCGGCAGGTACACCATGTTGCCGCTGCCCTTGACGTCGACGAGCACCTTCGAGGACTTGCCGAGCACTTCCTCCATGGTCTCGAGGTAGAGCCGTTCGCGCGTCACGGCCGGCGCGCGCTGGTACTCCGCCGCGAGGGCGAGGAAGCGCTGGGACTCGCCCTCGGCGTCGGCGATGACGCGGCTGCGGTAGGCGCGAGCGCCCTCGACCACGCTGACGGCGGCGCCGCGCGCCTTGGGGACGATGTCGTTCGCGTAGGTCTCGGCCGAGAGCGTCGCGCGCTCCTTGTCCTCGCGCGCCTTGATGGCGTCCTTCTGCGCGGGCGCAACCTGCTCCGGCACGCTGACGCCCTGCAGGTTGACGCTGATGACCTCGATGCCGGTGTTGTAGGCCGCGATCGTGCGCTGGACGAGGTCCTTCGTCTTGGCGCTGATCTCCTGGCGTCCGGCCTCCAGCACGAAATCGAGCTTGCTCTGGCCGATCACCTCGCGGATCGCGCTCTCGCTGACCTCGCCGAGGGTCTCCTCAGGATCGCGCACGTTGAACGCGAACTTGACCGGGTCCGCGCGCCGGTACTGCACGGCGAGGTCGATGTCCACGAGCGCCTCGTCCTGCGTCAGCATGCGTGTGCGGTCGGTGAAGCTCCTGAACTCCGTCACGTTGATCACGGTGCGGCGGTCGATCGGCCAGGGCAGCCGCATGTTGAAGCCGCCGGCCGTCGTCTTGACGTACTTGCCGAAGCGCGTGATGACGGAGCGCTCGGCGGCGCCGTTCAGGTAGAAGCTGCCGAAGACGACCCACAGCGCGATGACCGCCGCCGCCAGCGAACCGAGGCCGATCGCGCGGTTGCGCCCGCTGCCGGGCCCGCCGCCATCCCCGCCACCGCCACCCGCACCGCCGAACAGGCCACGCAACCGCTTCTGCACCCGGCGCAGCAGCTCGTCGAGGTCGGGCGGGCCTTTGTCGGGCCGGCGCTGCCAGGGATTCTCGTTCTTGCCGGGATCGTTCCAGGCCATTTCGTGTCTTGCGGTGCTCTGGGAATCAGGCCGCGGAACTCGCGGCGTCGCTCTTGAATTCTACGAAGCCGGCGCCGGGCAAACAAGGAGATACCGCCGTCGTGAAATCGACGCCGGCCTCGCGGCAGAGCGCCTCGAGCTGCTGGTGCGAGGATTCGACCAGGAGGCGCGTATCGCCGTCCGCGAGCGATTCCTCTCCGCGCACGAGCTTCAGCGCGTAGAGCTTCGCGCGCAGGCGGCCCTGGGACGGCGGCAGCACGACGGCGAGGCGCATCGCGGCCTGGCCGAAAATCTCCTGCAGCGCGTCGCGCAGGAGCCCGACGCCCTCGCCCGACACCGCGGACAGCCACACGGCCGACGGCTGCCCGGCGGCGCCGCGCAGCAGTTCCGGGGTGCGGCCGAGGCGGTCGATCTTGTTGTACACCCGCAGCTGCGGAATCGACGCGGCGCCGATGCTCGCGACCAGCGCGTCCACCTGGCGGATGCGCTCCTCGCGCTCGGGATCGGCGGCGTCCACGACGTGCAGCAGCAGGTCCGCCTCGCGCGCTTCCATCAGCGTCGAGCGGAATGCCGCGACGAGCTCGTGCGGCAGGTCGCGCACGAAGCCCACCGTGTCGGCCACGACGAGATCGGGCGTGTGCGGCAGCGACAGCCTCCGCACGGTCGGGTCGAGCGTCGCGAAGAGCTGGTCGGCGACATAGGCGTCGGCGCCCGTGAGCGCGCGGAACAGCGTCGACTTGCCGGCGTTGGTGTAGCCGATCAGCGCAATGCCGGGGACCGGCACGCGCTTGCGCACCTGGCGGCCGGTATCGCGCCGCAGCGCCAGTTTCTCCAGTTTCGCGGTGAGCGTGCGGATCCGCTTGCCGATCAGCCGGCGGTCGGTCTCGAGCTGCGTCTCGCCCGGACCGCGGAGGCCAATGCCGCCCTTCTGCCGCTCGAGGTGGGTCCACCCGCGCACGAGGCGCGTCGACAGGTGCCGGAGCTGGGCGAGCTCGACTTCGAGCTTGCCTTCGGCGCTGCGGGCCCGGCTCGCGAAGATGTCGAGGATGAGTCCCGCGCGGTCCAGCACGCGGCGGCCGACCAGGCGCTCGAGGTTGCGTTCCTGCGACGGCGACAGCTCGTGGTCGACGAGGACGACGTCGGCCGATTCCGCACGTGCCAGGTCGCGGATTTCCCCGGCCTTGCCGCTGCCGACGAAGTAGCGCGGCTCGGGGCTGCGCCGCTTGCCCGTGATGGTCGCGACCGGCAGCGCACCCGCGGAACGCGCGAGTGCGTCGAACTCGCCGAGTTCCTCGGCGTCCGGCGGTCGGCCGAGCCCGATGCGGACGAGGATCGCGCGTTCGCCGCGCTCAGGGCGTTCGAACAAGGGCTCTCGCGAAATCCGCGGTCAAGCCGTCTCCGCCGGGACCGGTGCCTCGTCCTCGACACCTTCGGCCGTCGGCAGCCGCACGTTGCGCGCCGGCACGACCGTCGAGATGGCGTGCTTGTAGACCATCTGGCTCACCGAGTTCTTGAGCAGGACGACGAACTGGTCAAAGGAGTCCACCTGGCCCTGCAGCTTGATTCCATTCACCAGGTAAATGGAAACGGGTACGCGTTCCTTGCGCAGCGCGTTCAGGAATGGATCCTGGAGTGACTGTCCTCTGGCCATGATATCTCCTTGATTTTTCTAGCACTTTCATGCCGCTCTAGGCCAAGCCGGCGGCTCAAAAACAAACCGTTCCGGGCCTTCTACAGACGCAAGGCGCGTCGCCCGCATGGCCGGAGTCTAGCACCTCCGTGCCGGGATTCCTCGCTTGCGGAACCATTCGGCAATGCGCGCGGCGATCCGTTCCGGAGTCGCGGGCCCGAAAGGGTCGAACCACTCCGCACCGGGCTCGGCGCGCAGCCAGGTGAGCTGCCGGCGCGCGAGCTGGCGCGTCGCGGCAACGGCCTTCTGCGTGGCGTCGGCAAGCGTCGTAGCCCCCTCGAGGTAGTCCCACAGCTGCCGGTAGCCGATGAGCCGGCGCGCCGGAAGGCCGGCATGCAGGTCGCCGCGCGCGCGCAGAGTCTCGACTTCCGCGACCAGCCCCTGCGCCAGCATCGCGTCGAAGCGGCGCGCGATCCGTTCCGACAGCAGTGCGCGATCCTCCGGCGCCAGCACGAGGGACAGGTCCGCGCCACGCGTCGCGCCGCGCAGGTCCTCGGCGAGCTGCGCCGACATCGGGTGCCCGGTTCGCTCGATGACCTCGAGCGCGCGCTGGATGCGCTGGCGATCGTTCGGCCGGATGCGTGACGCCGCCGTCGGGTCGAGCCGGGCGAGTTCGGCATGCAGCGCCGGCCAGCCTGCCGCGGCCGCGCGCGCTTCCAGTCGCTCGCGGATCGCGGGATCGGCGGCGGGCAGGCGCGCGAGGCCCGACTGGAAGGCGCGAAAGTAGAGCATCGTTCCGCCCACGAGGAGAGGCGTTCGCCCCCGGGACTCGATCGAACGGATGGCAGCGTCGGCATCCGCGAGGAAGCGCGCCGCTGAATAGCTCTCCGTCGGGTCGATGACGTCGATGAGGTGGTGGGGCGCCCGCGCGAGCAGCTCGCGATCGGGCTTCGCCGTGCCGATGTCCATGCCGCGAAAGACCATGGCCGCGTCCACGCTCACGATCTCGAGCGGAAACTCGGCGACCAGTCCCGCGGCGAGGTCGGTCTTGCCGGCCCCGGTCGGGCCCATCAGGAGGATTGCGGGACCTCGCAAGGCGTCAGCGCCCGCGCAGGAAGATGCGGTCGAGTTCGGCGAGCGTGAGCCGCGTCCAGGTCGGGCGGCCGTGGCTGCATTGCCCGGAGCGCTCGGTGCGCTCCATGTCGCGCAGGAGCGCGTTCATCTCCGGGATCGAAAGCTGCCGGTGCGCGCGCACGGCGCTGCGGCAGGCGATGTTCGCCAGCAACTCGTTCTGGCTGCCGTCGATGCGGTGCGCGGTTCCGCCGGCGCCGAGGTCCGCGAGTGCGTCGGCGAGAATGCCCGCCACGTCCTCGCCTGCCAGCGCGACCGGCACTTCGCGCACGGCGAGTGTCGCAGGCCCCGCGCGCTCCACGGTGAAGCCGGCGGCGGCGAGCTCGTCCGCATGCTGCTGCGCGAGATCGGCCTCCCCTTCCGTGGTCTCGAGCAGCGCGGGCACGAGCAGCGCCTGGCGCGGGCCGCGGCCGGAATCGACCGCGGCCTTCAGCCTCTCGTAGAGGATGCGCTCGTGCGCCGCATGCATGTCGACGAGGACCATGCCCTCGACGGATTGCGCGACGATATAGATGCCATGCAGCTGCGCGACGGCCTGGCCCAGCGGCTCGTCGCCGCGCATCGCAACGGCGCCGATGTCCGCCGCCGGCGCGCCGCCGAACGCTTCCGCAGCCGCCGGCTCGCCGAGCGCGAGGGCGGCGGCGCCATGGGCTGCGGCGGCGCCCCAGCC
>DATEEF010000019.1:0-28681 GCA_035281265.1 Steroidobacteraceae bacterium
CCGGGCGACACGAACCTTCTCCCGCGCCGCCCCGAGACTGATCCCGCACTTCCAGTTGAGCCAGTGCGCCATCGACTTCACGCCCCACTCCGCCCAGCCCTGCCTGCGATCCAACTCCGCAACCAGCGCCAGGAAGCGCGCATTGCCGGCATTGAGATGCCCCGCGAGCGTCGTGATCTCGCAGACCAGCTCCGGCGTGGAAACCGACGAGAACTCCCCTTCCATGGCGAACTCCAATAGGCTGTTTTTATATACAGTAGCCTACCAGATTCTGTATAAAAGACAAGGACTTATTTGCTCATCGGGCCGGTTTCGGAGCGACTCGCCACCCCGGCTCCGGCCCCGCGTGCGGCCCCCGCCACGGCGGCCCGACAGGCTGAAAACCGCTGTCAGCAGCCGTCGTTCAAATAAGCGCGCGCAGGAGCTGCCTCGCCGTCGAGTCGACGTCCGCCGACTAGCAGCTCCCCGGCTATTTTCCGGACCCGACCAAACTAAATACCCAGCGCGCCATCCGGTTCGACGAACCCGCCGCTGACCGGCGCGAAGACAAATCTGCTGTGCCATCTGAGCAAAGAGCGCCGCAGCCGCGGCGACGCCCACTCGCTTCACGCTCCCGCCTTCGCCCTCGGCAGCAGCCACGCCCCCAGCGCGGGCAGCAGCAGCATCGCTCCCAGCATGTTCACGACGAACATGAACGTCAGCATCAGGCCGACGTCGGCCTGGAACTTGAGCGGCGAGAACACCCAGGTCGCGACGCCGATCGCGAGCGTGATGCCCGTGAAGAATATCGCCGCGCCGGTAACGTGCAGGGCCGCCAGGTACGCGTAGTGCACGTTGTGGCCGCGCTGCAGGTGCTCCTGCATGCGGCTGAAGAGGTAGATGCCGTAGTCGACGCCGATGCCGGCGCCGAGCGCGACCATGGGCAGCGTGTTGACCTTGAGCCCGATGCCGACGAGCGCCATCACCGCGTAGACGAGGATCGACACGAGCGCGAGCGGGACGATCACCATGATCGTGCCGATCAGCGAGCGGAAGTTGACGAGGCACATGATCGTGACCGCGGCGAACACCCAGCCGAGGATCACGAATTCCTTCGCCTTGACCTCCTCGTTCTGCGCCGCCATCACGCCGACGTTACCGGTCGCAAGCCGGTACTTCACGTCGGCCGTCGGGTGCTTCTCGCGGTAATCCTTGACCGCCGCGACCACCCGCTCGATCGTCGCGGCGCGGTGGTCGGCGAGGAAGACCATCACGGGCATCACGCTGCAGTCGCGGTTGAGAAGCCCCGTGCTCGTCTCGATGTAGTTCTGTGCCTGCACCAGCTGGCGCTCGTCGCGCGGGAGGTTGCGCCACTTGAGGCTGCCCTCGCTCCAGCCGGCGCTCACCACCTTCGACACGCCCGCGAGCGACATGACGTCGCGGACCCCCTCGACGTTCGCGATGTGCCAGGCGAAGCGGTCGATCGCGTCGATGACCGGGAAGCTGATGCAGCCGTCCGGCTTCGTCTCGACGATGACGTTGATGATGTCCGTGCCGATCGAGAACCGGCTGCTGATAAGGTTGCTGTCGCGGTTGTAGCGCGAGTCGGCGCGCAGCTCCGGCACCCCCGCCTGCGTGTCGCCGATGGGCGTCTCGAGGCCCTTGATCGCGCCGAGCACGCCGAGCACGAGCGC
Source organism: Steroidobacteraceae bacterium (assembly GCA_035281265.1). GTDB lineage: Bacteria > Pseudomonadota > Gammaproteobacteria > Steroidobacterales > Steroidobacteraceae > SCUD01. Next base: position 1,674 of record DATEEF010000019.1, read on the forward strand.
GACGACGATGATCGCGGCCGCGGGGCCGCGGTGCGTGATGCGGGCGAGCGCCGACCAGACGCCCTGCAGCGCGCGCTGGCGCCGCGCCACGCGGTCGCGGAAGCGGCCGCTGATGGGCACGAAGGACACGAGCACGGGCAGCAGGATCAGGTCGGTCAGGATGATGACGCCGATGCCGAGGCTCGCCGTGACCGCCATCTCGCGGATCACCTGCACCGGGATCAGCAGGATCGTGACGAATCCCACGAGGTTCGCCAGCAGCGCCACGATCGCCGGCAGGAACAGCAGGCGGAACGTCCGCCGAGCGGCCTCGTTGCTGTCCGCCCCGCTCATCGCGGCATCGCTCACCGCGCTGATCTTCTGCACGCCGTGGCTGGTGCCGATCGCGAAGATGATGAAGGGCACGAGGATGCCGAGGGGGTCGACGCCGTAGCCGAGCAGGACCAGGAGCCCGAGCATCCACACCATGGCGACCAGCGAGGAAACGACCGGCACGAGGGCGATGCGGAACGACTGGATGTAGATCCACACGAACAGCAGCGTCAGCGCGACGGTCACGATCGCGAACGTCACGACCGACAGGGCGCCGTCCGCGACGTCGCCCACCACCTTGGCGAAGCCGATCATGTGCACCGAGACCGGGGCCTGGACCGCGATGTCCACCTTGTCGCGCTCGATGCGCGCGCGGACCTTCGCCTCGAGCTCCCGCGACACGGCGATGTAGTCGACGGGCGCGCCGGTCTCCGGGTCGGCGTCCACGAGTTGCGCGCTCACCATGGCGCCGGAGAAGTCGTTCGCGACGAGGCGGCCGACGATGCCGGCCTTCAGGATGTTCTCGCGCACCCGGGCGAGGCCCTCGGCGTCCGGCTGGAAGTCCGAAGGGATCACGTCGCCCGCCTCGATGCCGCCCTCGACGACCTCGGTGTACCGCGTGTTCGGGGTCCACAGCGACTGCACGCGCGCGCGGTCGACGCCCTTGATGAAGAACACCTCGTCCGTCGCGACCTTCAGCGCCTGGAAGAACTCCGGCGTGAACATGTTGCCGTCGCGCGCGACCACCGCGATCAGCAGCCGGTTGGCCCCGCCGAACTCCTCCTTGTGGTCGAGGTAGGTGCGGATGTACTCGTGCTCGAGCGGCAGCTGCTTGTTGAAGTTGGTGTCGAGCTTCAGCCCCGTCACCGCCACCCAGCCGAGCGCGAGCGTGACCAGCGCGAAGGCGGCGAGGATCAGGCCGCGATGCCCGAAGACCCTTGGCTCGAGCCAGGCCGCGATCCGCGCGTCGCCGGATTCCTTCACGGTGTGCCCTTGCCCGGCAGCGCGAGGCGGCGGACGCCGCCCTCGCCCGCCACGACCAGGGAGCCGTCCCCCGAGGGGACGACCGCGGCGATCGCGCGTCGGTCGGCCTGCTGCGTCAGCTCGAAGCTGCGGCCGCCGTCGCGGCTCACGAGTATCACGCCCGCCGTACCGGCGACGACCACGGTGCTTTCGTCGATGCGCGCGCCCGCGTCGAGCAGCGCCGTCGTGCCGGTCGGGATGGCGGACCAGGTCGTGCCGCCGTCCTCGGACCGGAACAGGTTCCCGCGCAGGCCGAAGGCCAGGACCACGTCGCCGTCCAGCGCGAGCACGCCATGGAAGGAGCCATCGTAGGGCGACGGCAGCTCGCGCCAGTGCGCACCGTCGTCGTCGGACCGGAACAGGCGCCCGGCCTCGGCGCCGAGGTACATGCGCCCGGGCGGCCCGCGCGTGATCGCATTGAGGTGGAACTCGAAGCCGAGGTCCACGTCGGCCTCCATGTCGTCGGCGGCCTCATCCACTTTCGCGGCACCCGGCAGCGGCTCGGGCTCGAACGGCACCTGGCTCCAGACCGCGCCGCCGTCGGTGGTGACGTAGACGACGCCGTACGCGCCGACCGCGACGCCGCGATCCGCGTCCGCGCAGGCGACGTCGAGGAGCGGCTGCGGGTTCGCGGGCTCGAAGTGCACGAGGTCCCAGGACGCGCCGCCGTCATGCGTTCGAAGGATCGTCTCCACGTGGCCCACGGCCCAGCCGGTCTTCCCGTCGGCGAAACAGAGCGCCGTCAGGTTCGAGCTCGCGGGCACGGCCACCTGGGTCCAGGTGAGACCCGCATCCTCCGAGTGCAGGATGTGCCCGCGCTCGCCCGCCACGACGAGGCGCTTGCCCGCCCAGGCGGCGTCCAGGAGCAGCGAGCGCGAGGCGAGCGGCGCGATGATCGCCGGGCTCTCGGCCGGGTCCTTCGGCGCCGCCTCCTGGGCGGGCGCCTGCGGCGCCACCGCGAGGGCGAACGCCGCGAGCGCGAGCCTCATCGGCTCAGCGCGTGCCGCGATTCGCGATCGCCGCCGGCGTGAAATCGGCCGCCGTCTTCTTGGCATTGAAGTTGACGGTCACCGGCTCCTCGTTGTCGAGGCCGAGCGCGAGGTAGCGGCCCGACTGCAGGTCGTAGGTCGTCTCGAGCGTCGTCCAGAAGGTCGGGATCTCGTAGTAGTTGATCGAGTGGCCTTCCTGCACGCGCCAGAGCTGGTCGCGCGAGTCGTAGCAGTCGACGACCAGGATCTGCCACGAGTCCTCGTCCACGTAGAACGTGCGGCGCTTGTACAGGTGGCGCTGGCCGGGCTTCAGCGTCGCATCCACGACCCACACGCGGTGCAGCTCGTAGCGCGCGTGCTGCTGGTTGATGTGCAGCGGCTTCAGGATGTCGTTGTTCTTCAGCTTGTTGCTGTGCAGCTGGTAGGCGTTGTACGGGACGATGATTTCCTGCTTGCCCACCAGCTTCCAGTCGTAGCGCTCGGGGCTGCCGTTGTAGATGTCGAACTGGTCCGAAGTCCGCAGCCCGTCCGACCCGGTGCCAGGGTTGTCGAAGGCGACGTTCGGCGCGCGACGCACGCGGCGCTGGCCCGGGTTGTAGAGCCAGGCCTTGCGATGCTCCTTGGTCTGGTCGAGCGTCTCGTGCACCAGCAGGATTTCGCCCGCGAGCCGCGCCGGCGCGACCGTCTCCTGGATGAAGTACAGGATCACGTTGTCGAGCGCGGCCTCGGTGGCGCCGGGCAGCGCGTAGCCGATGTAGGTCTCGTCGTGGAACTTGACCATGTTGTAGCTGCCGGCGCGGGTCACCGCCGCCTGCCCGATCACGCGCTCGGCGATGTCGGCGCGGTAGCGCAGGATGTGGTTCCAGATCACCTCGATGCCCGACTTCGGCGTGGGGAACGGCGGGCCGCCGATCGCGCCGGTGACTCCGTTGCCGCTGCCGGTCAGCTTCGCGGTGGCGGCGTTCGCCTTGACGGCGTCGTAGATGCGCTGCGGGAACGCCGCGCTGCGCCGCGACGGGTAGACGTTCATGAAGTAGCTGCCCTTGTACGTGCTGAGCAGCGCCTTGTGACCCGCGGTCAGGTTGGCCGCGTACTTCTCCATGTTCGCCGCGTCGACCTTGTACGACGGCTTGTCCGCGGCGAAGGGATCCGGGTGGTGGCCGCCCGACTTGAAGCCGCTCGCGCCGGCGTCGGCCGCGGACTTGATGCCGCCGTTCCACGCCGGGATCGTGCCCGCGGCGTTCGCGGCCTTCTCCGCGCCCATCGGCGTCAGGTCCGCGCCGAGCCCCGACTGCTGCGCCGTCACCGCGGCGGCGAGCCCGAGCACGCCCGCGGCGAGCACACCGGTACCGAGCATGGTCTTCAGCTTCGTCATGGCTTGCCTCCGCCCCGGGTCAGAACGAGTACTTGATGTTCGCCGCGAAGAAGTCGCGGTCGCCGAGCTCGTTGTAGCGGCCGGCGCCGTTGAAGGTGGTGTAGCTCACGTCGAGCTCCAGCTGCGACTGGTAGCTCGCCAGCAAGCCGACCGTCGCGCCCTGCCGGCCTTCCACGAAATTGCCGCCCGGTCCCGGCGTCGTGCCATCGACGTCGTGCGACCAGACGACGCGCGGCGAGAAGTTCCAGGCGCCGATGAGGCTCAGGTAGTCGAGCCGGAGCGCGAGGCGATAGCCCCAGGAGTCCGCGTCGGCAAAGCGGTCGAGCGGCTCCACCTCGTTGAAGTGGCGGCCCGCGAGCGCCTCGTTGCCCGACACCGACGTGCCCGGCCCGTTGAAGCGCAGGCCCTGCCCGTTCGGACCGCCGTCGGTCTTGCTCGGCATGCTGGCCACGTGCGTCGTGCCCGCCTCGACCACCGCGACGAGCTGCGAAGCGCCGAGCATCGGCGGGAAGGCCTTCGTGGCGGTCATCTGCGCCTGCCAGACGTCGAATACGTCCCAGCCCTGGACGATCTCGTTCGTGCCGAAGGCGCCGAGCTGCCCGCAGCGGGCGAGCGTCGTCAGCGGCGCCGCGCAGGTCGCCGGCACCGGGATTCCCTGGGCACCGAGCGCGGCGGCCTCGAAGGGCGTCAGCGCTGCGAACAGGACTTCGACGTCGTCGAACTGCAGCGGCACGTCCTGCCGGTAGGAGACTTCGCCCTGGAGCGCGACGCCCGTCATGCCGAGCTGCGTGTTGAACGAGACGCCGAAGAGCTGGATGTCCTCGGGGTATTCGGTGAAGTAGCGCGCGGTCTGAGCGTACTCGTGCGTGGCGAGCGCGGTTGCCTGCGCGGCCACGCTGCCCCCGCCGAGGACCGTGTTTCCCGCGATGGTCGCGTACTGGGCAGCCGTCGCGGGGGAAAGGTCGCCGCCGTTCGCCGCCGCCGCGGCCGCACCCGCGTTCGCGGCGATCGCGACGGCCGCGTCCAGCGGCAGGCCTGACGCCAGGCCCTGGGCCGTGGCGATGGCAGCCGTCAGCGTGCCGAGGGAGTTCCCGATGCCCGCCTGCGTGCCCGTGCGGCCGCTGATCAACGGCAGCTTGCTGTGGTAGTTGACAAAGTAGAAGCCGAATTCCGTGCCCTGCGCGAAGTCCGGCATGAACCAGCGCAGCGAGACGCCGTACTGGCCGGAATCGGAGGGCTCGACCGTCGGGGCACGCGGTACCGCCTGGAAATTCTCGATGAACGGGCCGCCCAGCGAAGTGAAGTCCGTGCCCTGGTCGGAGAACTGCCCGAACCCGAGGAAGACCTCCTCGCCGCCGCGCGGCACGAAATCATTGGTCGAGAAATAGGTGCCGACCGGCTCGGGCTGCGTGCGGTCCCAGTCGAAGATGCCGATTCCCTCGACCGTCACGTTGTCGGTGAAGCCGAAGCCGACCTTCAGGATTTCCTGCGGCAGGTAGGCTTCGCGCAACTCCGAGCCCGGCACGCGCAGCGCCGCCACGTCGAAGTGGTTGATGGCGCCGTTGATGCCGCCCTGGATGAAGGTGCTCTCGCCCCAGTTCACGACCTGGCGCCCCGCGCGCACGTCGAGCAGGTGGCCGGCAAGGTCCCACCGGCCGTAGACGAACGCGTCGAGCAGGCGGACGTAGGAGCCCGCAAGATCCTTGCCGCCGTCCGAGATCGGCGTGCGGTCGGTCGGACTGTCCTCGACCTTGTCGTCGTAGAGCGCCGAGCCGCGCACGAAGATGCCGAAGTTCTCGCCGCGATCGAGTGAAAGCTCGGCGACCATCTTGTATGCGCTCGACACCCGGCCCTGCCGGTAGTTGAGGTCGCCGTCGTCGATGTTCGGCGAGCGACCGCTGCCGCCGTCTGCCGTCGCGATCAGCCGCGGGTCGCGCGATTCGGTACGCCAGGTCTGCCCGAAGGAAACCGTCGTGTCGAAGCTGCCGTTCCAGCCGCCGGCGGCGAAGTCGATCGCCTGTGCGGCTCCGGGGGCGAGGATTGCGGCGACGAGCGCGGGCAAGGGTCGGATGAGCGTCTTGGTCATGTGGTTCCCCAGGGCCAGGACCAGCCGGAATTTGGCGCAAGGATATATCAGCGCCCGGGCTTTGCAGTGCAAAACACGGCCGTCGTTCAGGCGTGGGTGACCTGCAGGATGCTGTTGCGGATCTGCTCGGAAAGCACGACGCGCGCGTCTTCCGCAACGGCGACGAGCGCGTCGTCGTAGGTCAGCTTTCCCGCGCCGTCCAGGCGCACGACGCCGCGCTGGCGCAGCAGGTCGATGAAATCGCGGAACATCGCCTTGTCGAAGAACTCCGGCGCCGCCAGCCCGTAGAGCATCGACATCCGCTGCGCCATCGCGACGCAGCGCTGCTCGAGCGCCTCCGGCGAGAGCGCGCCCCCGCCGGCGCGAATCAGGAGCGCGATCGCGAGGTAGTAGCGCTCGACCGTCTGGATCGTAGCCTGCGCCAGGACGGAAAGGCGGACCGCCTCCGCGCTGCCCGTCGTCGGGCGCCGCCAGGTCGCCCCGTCCGCCCCGCGCACCAGGAGCCCTTGCCGCTCGAGCGCCGCGAGCACGCCGTCCACGACGCCCGGCAATTCCTCCTCGCGCCAGCGCAGGCTGAGCTCCGCGCGCACGTACGGATACACGCGCCACAGGAGGCGCTGGATGTCCTCGTGCCGCATCACGGCGTTGTTCAGGAATGCGCAGGCGACGAGCGAGGGCATGGCGAACAGGTGCAGGACGTTGTTGCGGTAGTAGGTGGCCAGCACCGCGTTCTTCTCGTCCATGCGCAGCACGTCGCCGAGCGGGTGCGCGCGGCGCTCGAGCATGCCCATCTTCTCGCCCTGCCGGATGATCGCCCCGCCGTCGCTCGACGCCACGGAGACGTCGGGCGAATACGGGAAGGTCTTCAGGAGCTCGACGTAGAGCTGCAGCTGGCGCTCGAGGTCCGCCTCGAGCATGGCCTGGCGCGGCGCGGCGAGCAGCGCGACCGCGAGCAGGTTCACGGGCGTCACCGCCGACGCGGCATTGATCCGGCGCATGACTTCCGCGGCCACGGCGTCAACGGCCTCGCCGAACCAGGCGGGCCGCGCGTCCTCGCCGTGCGGGCCCTCGCGCCAGCCGGGCTGCACCTGGTCGAGCGTCGTGTCGAGCAGCAGCGGCTCGCCGAATGAGACGTACACCCGCCCGAGCGGCTTGCGCAGCTCCGGCAGCACGCCCAGCAGGCCGCCGACGGATTCCTTCTCCTTCGGTCGGCCCATCAGCTCGTCGATGTACGACTCCCCTTCCAGCAGCTTGTCGTAGCCGAAGTAGACCGGCACGTACGCCACCGGCCGGCGCGTGTCGCGCAGGTAGCTGCGCACCGTCATGCCGAGCATCCCGGTGCGCGGCCGCAGCAGGCGGCCCGTGCGGCTGCGGCCGCCCTCGATGAAGAACTCGATCGGGTGGCCGCGGTTCATCATCACGTCGACGTACTTCATGAACACGATCGGGTACAGCCCCGAGCCGCGGAAGCTGCGGCGTATGAAGAATGCGCCGCCCTTGCGCAGGAAGCGGCCGATGACCGGCAGGTTCAGGTTCACGCCCGCGGCCACGTACGGCACCGCGTAGCCGCGCCTGTAGATCACGTACGACAGCAGCAGGTAGTCGACGTGGCTGCGATGGCAGGGCATGTAGACGATCTCGCAGGCGGGCGGCAGCCGGTCCAGGTACTCGGCGTTCCTCACCTCGATGCCGTCGTAGACCCGCGTCAGGAAGCGGCTCAGGATGCGCTCCGCGACGCGCACGAAGGTGTGCGAGTAGTTCGCGGCGATCTCGAGCGCGTGCTTGCGCGCCACGAGGAGCCCGTCGCGCCGGCTGCGCTTCGTGTCCCGGATCTCCTGCCGCACCGCCTGGCGCACGGCGCGCGTGCGCAGCACCTGCGCCACGATCGCGCGCCGCCGCGACAGGTCGGGCCCGAGCGTGTCCACGCGCATGTGGCGGAACTCCGCGCGCATGTCCTTGAGGAGCTTGCGCGCGCCGCGCGCGCCGTCGGGGCCGCCCGCGGCGTAACCCTGGATCGGCCGCGGCTCGCCGAAGCGGATCAGCGTGCTGCGGCCGTTGAAGACGATCGACAGCAGCCTCCGGAAGGGCCCGACGAGCGCCCAGTTCTCGGAGAACATCGGGCCGAACCAGGACCTGTCGCGCTGTGGCGCGCGTCCCCAGTAGACCGCGACGGGGACGATGTCGAGCTCGAGCGCCGTGTCCGCGCCCGCCGCGGCGACGGTCCGGGCGAGCTCGGGCGGCGTGCGCCGGTCGGCCCGCTTCCTCAGGGCGCCCGAGCGGCGCTCGAGCGCGACGGCGGAATGCGGCAGGTCGAGGCCGCGTAGCTTCAGGCGCTTGCCCGGCCGGCGCAGTCCGCCCTGCATGCAGGCGAGCTCGAGCGCGAGCAGGTCGGAGGTGCTGCGCTCCTCCAGCACGTACAGCAGCGGCCGCGCACGCCCGTGAAGGCGCGAGAGCGCGTCCTGCGGCACGACGGTCGGGCGGACGAACGGGCGCATGAGCCCGCGCAGCATCCACATGAGGGTGCGGCTCAAGTGGGGGCCCGCTCAGTCCCCGGCGGGCACTTCTTCGTCGCCGTCGCCCTCGTCCCGCTCGAGGCGCTCGTTCATGTTCTCGCGGTGCAGCTCGACCGCGGCGTTGGCGCGGTCCTGGACCCTGGCGGGGGCGGTGACGACGGGCGCGAACACCGTGTCCTCCACCTTCATCGGTTCCTCGGGCTCGTCGCTGTCCCCGCAGCCGCCGAGCATGACCGCCAGCAGTCCCGTCGCGACGATCGTGCGCATCGGAATCTCCCCAAACGGCAAGTCGCCCAGTCTAGCGCGTCTCCGCTGGGTCGCTCAGCGGCGCTTCGGGAGATCGAGCGCCACGAGGAAGTATTCGAAGAGGTAGTTCACCAGCGACAGCACGTCGTGCAGCCGGTGATCGGACTCGAGGATGTGCAGCGTCGCCGAATGCTCGCGCGCGAACTTCAGGCTGTTCTCGATGGGCACGACGTCGTCGCGCCATCCGTGGACGATCGTCTTGGGGCAAGGTGCGGGCTTGGCCGTCAGCTGCTCCATGCCGGGCATGTAGAATGCGGGAGCCAGCAGGAACAACCCGCGCGCATGCAGCAGCGCCGAGGCCGAGGTCGCGACGTAGGCGCCCATGCTGGAACCCACGAGCACAAGGTCGCCGCGCAGGTCGCGGCAGAAGCTGAGGAGGCGGGTGACGCGGTCGCGTGCGTCGGCGACCCCGCGGTAGTCGACGGAGTCGACGTTCCAGCCCTCGCTCTTCGCGACTTCCGCCATTGCCGAGATCTTGGTTCCCCAGGGGCCGCTTTCCTGCCCGTGCGAGAACACGACGTGACGACTCGCCATGCGCCGCTCCGTTGCCGATCCGCCCGATGGTATCAGTCCCGGCGCGGCTTCCACAGCAGCGCATCGAGGTCGGGTTTCCCGCTGCGCGCGACGTCCGCGCGCCCGTTCCTGAACACCACGCCCTCCGCCTCGAGCAGGCGGCGCTGCTCGCGATGCGCCTTCGATCCGGCGGGCAGGCTGATGCGGCCCTGCGCGTTGAGCACGCGGTGCCAGGGCAACTTCAGGGCGTCAGGCGCCACCTTGAGTGCGTGGCCCACGAAGCGGGCCCGCCGCGGCGCGCCCGCGCGCCGGGCGATACCGCCGTAGCTCGCGACCTCGCCGCAGGGAATCTCCGCGACCGCCTTCCAGATGCGCTCGAGCAGCTTGCGGTCCGTCACACTCATGAGCGTCGATTCTAGCGGTGGCGATGCCGCGTGCTATCGTCCCGGGGCCGTGGACGCCGAGGAAGACCGGACCCAGATCGACCCGCGGGCCAATCCCTGGGCGATGCTCGCGGCGCTTCCCTTGTTCTCCGGCCTGCCCAAGCATGTCGTCGACGAGGCCGTCACCGAACTCGAGTGGTTGTCGGTGCCCGGCGGCGCCCTGCTCTTCGAGGCCGGCACGCCCGCCGACGCAGTCTACTTCGTCGTGAGCGGCTGCCTCGGCGTGTACGGTCCGGGCGGCGAGCTGGTCGGGCGCGTCGCCGCCGGCGAGACCGTCGGCGAGATGGGTATCATCGTCGCCAGCCCGCGGCGGGCCACGGTCCGCGCGCTGCGCGATTCCGAGCTCGCGGTGCTCTCCGCCGGGACCTTCGAGCGCGTGCTGCTCGGCCATCCCGAGGCGATCCTGCGCCTCGCCCGCCTCACCGTGCAGCGCATCGACCATCGCGACGTCGAACGCCAGCGCGCGATGACGCCGCGTACCATCGCGCTCGTCCCCCAGCACGCGGGCCTCGATCTCGCCGCGCACTCCGGGCAGCTCGTCCGTGCGCTGTCACGTCTCGGGCGCGCCGATCTCGTCGCGCGGGAACGCGCCGCCAGGCACAGCCCGCAGTGGTTCCACGAACGCGAGTCGAGGAACGACTTCGTCGTCTACGCGGCCGACGCCGGCGACACGCCGTGGACACAGCTGTGCCTGCGGCAGGCCGACGTCGTGCTGGTGGCTGCGCGCGCCTCGGACGACGCCTCCGCCTGGGCGAGCGCGCGCTGGCTGGACGGCGGCATGCGCCGGGCCGAGCTCCTGCTGCTGCACGAGGACGGGTTCCGCGCCGGCGCGGCGGCGCGCTGGCATGCCGCCTTTCCCGGCATGCCGCACCATCACCTGCGCGGCGCCGCCGACTTCGAGCGGCTGGTGCGGCTGCTCACCGGCCGTGCCGTGGGCGTGGTGCTTTCCGGCGGCGGCGCGCGCGGATTCGCGCACCTCGGCGTCGTGCGCGCGCTGCGCGAGCACGGCGTGCCGATCGACATCGTCGGCGGCAGCAGCATGGGCGGCATCCTCGCCGCGGGCGTGGCGGCGGACTGGGACGATGCCGAGCTGCGGATGCGCTTCAAGCGCAGCTTCGTCGATACAAACCCGCTCTCCGACTACACCCTGCCGCTCGTCTCGCTCGTGTCGGGGCGGAAAGTCGGGATGCTGCTGCGGCGCGAGTTCGGCGACATCGACATCGAGGACCTGCCGCTGCCGTTCTTCTGCGTGTCCTCGAACCTGACGACGGGCCGGATCGCCGTGCACCAGGAGGGATCGCTGTGGCGCTGGCTGCGCGCCTCGGTCGCCATCCCGGGCGTGCTGCCGCCGGTCTTCCAGGGCGGAGCCGTCTACGTCGACGGCGGCGCCATGAACAACCTGCCGGTGGACGTGATGCGCGCCAAGGGCCGCGGGCCCGTGATCGGCGTCGACTGCGGCACCGACCGCGTATTCACGACCGACGTCGAGGCCACGGAATCCCCGTCGCTATGGTCGCTCCTGAGCGGCCGCGGCGCGCGCCGGCGGCCCAACATCCTGCAGATCCTCTGGCGTGCCGGCATGGTCAACAGCGCCGCCACGACGCTCGAGCACCGCACGCAGAGTGACCTGCTCGTCACCCCCGCCCTCGAATCCGTCGAGCTACTCGACTGGAAGGGATTCGAGCGCGCCATCGAGATCGGCTACCGCGACGCCTGTGAGCGGCTCGCCGCCGGCGCCCTCGAGCGCCTGTCGAAGGTCTACGCCCCGGGCACGCTATCCTGAGCCGCATGGGCGGCACCGCCGGCTGGCAATTCTGGATCGATCGCGGCGGGACATTCACGGATATCGTCGGCCGCGCGCCGGACGGGCGGCTGCACGTCGACAAGCGGCTCTCGGAAGATGGCGGCGCGACCGATCCCGGCGTGGCCGGCATCCTCGAGCTGCTCGCCCGCGAAGGCGGCCCGGGTGCCCGCATCGACGCGATCCGAATCGGCACGACGGTCGCCACCAATGCCCTCCTCGAGCGGCGGGGCGTGCCGACCGCGCTCGTCACGACGCGCGGGTTCGGCGACGCGCTCGCGATCGGCTACCAGAATCGTCCGCGCCTCTTCGACCTCAAAATCGAGCTGCCGGTGCCGCTGTATGCCGAGGTCGTCGAGGCCGACGAGCGCGTGACCGCGGAGGGCGAGGTGCTCGCCGCGCTCGACAGGGCGCGGCTGGCCGGCGACCTCGCGCGCCTCGCCGCGCGCGGCATCGAGAGCGTCGCCATCGCCTTTCTGCACGGCTACCGCCACCCGGCGCACGAGCGCGCCGCGGCCGCGCTCGCGCGCGCGGCCGGGATCCGGGAGGTGACGGCGTCGCACGAGGTGTCGCCGCTGATCCGCCTCGTGAGCCGCGGGGACACGACGGTGGTGGACGCCTACCTCTCGCCGCTGCTCGCGCGCTACGTCCGCGCCTTCCGCGCCGGGCTTGGCGACAGCCACGCCGGTGCGCGGCTCGAGATCATGCAGAGCAGCGGCGGCCTCACTGCGCCGGAGACGCTCCGTGCCTGCAACGCGGTGCTGTCGGGACCCGCGGGTGGGCTCGTCGCGACCGCACGCATCGCGCAGGCCTGCGGCCGCCCGCGCCTGATCGCGTTCGACATGGGGGGCACTTCGACCGACGTCGCGCTGTACGACGGCGCCCTGCCCCAGCGCTTCGAGACGGCCATCGCGGGCGTGCGGCTGCAGGCGCCGATGATGAACATCCACACCGTCGCGGCGGGCGGCGGTTCCGTGCTCGCCTTTGCCGGCGGCCGGCTCACAGTGGGGCCGGGCTCGGCCGGTTCGCGGCCGGGGCCCGCCTGCTACCGGAATGGCGGGCCGCTCGCCGTCACCGATGTGCAGGTGCTGCTCGGGCGGATCCGCCCGGATTCCTTCCCGGCGATATTCGGCGAGCGCGGCGACCAGATGCTCGACGCCGTCGTCGTGCGGCAAAAGTTCGTGGCGCTTGCGGAATCCATGGCGGGCCAGGCCCCGGAGAGCGTCGAGCAGCTCGCGGCCGGGTTCCTCGAGGTCGCGGTCGAATCCATGGCGCGCGCGATCCGCCACGTGTCCGTCCGCGAGGGCCATGACCCGGCGCAGTTCGGCCTGCTGTGCTACGGCGGCGCCGCGCCGCAGCACGCCTGCCGCGTGGCCGACTCCCTCGGCATCCGCGAGATCCTGGTGCATCCGCTCGCCGGCGTCCTCTCCGCCTTCGGCATCGGCCTCGCCGACCGCCGGCTGGTGCGCAGGCAGAGCGTCGAGAGCGCGCTGACGCCCGCGCTGCATGCTGCGCTCGATTCGCGGTTCGACGAACTCGGCGCGCCGCTCGTCGCGGCGATGTCCGCGCAGGGTGCTGCGGCCGGCGACGTGCGCATCCGCCGCACGCTCGAACTGCGCGCGCCCGGCACGGAAACCGCGCTCGAGATCCCGCATGGGCCGCTGGCAGAAGTGCTGCGCGGGTTCCGGGCCGCGTTTGCGCGGCGCTTCGGCTTTGCGCCACCGGACACGGTACCCCAACTTGCGACGCTGGCGGCCGAGGCGGTGGTCGACGGCGAACGGCAGGCTGTCGCGGCGGTCGCCGGCCCGCGCGACCGCGGCGACCGGCGTGTCGAGGCCTGGTTCGACGGCTGGCGCGAAGTGCCGCTCGTCGAGCGCGCGGCCCTCCGCGGCCGCGTGCCTCTCGCCGGTCCGGCCCTCGTCGTCGAGCCGCATTCCACGACGGTCGTCGAGGCGGGCTGGGCGGCCGAAGCCCTCGCCGACGGCAATCTGCTCCTCGCGCGGCAGTCGCCGCGGCAGCGGGCCCCGGTCGATGCGGCAGCGGCCGACCCCGCACAGCTCGAGCTCTTCAACCATCGCTTCATGCAGGTCGCCGAGCAGATGGGCGCCGTGCTCCAGGCGACCGCGGTCTCGGTCAACATCCGCGAGCGGCTCGACTTCTCCTGCGCGCTCTTCGACGCTGCCGGCGCGCTCATCGCGAATGCGCCGCACATGCCGGTGCACCTCGGTTCAATGGGCGCGAGCGTGCGCGCCGTGATCGCGGCGAACGCGGGCGCGCTGCGTCCCGGCCGCGCCTGGATGCTCAATGCGCCTTATGCGGGCGGCACGCACCTGCCCGACATCACCGTGGTCAGCCCGGTGTTCGGCGGCGGCGACGCGGCGCCCACGTTCTTCGTAGCCTCGCGCGCGCACCACGCCGATATCGGCGGCATCACGCCGGGCTCGATGCCGCCGGGCTCGCGCACGATCGACGAGGAAGGAGTCCTGTTCGACAACTTCCTTCTGGTGGACGACGGCGTGCTGCGCGAGCGGGAGCTGAGGGAGTGCCTCGGCGCGGGTCCCTGGCCCGCACGCAATCCGGACCAGAATGTCGCCGACCTCAAGGCGCAACTCGCCGCCAACGCGCGCGGCGCGGCAGAGCTCGAGGCGCTCGTGCGCCGCACGGGCCGGGACACCGTCGTACGCTACATGGCGCACGTCCAGGACAACGCGGAGGCCTGCGTGCGCGAGGTCATCGGCCGCCTGCGCGACGGCCGGATGCGCTACGAGATGGACGACGGCAGCGCCGTAGAGGTCGACGTCCGCGTCGACCGCGCGGCGAGGAGCGCCGTCATCGACTTCGCCGGCACGTCTGCGCAGCAGCCCGGCAACTTCAACGCGCCGTTCGCCGTATGCACTGCCGCAGTGCTCTACGTCTTCCGCGCGCTGGTCGACGCCGATTTCCCGCTGAACGAAGGCTGCCTGCGGCCGCTCTCCATCCGCGTGCCGGAACGCTCGATGGTGAGCCCCGTCGCGCCCGCGGCCGTCGTCGCGGGCAACGTGGAAACCTCGCAGTGCATCGTGGATGCGCTCCTCGGCGCGCTCGGCGTGCTCGCGGCCTCGCAGGGCACGATGAACAACCTGACCTTCGGTGACGCGGCCCACCAGTACTACGAGACCATCGCGGGCGGCTCCGGCGCCGGGCGGGGCTTCGACGGCGCGTCCGGCGTGCAGACTCACATGACGAATTCGCGCCTCACCGATCCGGAAGTGCTCGAGAGCCGGCACCCGGTGCTGCTGCGGGAGTTCCGCTACCGCCGCGGCTCCGGCGGCGCCGGGCGCAACCGCGGCGGCGACGGACTCGTGCGCGTGATCGAATTCCGCGCGCCGATGACCGTCGCGGTGCTCTCCAATCACCGCCGCATCGCGCCCTTCGGGCTCGCGGGCGGCGAGCCGGGCGCAAAAGGCGTCAACCGGATCCTGCGTGCAGACGGAACGGTCGAGGAGCTGCCCGCCTGCGCGGCGGCGCCCGTCGCGCAGGGCGATGCGATCAGGATCGAGACGCCGGGCGGCGGAGGTTTCGGCTAGGGAGCCTCAGTCAGGCGGCAGCTCGAGCTCGGCGAGCACCTGCGTCAGCCCGCTGTCGGGCAGCCCCGCCAGGTTGGGGCTCACGGTCTGCACGCGGCTTCCGCCGGCACGATGGCTCACCAGCCAGGCGTGGAAGCGCCCGGGCCGCAGCGCCGGGATGCCGACGAGCAGGTTCACGAAGCCCTGCTCCCGCTGGCGCTCCCGGTTGAGGCGCTCGTCGCAGACGACGAACCAGCGGTCGCCCGGCTCGCGTTCCGCGAATGCGCCGCGCTCCTCGAGGGTCGTCATGAACTGGCGCAGCTGCGCGGTCGCGCGACGCCAGGTGGCGGGCTCGCTCGGCTCGAACACGAGCCAGCGCGTGCCGTGCTCGATGCTGTTGACGACGAGATGTGCGAGGCGGCGCGCGGCGAGCGAGCGCCAGTCCGCGTCGACGGCGCCGGGCCCGGCGAGCGTGCAGGCCTTCGGCAGGTCGCGTCCCGGGCGGCGCACGGCCTGCACGGTGTTGACGCCGGCCGCGGCCAGCCGGCCGCGCTGGTCGTCGTCCACGGCGCAGGCCGGCCGCAGCCCCGGCCGCACCACGGCCTCGTCGCCGCAGGCGCCGGTCCATACGGGCCAATGCTCGGACGCGCGCGACAGCATGCCTGCGACCGCGCCGGACGGCGCGAAAGCCTCGAATCGCCCGCGCAGCTTGTCGTAGCCGAGCAGGCGCGGGAAGTACATGCATGCCGAATCGGACGGTAGCGGCCAGTGCCGCATCTCGGAGAGCGCCTTCGACGCGCTGTCCCAGGCGAGCGGCGGGTCGACGAACAGGATCGCGCGCCGCTCGCGGCAGAAGCGGTTGGCGACGAGCAGCGTGCTCGCGCCGACGTCCACCTCGCGCGACAGCGGCGGTATGCACAGGAAATTGAAGCCGCCGGCGGCGTCGAGCGCGAACAGGCCGGTGCCGCGCGCGGCGGAGCCGATGATGTCGTAGTCGGTGAGCGGCGCGCCGTCGTCGGCGTCCGTCCCCGAAAGCACGTAGCCGGCGATGCCGCGCGGGTCCTGCCGCGGGGTCGGCTCGGGCCTCGTGCGCGGCAGTTCGCCCGCGACGCGCGCGAGCGCGGATTCGGCGAGGACCGTGCCGACGGATCGCGGCCCCTCGGGGGCGATGGACACGCGACGATAGATCTCCTGGTCCTCGATGTGCTCGGAACCGGGCGTACGCACGCGCTGGATCACGAGGTTGAAGCAGTCGTCCTCGTTGTCGCCGATGCCGTCGTAATCGACGGCGGCGCGCAGGAACTCGCGCGTGCCGGGCGCGAGCGCCTCCAGCACCAGCGCGGCGTCACCGGCCTGCAGATGGAGCGTGCAGCAGCGCGCGCCGTTGGCGACGCGCACGACGACGGCCGTGCGTCCGCCGTTCTCGAAGTACTGCTCGACAGCATAGGCAAGGGTCGACGGTTGCCAGAGGCCGCCGAACACGCGCTGGAATTCGTTGAAGCCCGAGATGCGCACCGGCCGGTCCACGGGTCCGCGCAGGCAGCGGCCGACGAAGGCCGTCACGGCCGTCGGCGCTTCCGCGATCGCTTGCCCCGGGCCGGCTTCTTCTTGAACCTGGATGCCGGCCAGTCGTTCAGTCACGGCTGACTCCCGCAGCACGCAAGCAGATTATCATGAACGGGCATGGCAGGCGGCCCGACGAACTGGCGGCTCGGCTTCACGCTATCGCTCACGACCGCCGCGTTGTGGGGACTTCTGCCCATTGCGCTCAAGGTCGTGCTCGAGGCCATGGACGCGCTCACGATCGTGTGGTGGCGCTTCGCCGTGGCGATGGCTGGCCTCGGCGCGTTCCTCGCCTGGCGCGGCTCTCTGCCGCGCGTGCGCGGTGCCGGCCGCGCGGCCGCCGCGCTCGTCGTCGCGGCGACGCTGACGCTGGTCGGCAATTTCGTCCTCTACCTCGTCGCGCTCGATCATGCGACGCCGTCCGTCACTCAGGTCGTGATCCAGCTCGCGCCGCTGCTGCTGCTGGTCGGCGGCGTGGTCGTGTTCCACGAGAAGCTCGCGGGCATCCAGTGGGCGGGCTTCGCCATCCTCGTCGCGGGACTCCTGCTCTTCTTCAACGACCGGCTTGCGGAACTGATGCGTCCGGCCGAGGGGCTGGGCCTCGGTGTCGCGCTGACGGTCGGCGCCGCCATCTCATGGGCGATCTACGGGCTCGCGCAGAAGCTGCTGCTGCGCCACTTCACCGCGCAGCAGGTGCTGTTCATGATCTACGTCGGCGCGACGCTCCTGCTGCTGCCGACCGCGCACCCCGGCGAGATCACCGGGCTCGACGGGTTGCAGCTGGGCATGTTCGCGTTCTGTTGCGCGAATACGCTCGTGGCTTACGGCGCGTTCGTCGAGGCGCTCTACTTCTGGGAGGTGTCGCGCGTCAGCGCGGTGATCGCGACGGCACCGCTCTTCACGATTGCTGCCATGTGGCTCGTCGAACGGCTGGGTCTCGGCCTCGTGGCGGCCGAAGGGCTCAATGCGCTGTCGGTCACGGGGGCGCTGATGGTCGTCGCGGGCTCGATCGCCTGCGCACTGGCCGCCCGCAAGTGAAGGGGACGCACCCCTTCAGTGAAGGGGACGCACCCCTTCAGCGATCCGCGGTTCCGGAAGATGCGCTAGCCGGTCGCTGAAGGGGTGCGTCCCCTTCACTTGCGCTTTCCGGTTCCTCCGGCTTCGCGAACCGCGGGTCGCCGGCGTACTGGTCCTCGACGCCGTTCCAGGTGGCGCCCTGGGGCAGGGCGTTGCGCACCTTCGGGGCGGCGGCGATCGTCGCCGCGAGGTCGCGCCGGGCGCCGGGCCCGACGGCCAGCGCGATGCCGCTCGGCTCCTTTGCAGCCGCTGCGACGGCCTCCCAGTCGATCGCCTCGTCGTGCTCCGCCACTTTCTTCCAGAGCGGCGACTTCGGCTTCTTCAGATTCCTGCGCAGGGTCTTCGGCACGTCGGCCCAGTCGCGCTTGTCGTCCACGAGCGGCTCGTAGGCCTGCACCATCAGCCGGTCGCCGTGCCAGCCGAGCAGGACAGGCTGGTTCACCACCGTGACCTTGGTACCGTCCGGCACGGCCTCGAAGATCAGCGCAATGTCCTCGGGATAGAGGCGCACGCATCCCGCGCTCGCGCGCATGCCGACGGCAGGCGGCTTGTTCGTGCCGTGGATCAGGTAGCTCGGCCAGCCGAGCCGCATCATGTGCCGCCCGAGCGGATTGTCGGGCCCGGGCGGCACGGTTGCCGGGAGAATGTCGCCATCCTTCTCGTGCTCCTTGCGCACGGAGAGCGGCGGCGTCCAGGTCGGGTCCTTGACGTGCGAAACGACTTTCGTCGAACCCTCGGGCGTCGCCCAGCCGACCTTGCCGATGCCGATCGGGTGCGTCACGACTTCGACGGGCGCGTCCTTCGGGGCGCCCCTCTCCGGCTTCGGGAAGTAATACAGGCGCATCTGCGCGAGGTTCAGCACGAGTCCCTCGCGCGGCGCGTCGGGCAGGATGAACTCCGTCGGCAGCACGATCTCGGTTCCCTCGCCGGGCAGCCAGGGATCGACCTTGGGATTGGCGCGCACGAGTTCGGTGTAGCCGACGTTGAAGCGGCGCGCGATGTCGGCGAACGTGTCCTCGTGGCGCGCAATAGTCATCTGGACGCCGCCGACGACGTCCTGGTCGGGAGACACGAGGAAACGGTGCGTGGCTTCCGCGAGCGGCAGCGGCGGCGGTTCGACCGCCTCGGCCGCCGCTTCCTGCCCCGCCTTCGGCTTCTTCCAGAGCGACTCGAATGGCGTGCAGGCGGCGACGAGCGCCGCCAGGAGCGGGATTGCGAGCCGGAAGTCGCGGAACCTCATGATCCGCGCATTATCCCCGCGCCGGGCGCCCTTCACCAGATCTTCACGCGCTCCGCGGCCGGCCGCCACAGCTTGTCGCCTTCCTTGACGCCGAAGGCGGCGTAGAACTCGTCCATGTTCGCGACCACGCCGTTCGCGCGGAACTCGCTGGGCGAGTGCGGGTCGGTCAGCACGACCTCGCGCATGAGCCCTTCGCGCCACTTCGTGCGCCAGGCCTGGGCATAGCCGAGGAAGAAGCGCTGCGGCCCGGTATAGCCGTCGATGACCGGCGGCTCGGCACCTCCGAGCGAATGGATGTAGGCGCCGTAGGCGACCGCCGCGCCCGAGAGGTCGCCGATGTTCTCGCCGAGCGTGAGCTCGCCGTTGACGTTGAGCCCCGGCAGCGCCTCGAAGGAATTGTACTGGCTCACGAGGCCCGCAGCCTTCGCCTTGAACTTGTCGTTGTCCTCGGCCGTCCACCACTCGCGCAGGTTCCCGTCGCCGTCGTACTGGCGGCCCTTGTCGTCGAAGCCGTGGCTGATCTCGTGGCCGATCACGGAGCCGATCGCGCCGTAGTTCGCGGCGTCGTCCGCCTGCATGTCGAAGTACGGCGGCTGCAGGAACGCGGCCGGGAACACGATCTCGTTGTTGGTCGGCAGGTAATAGGCGTTGACCGTCTGCGGCGTCATGAACCACTCGGTCGGGTCCTTCGGCTGGCCGGCGCGCGCCGCCTGCCAGTTCCACTCGAACTGGTTCGCGCGCATGACGTTGCCGACCAGGTCGTCGGCGCGAATCTCGAGGCCCGAGTAGTCGCGCCACTTGTCCGGGTACGCGATCTTGACGTTGATCTTCCTGAGCTTCGCGTGGGCCTCGGCCTTGGTCGCCGCGCTCATCCAGTCGAGGCGGTCGATGCCGCGGTCGAATTCCGCGAGCAGGTTGTCGACGAGCGTCACCATGCGCGCCTTCGCCTCGGGCGGGAAGTGGCGCGCGACGTAGGCCGCGCCGATCGCCTCGCCCATCGCGTTGTCGGTCTCCTGCACCGCGCGCTTCCAGCGCGGCCGCAGCGTCTCGGTGCCGCGGAGCGTACGCGAGTTGAAGTCGAATGACGCCTCGACGAAAGCGGCGGGCAGCACGCGCGCGTAGGCGCCGATCGTGCGCACCCTGAGGTAGTCCTTCCAGGTCGCGAGATCCTCATTCGCGAGGTGGCCACCGAGCGCCGTCACGTAGCTCGGCTGGCGGACCACGAAGTCTCCTGCCGGCAGTCCAGTCGCCGCATGCCAGGCCTTCCAGTCGAACCCGGGCGCCAGCGCCGCCGCGGACTCGAGGCTGTTCTTGTTGTACGTCTTGACCGGGTCCCGGTTCTCGACCGGCGTCCACTGGTCCGTCGCGAGCTTCGTTTCGAGCGCGAGGATCTTCGCCGCGCGCTCGCTGCCTCCCCCCTCGCCCGCGAGCGCCAGGAGCTTCGCGAGGTAGTCGGCGTACTTGCGGCGGAATTCGACGTACTCGGCCTCGGTCTTCAGGTAGTAGTCCCGGTTCGGCATGCCGAGGCCGTCCTGGTCCACGTAGGCAACGTTGTGCGTCGAGTTCCTGGCGTCGGGAAACACGTATACGCCGAGCGGAGTGCTGATTCCGCGGCCCTGCGCCCGCCCGAACCAGGTCGCGAGAGCCGCCGGGCCGTCGAGGGCGGCGATCTCCGCAAACAGCGGCTCGAGCGGCTCGATTCCGCGAGCCTCGACCCTGGCCTCGTCCATGAAGCTCGCGTACATCGTGCCGAGCTTGCCCTTGTCCTCGAGCAGGATCGCCTGGACGTCGGCCTGCGCCTTCTCGAGCAGCATGATCCCGATGCCTGCGCTCGCGTATTCGGCCGGGAACGGCGTGTTGGCGAGCCAGGTGCCATTCACGTGGCGGAACAGGTCGTCCTGGGGCCGCACCTTGAGGTCCATCGCGGACTTGTCGATGCCGGCCGTGAGCGGCGCATTGGCAGCGTCATCGGCCAGCGCGGCGGCGGCAGCCAGGCACAGGATGGCGGGCGTGAGGATGCGCAGGAACATGCCGGATCTCCAGTCTGGGGGGCGCGGATTATAAGGCAGGCCCCGGTCGTGCCGGTTCCGCCCCGCGACAAGTCGTGGCTCAGGCGCGATGAGCCCTGACGACGAGCGGCCATCGCATCTCCCGCGCAGCGTCGCCCCAGGCCGCCGCCAGCGGCCCGGCGACCAGCGCGAGCGGGTCGTGTCCGGACCGTGCGCGGCATCGGCGGACGGCCGACCAGGTGTCGAGGTATCCGAGCATCGCCTGCGCGTCCCAGTGCGTGCGCATCTCGAACGGGGGAACGGCGAGCGGCGGGAGCGGCACGGTGAGATCGCGATAGCCCTCGTCCACATGGCGGCGCTCGCGCGGCCAGTACGGGCCGACGACGTCGCGCGAGAAATCCGCGACGAGGCGATCGATCTCGGGCGTGACGTGGCAGTTACCGTAGGTCCAGAAGGCGAGTACGCCGCCGGTCCGCAGCACCCGCAGGGCCTCGGCGACGAAGCGCGGCCACTCGAACCAGTGTGCGGCCTGTGCCGCGACGAGGAGATCCACGCGGCCGGGCTCCACCGAGATGGACTCGGCCGCCTCGCACCGGTACTCGACGCGCGTGTGTGCGGGTGCCTCGGCGAGCTGGGCCGCCGAGGGTTCGGTCGCGATCACGCGCCTGAAGCAGGCAGCAAGCGCGACAGCAGCCTGGCCGCTGCCCGTCGCAACATCGAGCGCGAGGTCGCGGGCCGGGGCGAGAGCTGCGAGCCAGTCGAAGAGCTCCGGCGGATACTCCGGCCGGTAGCGCCGGTAAGCCTGCGACTGTCCCGAGAAATGATCCTTGAAAGCCGGCGCCGCGATCACCGACACATTGTAATGGCGTAAAAAAAGCCCCGGCTTGTGGCCGGGGCTGGAGTGCGGACTTTCGGTGAAGGGAAGGAAGTCCGCTAGGGGATACTGACGCAGGCAAGAAAACTGGCCTTCAGACTAGTCGCGGAGCGGCGCGCAGTACGTGAACCGCGACACAGTTTCAGCATGGCATTATGTCCAATTACTTGTTTATCCAGAGTCGAGTCGTGAAAGGACGCGGCAGGACGGGTTCCAAGTACGCCACCGCGGAAGGCGCGCGGCGGCTGCGCGCCGAGCTCGACGAGCTGTGGCTGAAAGAGCGGCCGGCCGTCACGCGCGCGGTCGCCGAAGCCGCCGCCATGGGCGATCGATCGGAGAACGCCGAATACATCTATGGGAAGCGCCGCCTGCGCGAGATCGACCGGCGCGTGCGCTACCTGCGACAGCGCCTCGACGGCCTCAAGGTCGTCGACGGCCCGCCGGCGGACCGCGGCCGGGCCTTCTTCGGCGCCTGGGTGACGATCGAGGATGCAGAGGGCCGCAGGCGCCGCCACCGGATCGTGGGACCGGACGAGTTCGACCGCGAGCCGGGGTTCCTCAGCATGGATGCGCCGCTCGGCCGTGCCCTGCTCGGCCGTCGCGTCGGGGACGAAATCGAGGTGCAGCTGCCGGGCGGGCCGCTCGGCGCTTCCGTCATCGCGATCGAGTACGAGTGATCAGATCACCCGGATGTTCTTGAACTGCCAGGGATCGCTTTCGTCGATGTCCTCGGGGAAGAGCCGCCCCCGCTCGAAGAGCGGCGTCCAGTCGCTGTACCTGCCGACCACCGGGCCGAGGTAGGGCCGGCAGATCTCGAGGTTGCGCCGGAAGTCGATTTCGTCCGGCTCGACGACGCCCGCCGCCGGATTCTCGATCGCCCAGATCATGCCGGAGAGGGCCGCGACCGTGACCTGCAGCGAGGTCGCGCTGTTGTAGGGAACGAGCTTGCGCGCCTCGTCGATGGAGAGCTGCGAGCCGAACCAGTACGCGTTCTTCCTGTGGCCGGCGAGCAGCACGCCGAGCTCGTCGATGCCGCTCGTGATGTCGCCCATCATGATCCGCTTCCTCTCCTGCATCTGGAAGTTCTTGCCGCAGAACTCGTGCACCGAGAGCACCGCGTTGTCCGACGGGTGGTAGGCGTAGTGGACGGTCGGCCGATAGACGGCGCGATCGTTCTGGCGCACCGAGAGGAAGTCCGAGATCGAAATGGACTCCCCGTGCGTGATCAGGAAGCCGTGGAAGGGTCCTTCCTGCGGCGTCCAGGTCCGGACCCGCGACGCGCAGCCCGGCTGCGTCAGGAAGATGGCGCTCTTGCGCCCGAAATCGTGCTGGCGCCCATCGCGCGGGAAGTGCCGCTCGTGCGTGCCCCATCCGAGCTCCGCGGGCTGGCTGCCCTCGCTCACGAATCCGTCCACCGACCAGGTGTTCACGAACTCGCCCGGCATCTTCGGCCGGTTCGAGACCTGGGTATCGCGCTCGGCGATGTGGATCACGCGGATGCCGAGGTCACGGGCGAGATTCGCCCAGTCCTCGCGCTTCTGCGGGTCGCCGGCCTCGTGGCCCGTGTCGCGCGCGATGTCGAGCAGCGCCTGTTTCACGAAGTGCGACACGAGGCCCGGGTTCGCGCCGTGCGTGATGACGGCGGTCGGGCCGTTGCTCCAGCCCTTGCGCAGCTCCAGCACCTCCTCGCGCAGCGCGTAGTTGGTGCGCCGGCTCGCGGGAATGTTCGGGTCCGTATAGCCGCCGGGCCAGGGCTCGATGCAGGTGTCCAGGTAGAGCGCGCCCTTCTCGTGGCAGAGCTTGATGAGGGCGACGCTGGAGACGTCCACCGACAGGTTCAGCACGAAGTCGCCGCGACCGATGAGCGGCTCGAGCACATGCCGGTAGTTCTCGCGCGTCAGCGGGTGGTTGACGAACTTGATGCCGAACTGCGCCGCCTCCTCCCGCCCGGCATCGTCCGCCGTGACGATCGTGATGCGGTCGGGCGTCAGCCCGCCGACGTGGCGGAGGATCAGCGGGAGCACGCCCTGGCCGATGCTGCCGAAGCCGATGAAGACCAGCCTGCCGGGAAAGTGCGTGTGAATCTTGTGCTCGCTCATGGCGCCGAATGTAACCCAAATCCGAGGCGCGCAAAAAAGCCGAGCCGGCACGGGGCCGGCTCGCGAACGGGGCGCACTGGCGTCCCGGGGTGAGTCAGGCGGGCTGGAACGGAAACGGCGCGGGCCGGCCGCAGCGCTGGCGCGCGCGTTCCGTGGCGACTGCCCGGCGCCAGAACTCGCGCTCGGCGCTCGTCACCGCGGGCAGGGATCGCTTCGGCTCCGCCGCAGCCGCCGCAGGGTTCCTCTCTTTCGTCTGCACCGCGTCCATGGCGGGTAAGATGCGGCGAGCGGAGAAAAGGTTGCGAAGCCCACTCATTTCGACCGGCGAGCTGGCCGCGGTGCTGGCCGATCCCGCCTGGTTCGTCGCGGACTGCCGTTTCGAGCTCGGCAAGCCCGGGGCCGGGATCGCCGCCTGGCGTGCCGGTCACGTGCCCGGCGCGGTGCACGTCGACCTCGAGCGCCATCTCGCCGCCCCGGTGACGCCGGCGACGGGCCGCCATCCCCTGCCCTCGCCCGCGGAATTCGCCGGCACGCTCGGCAGTCTCGGGATCGGCAACGGCACGCGCGTCGCCTGCTACGACGCGGGCTCGGGCGCGTTTGCGGCGCGGCTGTGGTGGATGCTGCGCTGGCTCGGCCACGACGAGGTCGCGGTGCTCGACGGCGGTTACCAGGCCTGGACGGACGAGGGCCGGCCGGTGTCGCGCGACGAGCCGCCGCCGCGGCCGGCCGCGGCATTCGTGCCGCGGCCGCGGCCGCAGATGGTGCTGGATACCGAAGATGTCCTGCGTGCGCTCGCCGACGGCGAGACGCTCGTCGACGTGCGCGGCGCCGAGCGCTTCAGCGGCAAGACCGAGCCGATCGACGCGGTGGCGGGCCATGTGCCCGGCGCGGTGAACCTGCCGTACACCGAGAACCTCGATGCAGGCGGGCGCTTCCGCGGCGCTGCGGAGCTGACCGCGCTGTGGCGGCAGCGTACGGGCGCTGCCGCCGGCCGCGCGCCCATCTGCATGTGCGGCTCCGGCGTCACCGCCTGCCATGGACTGCTCGCCCTCGAGGCCGCCGGGATCCGGGACGGACGCCTGTACGCCGGCTCGTGGAGCGAATGGATCCGCGACCCGTCGCGACCGGTTGCCCGCGGCGCGTCGTGATCTGTTATCGTCCGCGCCCTCTGGCAGCGAACGGGACCGCGATTTGGACAGCCTGGCTCGCGGAGCGGTGACGCCGCGAACGAACTGGAGCGTCGAGGACTCCGAGCAGCTCTACGCGGTCGGGGCCTGGGGAACGGGCTACTTCGGCATCAACGCCGCCGGCCACGCCGTGTGCCGGCCCGACCGGAGCGGCGAGCGCGAGATCGACCTCTACGAGGTGGTGCGCGAGCTCGAGGCGCGGGACCTGACCGCGCCGATGGTGCTGCGCTTCTCCGACATCCTGCGCGACCGGCTGCGGTCCCTGCACGATGCCTTCGCCGCGGCCATCGCCGAGAACGACTACAAGAACCGCTACGCCGCCGTCTTCCCGATCAAGGTCAACCAGCAGCGCCTTGTCGTCGAGGAGGTCTACCGCGGCAGCGCCGACCTCGGCTTCGGCCTCGAGGCGGGCAGCAAACCCGAGCTCCTCGCGGTAATGGCCATGACGGGCGACGCGCCGGGCCGCCTCATCATCTGCAACGGCTTCAAGGACGACGACTACATCGAGGCGGTGATCCTCGCGACCAAGCTCGGCCGGGCGATCATCCCGGTCGTCGAAAACTTCTCGGAGCTCGGCTACATCCTGAAGCACGCCCAGAAGTACCAGGTGCGGCCCAAGATCGGCGTGCGCGTGAAGCTCGCCGCCGAGGGGGCCGGCCGGTGGCGCGAGTCGGCGGGAGACCGCTCCAAGTTCGGACTGTTCACGACCGAGATCCTGGAGCTCGTCGAGGTGCTGCGCTCGCACGACATGCTCGACTGCCTGAAGCTGGTGCACTGCCACCCGGGCTCACAGCTGCACGACATCCGTCGCGTGAAGGACGCCGTCAACGAGCTCGCCCAGGTCTACGCCGAGCTCGCCCGCCTGGGCGCGGGGCTCGAGTACATCGACGTGGGCGGCGGGCTCGGCATCGACTACGACGGCTCGCGCACGAATTTCGAGTCATCCACCAACTACTCGCTGCGGGAGTACGCGAACGACGTGGTCTACCGCGTCGCCAGCGTCTGCAACGCGCGCGGCCTCGCGCACCCGATGATCATCAGCGAGTCCGGCCGCGCGATCACGGCGCACCACAGCGTGCTCGTGTTCAACGCGCTCGGCGCCGCCCGCCTCGACCGCTTCAGCGTGCCCGAGCGGCCCGGCAACGGCAGCCTGCCGCCGCCGGTCGCGGACCTGTACGACGCATACCAGACGGTCACCGAGCGCCGGCTCGTCGAGTGCCTGCACGATGCCCAGCAGGCGCGCGAGCAGGCGCAGCAGATGTTCAGCCTCGGCTACCTCACGATCGAGATGAGGAGCCTGGCGGAGCGCCTGTACTGGGCGACCTGCGCGAAGATCCGCGACCTGACGCGCAAGCTCGGCAAGCTCCCGGAGGAGCTCGAGGACCTCGAGACGGTGCTGTCTGACATCTACTTCTGCAACCTCTCCGTGTTTCAGTCGCTGCCCGACAGCTGGGCCATCGACCAGCTGTTCCCGATCATGCCGCTGCACCGCCTCGACGAGCGCCCGGCGCGCAGCGCCGTGCTCGCCGACATCACCTGCGACTCCGACGGCAAGATCGACCGCTTCGTCTCGCTGCGTGACGTCAAGCGGGCCCTGGAAGTGCACGAGCTGGTGCCGGGCGAGGAGTACTTCCTGGCCGCCTTCCTGGTCGGCGCCTACCAGGAGACCCTGGGCGACCTGCACAACCTCTTCGGCGACACCCACGTCGTGCACATCCGCCTAGACGACGCGCACGGCTGGTGGATCGAGGAGATCATCAAGGGCGACACGGCGCGTGCCGTGCTCGGCTACATGCAGTACGACCCGGGGGAGCTCTACCCGCGTTTCGCGCGCGACTGCGAGCGGGCCATGCGCGACGGCAGCCTCTCGGTCGCCGAGGGGCAGGCGCTCAAGCGCTTCTACGAGTCGGAGCTCGCCGGCTACACGTATCTCGAACCGGATGGCGCCGCCTGAGGCGCATGCAAGGAGCAGGAAGATGAGCATGACGAGATCGATCGCACGCACCACGGTCGCCGCCGCGGCCAGCCTCGTGGCCCTCGCGGCCATGGCCTC
>DATEEF010000020.1:0-16733 GCA_035281265.1 Steroidobacteraceae bacterium
CTCGCGGGCTATCACTTCAGCGAGCGGCTGAAGCCCCGGGACTGACGTGCATACGCGAGAGCGCCTCGCGCCCCGGCCTTCGCGGGCGCTCAACCAGGCGACACTCGCGGCCGGCGTGCGCGCGCTCGCCGCGCGCGACCCCGACCTCGCCGCGCTCGCCGCGAAGAACGGGCTGCCGCCGATGTGGGCGCGCCGGCCGGGATTCCCGACGCTCGTGCACATCGTGCTCGAGCAGCAGGTTTCCATCGCCGCGGCCCGCACGCTGTTCCGGCGCGTGAGCGGCGAGCTCGGCGGCATGACGCCCGACCGCGTGGCGGAGCGCGGCATCCTCGGGCTGCACCGGCTCGGCATCACGCGGCAGAAGGCCTCTTACTGCCACGCGCTCGCGCTCGCGGTCCTCGACGGCAGTTTCTCGCTCACGCGCGTCGCGCGGGCCGACGATCCCGCCGGTCGCGCGTCGCTCCTCGCGCTGCGCGGCATCGGACCCTGGAGCGCGGACGTCTATTACCTCATGGCGCTCAGGCGGCCCGACGTCTGGCCCGTGGGCGACCTCGCTCTCGCCGTCGCGCTGCAGGAGGTCAAGCGCCTGCGCCGGCGGCCGGATGCCGAGCGCCAGCTCGCGATGAGCGCCGCCTGGGCACCGTGGCGCTCGGTCGCGGCGCGGCTCCTGTGGCATTACTATCTGACGACGCGCAGGACACGCGCCAACTGAGGAGAAGGCATGGAACGCAGGGCATCCGCGGTCTGGCTGGGCGGCCTGAAGGACGGCCAGGGCACGATCACGACCGAGAGCATGGTGCTCTCGAACACGCCGTACTCCTTCGGCACGCGGTTCGAAGCGTCGCCGGGCACGAATCCCGAGGAGCTGCTCGGTGCCGCGCATGCCAGCTGCTTCTCGATGGCTCTCTCGCTGCAGCTCGGCCACGTGCACATCCATCCCGAGCGCATCGAGACGAAGGCGACGATAACCTTCGAAAAGCTCGAATCCGGATTCACGATCACGCGCTCGCACCTCGACGTCTCCGTGCGCGCGCCGGGCGCCGACCCGTTGAAGTTCGAGGCGGCCGCCGAGAAGGCCAAGACGGGCTGCCCGCTCAGCAAGGTGCTGAGGGCCGAGATATCCATGAACGCAAGGCTCGAATCCTGATGCCCGAGCTGACTCCCTTTCATCTCGCGATCACCGTCCGTGACCTCGCCTCCGCGCGCGCCTTCTACGGCGACCTGCTCGGCTGCGCCGAGGGACGGAGCGCCGGGGAGTGGGTGGATTTCGATTTCTTCGGCCACCAGCTCGTCTGCCACGTCGTCCCGGGCGCCGCGGGTGGCGCCGGCCACAACCCGGTGGACGGCCACGACGTGCCCGTGCCGCATTTCGGCATGGTGCTCGAGATGCGCGACTGGGAAGCGCTCGCCGCGCAGCTGAAGGCCGCGGGCACCGCGTTCGTCATCGAGCCCTGCATCCGCTTCAAGGGCCAGCCCGGCGAGCAGGCGACAATGTTCCTGACCGACCCGAGCGGGAATGCGCTCGAGTTCAAGGCCTTCCGCGACATCGCGGGCCAGCTGTTCGCACGCTAAGACCGGGGGATTCCATGCACGTTGCACGATCGACCATTGCGGCCGCGGCCTGCCTCCTGGCCGCCGGGAGCGCGGCGGCCGCGAGGCCGACGGATGCCGAGATCTCGGCACTTGCCCAGAAGTACTCGGGCGCCAGCATCGCGCAGCGCCAGGACATGCACCGCAATCCCGAGCTGTCGAATCGCGAGACGCGGACCGGCGAGCTCGTCGCGAAGCACCTGCAGTCTCTCGGTTACGAGGTGCAGGCCGGCATCGCGCACACCGGCGTCGTCGGCATCCTGAAAGGCGGCAAGCCGGGCCGCACGATCGCCGTGCGCGCGGACATGGACGCGCTCCCGGTCACCGAGCAGGCCGACTATCCCTTCAAGTCCACCGTGCGCAGCACCTATCTCGACAAGGACGTGGGCGTGATGCACGCCTGCGGCCACGACGTGCATACCGCGGCCCTGCTCGGCGTGGCCTCGATGCTCGCAGAGATCCGCGACGATCTCCCGGGCACCGTCATGCTGATCTTCCAGCCCGCCGAGGAAGGCGTGCCGGCCGGCGAGCGCGGCGGCGCGCGCATGATGGTCGAGGACGGCGTATTCGCCAGGGTGAAGCCGGACGCCGTCATCGCCTTTCACACGAACGGCTCGCCGCCCGACGCCGAGGGCGACGACGAGGGGCTCGGCATCGTTGCATATGCCTCGGGCCCGGCCTTCGCGGCGGCGACGCGCTGGGAGGCTACCGTCAAGGGCCGCCAGGCGCACGGCTCCACGCCGCACCTCGGCGTCGATCCCATCGTCACGGCCTCCGGGATCGTGATGGCCCTCCAGACCATCCGCTCGCGGATCCTTTCGCCGCTCTCCGAGAACGTCATCACCGTCGGCATCTTCAGGAGCGGCGAGCGCCACAACATCATTCCTGAGAGCGCCCAGCTCGGCGGCACGATCCGGACCTTCGACGACGCCACGCTGGAGACGATCCAGGCGCGCATGCGCGAGATCTTCGAAGGCCACACCAAGGCCGCACACGCCACCTACGAGCTGTCGTTCGTGACGGGACATCCCATGACCGTGAACGACGCCGCGCTCACGGAGCAGCTCGTGCCATCGCTCGAGCGGGTCCTCGGCAAGGACAAGGTCCGGCTCACCCCGCCCATCACCGGCTCCGAGGACTTCTCGTACTTCGCCCAGGCCGTGCCCGGCTTCTACTTCCGGCTGGGCGTGGTGCCCGAGGGCAAGGAATCCGGCGGGCACCACACGCCGACGTTCTACGCGGCGGACGAGTCCGTGCCGATCGCCATGCGGCTCATGACGACGCTCGTCGTCGACTACCTGGCCGGCGCGCCGTAAGCGGGAGGCGATCGTGTCCGGGCTCGTCGAGTGCGTCCCCAACTTCTCCGAGGGACGCGACAAGTCGGTGATCGACGCCATCGCCCGGGCGATCTCCGGCGCGAGCGGCGTGCGGCTGCTGGACGTCGACCCGGGCGCAGACACGAATCGCACCGTGTTCACGTTCGTCGGCGCACCCGACGCCGTGGCCGAGGCGGCCTTCCGCGGCGCCGTCGCGGCCAGCACGCTCATCGACATGTCGCGCCACCAGGGCGCGCACCCGCGCATGGGCGCGCTCGACGTCTGCCCGATCGTCCCGGTATCCGGCGTGAGCATGGATCGCTGCGTCGAGGTCGCGCGCGCGCTCGGCCGCCGCATGGCCGAGGCGCTCGCGCTGCCGGTTTATTTCTACGAGTTCGCGGCGACGAGGCCCGAGCGGCGCAACCTCGCCGACATCCGCGCCGGCGAGTACGAGGCGCTCGAGAAGAAGCTCGCCGATCCGGCGTGGAAGCCGGACGCCGGCCCCGCCAAGTTCAATGCGAGGCTCGGCGCTACCGTCGTCGGGGCGCGCGAGTTCCTCATCGCCTACAACGTGAACGTCAACACGCGCGAACAGAAGCTCGCGAACGAGGTCGCGCTCAACATCCGCGAGGCGGGCCGCCTCAAGCGCGATGCGAAAGGCGAAGTCATGAAGGACGCTGCCGGCCGGGAGCTGCGGGTCCCCGGCAGGCTCAAGGCGGTGAAAGCGATCGGCTGGTACATCGAGCAGTACCGGCAGGCGCAGGTGTCGGTCAACCTCCTCTCCTTCCGCACGACGCCCCTGCACCAGGTGTACGAGACCGCGCGCGATGAAGCCGCAAAGCTCGGGCTCGTCGTCACGGGCTCGGAGCTGGTCGGCCTGACGCCGCTCGAGCCCCTGGTCGAGGCCGGCCGCTACTACCTGCGCAAGCAGGGCCGCTCGACCGGGCTGCCCGAGCGCGAGCTCGTCGAGATCGCCGTGCAGTCGCTGGGGCTCGCCCAGATTTCGCCCTTCGACCCGGACAAGCGGATCATCGAGTACGCTGTGCGCATGCCGGGACCGCTCGTTTCCACGACCGTCGAGCGATTCGTCGACGAGGTGTCGAGCAGCTCGCCCGCGCCGGGCGGCGGCTCGGTCGCCGCGCTCGCCGGCAGCCTCGGTGCCGCGCTCGCGGCGATGGTCGCAAACCTGACCGTCGGCAAGACCGGCTACGAATCCGCCTGGGAATCCTCGTCGACGCTGGCCGAGCGCGCCCAGTCCCTGAAGGCGAAGCTGCTCGCCGCGGTCGACGACGATACCCGGGCCTTCGACGAGGTGCTGGCGGCGATGCGCCTGCCAAAAGGCACGGATGCGGAGAAGAAGGCGCGCGCGGACGCGATCGCCGCGGCCTACGAAAAGGCGACCGCCGTGCCGCTCGCGACGGCGCGGATGTGCCTCGAAGCGATCGACCTCGCGGCCGAAGCCGCGGCCACGGGCAACCGCAACTCGGCGTCCGACGCCGGCGTCGGCGCCCTGCTCGCCCGCGCCGGTGTCGAGTCCGCGATCCTCAACGTCCGCATCAACCTGCCGTCGGTGCGGGAAGGCGCGTTCAAGTCGGGTTGCGTTGCCGAGATTGCCGACCTTCAAACCAAGTCCGCGAGTGGTTTGGCCCGCACACTCGCGGCAGTCGAAGCAAGCCTCAAGAGCTAGCGCCGCGCGCACTAGCTTCGCCGGCGGGACCACCTCCGCTCGCGCGGGAAGAAAAACGCGCTCGCCTCGGGGTCCCGCCCGCTCGCTCGCTCGCGCGCGAGGCGCTGGCAATTGTCGCTTGCCTCAACTGCGGAAGGACGACGGTCAACCGCGCCAGCGGGTGGTCATGGCGAACTCACGAACCTTGCGCTCGCTCGGCGACCCGCCCGGCACTCGTCCGCGCCCTGATGGCGGCGGCGGCGAAGCGCGCGCGCCGTGCCGCCACTCCGTCAGACCGTCAGACGTGCGTTGGGGGTGGTGGTGGTGGATCGCGCGGCCGGCCGCGAACGCGGTTAACGACGTCGCTCGCCGTCGCGCGGAGCTTGCGCAGCCAATGGCGCGCCCAGGCGAACTCGAGGCCGAGCACGCCGAGGCCGAGCGGGATCACGACGATCGCGGGGCCCGGCAGCACGACCATGGCGATGCCGACGAGCACGATCGTGCCGCCGATGACGGCGACGGCGATGCGGCGCGCCCACGGGTACGTGATCGTGCGGCGCAGGTAGCCGCGCAGTCGCCATCTCATGGCACGGGTTGCCCGAAAAAAGCCTCGATGAGCCGCGCGACCGCGCGCGGCTGCTCATGATGCAGCATGTGGCCGGCGCCGGCCACCTCCTCGATCGCGAGTTTGCGCAGGAATGCGCCGAAGGACTCGACGCCGCCCTCCGGCACGAGCCGCGGCAGCAGCTCCGACTCGCGGCCGACGACCATCAGTACCGGCGCCTCGATGCGACGCCAGCAGGCCTCCATCTCCTCGCGCCGATACAGGTAGGGATTCACGCGCCGGTGCGCGGGGTCGGCCAGGAGCCGCACGCGTCCGCCGGCGATCGGCTCGCTCCAGCAGGCGGCGATGAAGCCGGCACGATCCGGCGTGAGGCGCGGATTGCGCTTCGCGACGCGGAGAGCGAGCGCCTCGAGGCTCGCGTACTCGCCCGCGGCCTGCGGCGCGCCCACCTCGTCGAGCCACTGGCCGATCCGGTCGGGCGCCTGCGCCGGGTCCGTGCGCGCGAGCCCGAAACCCTCCATGTTCACGAGGCGCGAGATGCGCGCGGGCCGTGCGCCCGCGTAGATCATCGCGACGTTGGCGCCCATGCTGTGGCCGACGACGCGCGCGGGCCCGTCCGGGCAGAAGGCATCGATCATCGCCTCGAGGTCGGCGTAGTAGTCGGGGAACCAGTACCCGCCGGGGCTGCGTGCGCTGGCGCCGAAGCCGCGCCAGTCGATCGCGAGCATCGGCAATTCCGGGTCGATCTCGTCGGCTACGAACTGGAAGGTCGCGGCCGCGTCGGCGTAACCGTGCAGGAACAGCACCGGGTCGCCGGAATCTGGCCCCCAGCGGACGACGTGGTGGTCGAGGCCGCGCAGCGCGACCATTGCGTGACGGCCCGGGCGGGCCGGCCGGTAGCTCATCGCGTCATGCCTGCGGCGCGAGCCTCTGGATGAGCAGCTTGTCGATGCGCCGGCCGTCCATGTCGACGACCTCGAACCGAAGCCCGCGCCAGCGGAAGCTTTCGCCGGTGGCCGGCAGGTGGCCGAGCTGCGCCAGGACGAAGCCGGCGAGCGTCGTGTAGTCGTCGCCGGAGCGCATGTTGCCGGCCTTCAGCAAGCGCTCGACGTCGTCGATCGACATCCCTCCGTCGACCAGCCACGAGGAGTCGTCGCGCGCGACCGCCTCG
The DNA here is from genome assembly GCA_035281265.1 of Steroidobacteraceae bacterium. GTDB lineage: Bacteria > Pseudomonadota > Gammaproteobacteria > Steroidobacterales > Steroidobacteraceae > SCUD01. Next base: position 6,309 of record DATEEF010000020.1, read on the forward strand.
GCGGGCTCCTCGCTCGCGGCCTCGGGCAGCTCGCCGGCGATCGCGGTGAGGATGTCCGAGGGCGTCACGACGCCCTCGATCGAGCCGTGCTCGTCGACGATCACCGCGAAGTGCATCTTCGACTCGCGGAACAGCTCCAGCAGCCGCAGGATGCGCGTCGACTCGTGCACGATCAGCGGCGCGTGCGCGCGGGCCGAGAGCTCGCCGGCTTCGCGGTTGCCGAGCCATTCGGCCAGGTCCCCCGTCATCACGACGCCGACCAGCTCGTCGAGCTGCCCGCGGCAGACGGGGTAGCGCGAGTGCCCGCTCGTGCGCACGGCGTTCCACACCGTCTCGCGGCTGTCGGCCGCGTCGAGCCAGACGACGTCGCCGCGCGGGATCATGATGCTGCGCACGGTGCGGTCGGGCAGCCGCAGCACGCCTTCGATCATCTGGTGCTCGGCGACGTGGAAGATGCCCGTGTGCGTCGCCTCGGCGATCATCGAGCGGATCTCCTCCTCGCTGACCGCGCGGTTGGTCGTCGTGCGCAGGCCGAGCAGGCGCGAGACGAGCTCCGTCGAGCCCTGCAGCACCCAGACGAAGGGCTTGCTGAAGAGCGCGAGCGCCTCCATGAGCGGCGCGAGCCGCGCGGCGATGACCTCCGGGTTGGTGAGTGCCCAGCGCTTCGGCACCAGCTCGCCGATGACGAGCGACAGGAAGGTGACGCCGACGACGACGATGCCGTAGGCCGTCGTGTCGAGGTATTGCGTGACCGGCGCGAGCGCCTCGAAGCGCCCCAGCCAGGCCGCGAGCGGCTCGGCGAAGCGCGGGCCGGAGTAGACGCCCGCCAGCACGCCGATCAGCGTGATGTAGAACTGCACCGTCGACAGGAAGCGCGTCGGCTCGTCGAGGAGCCGGAGCGCCGCCCGCGCGCCGCGGCTGCCCTCCTGCGCGAGCTGGCGCAGGCGCGTCGCGCGGGACGAAAAAAGCGAAAGCTCGGCCATCGCGAACAGGCCGTTCACGAGCACGAGGGCGACGAGGATCAGGAAGTGGGCCAGCATCTTGCGCCGGTTCTGCCGGCCGTCGCCATTCTAGCAGTTGCGCTGTTTCAGCCGTTGCGGGCGCGATGGACGCGCTGCAAGATGCCCGCTTGCGGAATCGCGACGCATCCCGGCGGCTGATCGCAGGCTCGGCGATCATCGGCTCGATCGGCACGTTCAGCCTGCACGTGCTGCTGCCCGCGCTGCCCGCGATTGCGTCGGCGATGCAGGTCGGCCCGCACGCGGCGCAGCTCCTCATCAGCCTGTCGATCCTCGCGATCGCGCTCGGCAACCTCACCGTCGCGCCGCTATCCGACCGCTACGGGCGGCGCGCGATCGTGCTGCTCGCGCTCGGGCTCTTCGTGCTCGGCAGCGCCGCCGGAATCCTCGCCGACTCGCTCGGCATGCTCGTGGCCGCGCGCGTCGTCCAGGCTTTCGGCGGCGGCGCGGCGATGTCCGTGATGCGCGCGACGATCCTCGACCACTTCGGCCCGGCGCGCGCCGCCGGCGCGCTCGCGGCGACGGCCACGGCGATCCTGATCGCGCCCATGGTGGCGCCGACCCTGGGCGGCTTCGTCCTGGAATGGCTCGACTGGCGCGCGGTGTTCGCGCTGTCGGGGCTGCTCGGCTTCGCGGTATTCCTGTTCGCCTCGCGGAACCTGCGCGACGCGCGCCGCGCCGACCGCTCGGCGGGCCCGTCGCTGCGGTACTGGTCGAGCTTCAGCCGCCTGCTCGCGTCACGCGAGTACCTCGCCTTCCTGGCGTACGGTTCCTGCATGGTCAGCATGATCTACACCTTCGTGACCGGGGCGCCCTACGTCGCGATCGACGTGCTCGGCGTCTCGCCCTCGCGCTTCGGCCTGCTGCTCTTCTTCCCGGCGGTGGCCTCGTTCACGGGCTTCCTGCTCGCCGCGCGCATGACGGGACGGATCGGCGGCCAGCGCATGATGCGCACGGGCGCAATGATCGCGTTCGCGGGCGCCGTGTCGATGGCCGCGCTCGCGCTGCTGCAGGTGTGGCATCCGCTCGCGATCTTCCTGCCGGGGATGGCGATCGGCTTCGCGAATGCCGTCGCGGCTCCCTCCGCGACGATCGGCGCGATCTCGCGCGAGCCGGAGATCGCGGGGGCGGCGTCGGGGCTGCTGGGATTCCTGCAGCTGGTGACGGCCGCGGCCTCGACGCAGGCGGTCGCGGCGTTCACCGATCATTCGCCGGTGCCGCTCGCGGCCGTGCTGCTGGTGCTGTGCCTGGGAGCGCTGCTGGCGCTCAGGCCGATCGGGAGGATCCCCCTGGAGCGCGCCTCAGGTCAGGCCGAGCCGCCCGTTCCTCCGGTGGACTCCGAGCCCACGCGGTAGCGGAAGCGCACCGTGCCGAAGGTGACGAGGTCGCCGTCGTCGAGGCGCGCGTAGCGCACCTGGATGCCGTTCACGAAGATTCCGTTGCGGCTGTTCGCGTCGACCAGCATGGCCTCGCCGTTGCGCACCGTCAGCATCGCGTGCAGGCGGCTCACGGTCGGGTCCACGATGCGCAGGTCGTTGTCGCGCGTGCGGCCGATGTTGACGCGCCGGCTCGTGATCTCGTGCACGCAGCCGACGAGGTCGAGCCCGATCAGGTAGCGCCGCAGCCGCGGCGTCGCCACGGCGGCGGGCGTCGCCGGCGGCAGATCCGGCACCGGCAGCTCGAGCGTGAAATCGACTTCCGGGGTTTCCTCGCCGGTCGCTTCTCCCGCGTCGGCGAAAGCCTCCGGCGGGAGCGCGTCGGTCACCGCCGCGTTCAACGGGCGCGCCTCGCTCAGTTCAGCGGCGAGGCCCTCGCGCTCGAGCGTGCGCTCGGCGAGCTGCGCCTGCAGCGCCTCGATGCGGCGTTCGCGCTCGGCGAGCAGCTGGTCGCGCTCCGCCAGCGCGCGCTGCAGTTCGTCCACGCGCTTCTGCCAGCGCGAACGCTCGACGGCGAGTGCGGCGGCCTGGTCGTTGCGGCGCCGCTCCGTCGTCAGCAGCTGGTCGAGGTCGGCCTGGGTCTCGGTGTAGAGCTGCGCGTCGTCCTCGACGCGCAATCCGCCGAGCGCGGGCTCGTCGGGCAAGGTTCCGATCAGGATGGGTGCATCGTCGAGATCGGCGGCCGGGCTCGCGAGCTCCCACTCGTGCGCGTCCGGCAGGCGATGCGCACCCGTGAGCTCGATGTGCTCGACGAGTGCCGTCAGGTCCTCGGCGACGATGCCGTCGTCCGGGCTCTTATCCCCTTCCCCCCGATCCATGCCGCCTATTATCCCTGCCCGCGCGGCCAACGCCAGCGGGCGTTGTGCACCAAGCATTATGTTTCAACGAGTTAGCCGTCCGCGGTCCGGCGAAGGACCGCAAATCCGTGACCTGCATCACATTCTGCCGGCGCGCGGCGACTGTGTACGATGCGCGCCATGCGACCGGTCTGGATGTTGTCGGCGACGCAAGCCCTGTGCATGTCGGGCAGCTTCCTCTTCTTCCTGCTCGGCGGAATCATCGGTTCCCACCTGACCCCGACGCCCGCACTCGCCACGCTGCCCGTGTCGGTAATGATCGCCGGCCTCGCCGCGAGCGTCGTGCCCGCCGGCCTCCTGATCCACCGGTTCGGCCGGCGCGCGGTGTTCGTCGGCAGCGCCCTGCAGGCGGCCGGGGGATGCATCCTGGCGGGATACGCGATATCGACCCAGCGGTTCTGGCTCTTCTGCGCCGCCGCCTTCCTGCTGGGATCCAACAACGCGGTCGTCATGCAGTACCGCTTCGCGGCCACGGAATACGTCGAAGCCGGCCACGCCAGCCGTGCCATCGCGGTCGTCATGTGCGGCGCGCTCGCGGCCGCGTGGCTGGGACCCGAGCTCGCGGTGCGCACGGCGGATCTCGTCCCGTCGGCCCGCCATGCCGGCTCGTTCTACTCCGCGACCGCCCTGTACCTCGTGGCCGCCGTGCTGCTCTCGCGAATCAGTGCCGTGGCGCCGGCGGGCGCCGCGGACCTCGCCCCGCCGCGGCCGCTGCGCGAAATCGCCGCGCAGCCCGTCTTCCAAGTCGCCGTCCTGGCGGCGCTCGCCTCGTATACGGTGATGAGCTTCATCATGACGGCGACGCCGATCAGCATGCACATCGTCGACGGCCACGACGAGGTCGCGACCGCGCGGGTCATCCAGGTCCACCTGCTCGGCATGTACCTGCCGTCGCTCGGCAGCGGCTGGATCATCGCGAGGTTCGGCGACCGTCCGGTGATCGTCGCCGGGACGCTGCTGATGACGGTCTGCGTCGCCGTCGCGGTGTACGCGGGCCACGGCGTCGCCCACTACGGCTGGGCGCTCGGCGTCCTCGGGCTCGGCTGGAACCTCCTCTTCATCGCCGCGACCACGCTCCTGACGAAGACCTACACCCGCGGCGAGCGGGTCCAGGCGCAGACGCTCAACGATTTCCTGGTCTTCGGCGCGCAGGCCACCGCCTCGCTGCTTGCGGGAGTCGCCGTGACGACGATCGGTTGGGAGCGCCTCAACCTCGCGACGCTGCCGCTGCTCGCGGCGGTGCTGCTCGCGACGCTTGCGATCAGCCGGCGGCCGATCGCGGCGACCGGCTAGATCCGGTCGAGGAAGCTGCGGATCTCCGCCGCGAGCTCATCCGCCGATTCTTCGAAGGCACGTGTCGTATCGGTCGCCACCTGGATCATGGGCTGGGCGATCGGCACGTTGGGCTCCGGGCCGCCTGCGATGACGATGCGGCGCACTTCCTGCGGCCGCGTGGTCGCGAGCTCATAGGCGACGAGCGCGCCGCGTCCCGCGCCGACGAGGTCCACGCGCCGCAGGCGCAGGTGCTCGATCAGGTCGACGATCGCGAGCGCGATGCCGGCAACCGCCAGGCGGCCTTTCGGGGCATCCGAGCCGCCGCTGCCGGGCAGGTCCGGCGAGAAGACCGAACGATCCGTGCCGAGCAGCACCGCGCAGTGGTTGAAGTCGGCACCGCCGCCTTCGTCGGCGTGCAGGAAGATGACGGGCGTGGCTTCGTCGAAGCCGCCGCTCGCCGGGTAGGCGGTCGTGAGGTGCATCTGCCCGTACCGGACGTCGAGGTACATCCGCCGGAGGTGTACGGGTGCGCTCGCCGCCTGCCGTTTCCTGGCCGTCATGCCTGCCTTGCTCCTATCCCAGCCGGTATCATGGTGCATGAGGGGACCCGTCATGCCCAAGTACTCGCGCACATTCCTGGCCGCGGTCGTGGCTGCCTGCGCCTTTGCGACCGCCGCGGCCGCAGCTTCAGCGCCCACAATCGACGACAAGGCGATTTATGACCGGATATTGTCGCTTGCCGGCGACTGGTCCGGACATATGGAAGATCCGCTGTCCGGCCCGCCCGTCACGGTGCGCTTCGAGGTCGCGAGCGGCGGCAAGGCGGTCATCGAATACCAGTATCCGGCCGACAGCATGTCTTCGGTGACGGTCTATTTCCTGGCGAACGGCAAGCTGCGCGCCGTGCAATATTCGCCCGCCGGCAACCAGCCGGCATACAAGCTCGGCGGATCCTCCACGGCCGAGCTCGTTCACCTCGAGTTCGACGGCGGCACCGGGTTCGACGCGGACCACGACGGCCACGTGCGCAAGGGCGAGATCCGGTTCGTATCGCCGGATCGCATCGAGCACCGCTGGTTCCATTACGTCGGGCCGAAGGAACAGGGTGTCACGCACTGGTTCCTCGAGCGCGGCACGCCGTCCGAAGCGAAGCCCGAGGCGGCGCCCGCGCCGAAGGACGAAAAGCCGGAAACCGAGCCGAAGCCGGCCGGCAAGAAACGCTGAGGAAGGGGCCACGAAGGGGTCAGACCCCTTCGCGAATATGAAGGGGTCTGACCCCTTCAGTAGTCGCTGTACTTTTTGGCCTGGCCGCGGACGCGATCGGCTGGATATTTCTCCGCGTTCGCGGCGAGCTTGCGCGCGGCGGCCTCGAGCAGGTCGATGTCGAGGCGGTCCGACAGGCGGACCAGGAACCACAGCACGTCCGCCATTTCTTCCGCGGCACGGCGGCGCCGGGCGTCGTCGAGGGCCGCGCTCTCCTCCTCCGTCAGCCACTGGAACAGCTCGACGAGCTCGGAAGCCTCCACGGACAGCGCCATCGCGAGGTTCTTCGGGCTATGGAAGCGCTCCCAGTCGCGCTCCGCGACGAAGGCCCGCACGCGCGTCCTCAGCTCCTCGAGATCCCGCATGCGGGCACTGTCCGCCAAACCCGCTTGCGGCGCAACGTGCTCCGGCTGCGCCGAAACGGGTTTGCGGAGCCGCATCCATGACCGGCAGAATGCCGCGCACCTCGAATTCAGGCCCATCGCCGGCCAGGGAGCCCGCCTCATGTCGCATGCCCTTCGACTCGCCGCAACCCTCGCCGCCTGGCCGGCCCTGGCATTCTCGCAGGGAGCGCCCGCCCCGCTGACGGCCGAGTCCATGTGGCAGCTGAAGCGCCTCGGCTCGCCGGCGATCTCGCCGGACGGCAAGTTCGCCGTCTACGCCGTGACGCGCTTCGACGCCGAGAACGACAAGGGCGACGCGGACCTCTACCGGGTGGCAACCGCCGGCGGCAAGCCGGAGCGGCTCACGAGCATGAAGGGCAACGAGTCCTCGCCGGTTTGGAGCCCCGACGGGCGCTACATCGCCTTCGTCGCCAAGCGCGGCGACGACAAGCAGCCGCAGCTCTACGTCCTCGCCGCGAGCGGCGGCGAGGCGGCGCGCGTCGGCGACATCCCGACCGGCGTGGCCGCGCCGAAATGGTTCCCCGACTCGAAGCGGATCGCCTTCATCACCGAGGTCTGGCCGGACATCGCGGACTGGGCCAAGACACGCGACAAGCTCAAGGAGCGCGAAGAGTCGAAGATGACGGCGCTGGCCTGGGACCGGCCGCCGGTCACGCACTGGGACCACTTCATGGGCGACCGCGTCCCGCACCTGTACTCGATCCCGCTGGAGGGCGGCACGCCGACGGCCATCACGCTCGGCGCGGGCCGGCCGCTCGAGCTGCGCGAGCCGGACGCGGAGTCGTACGCGATCTCCCCGGATGGCAGCGAGATTGCCTACGTCTCGGACACGGATACCACGGGCACCGACGAGAACGGGGACATCTACGTCGTCCCCGCGACCGGCGGGCCGGCGCGGAACATCACCGCGGACAATCCCGCCGGCGACGACCTGCCGAGCTACAGCCCGGACGGCCGCTGGCTCGCGTATTCGAAGCAGACGATCAAGGGCTTCTACGGCGACACGCAGCAGCTCTGGCTCGTCGACCGCAAGAGCGACGCACGCCGGCGCATCGCCGCCGACTGGGACCGCTCGGTCGCGGGCATCGTCTGGGCGCCGGACTCGAAGAAGTTCTTTGCGTCCATCGATGACGCCGGCACGGGCCGCATCTACCGCTTCGATGTCGCGAAAGGCACGCAGCATGCGCTGACCCAGGGATCGAGCTATTACGGGCTCGCGCTCGCCGGCAAGCCGGCGACGCTCGTGGCGCTTCGCCAAGCGTTCACCGAGCCGCCGACGCTCGTCGCCGTCTCGCTGAGAAACGGCGCCACGACCAGGCTTTCGGACCACAACGACGCGCAGCTCGCGGCGACCGCGTTCGGCAAGGTCGAGAGCGTCACCTACAAGGGCGCGGACGGCGCCGACATCCAGATGTGGGTCGTCTATCCGCCCGGCTTCGACCCGGCGAAGAAATATCCGCTGTACCTGCTGCTGCATGGCGGGCCGCACAACGGCATCCAGGACAGCTGGACCTTCCGCTGGAACGCGCAGGTCTTCTCGGGCTGGGGCTACGTCACCGCCTGGCACAACTTCCACGGCTCCAGCGGCTTCGGCCAGGCGTTCACGGACTCGATCAACCCGGACGGCATCTCGAAGCCCTACGAGGACACCATCAAGGCCGCCGAATGGTTCGCGTCCAAGCCCTGGATCGACGCGGAGCGCATGGCCGCGGGCGGCGGCAGCTACGGCGGCTTCCTCGCCTCGGTGCTGCTCGGCCGCGAGCACCCGTTCAAGACGCTGGTCGCGCATGCCGCCGTGTACGACACGTACGCGATGTACGGCGGCGACTACGGTGCCGAGAAGAACCGCTTCTTCGAGGCCTGGGAGCGGCCCGAGGAATGGGCGAAGTACTCGCCCTCGACCAGCGCCGCGAACTTCAAGACGCCGACGCTCGTGATCCACGGCCAGCTCGACCAGCGCGTGCCGCTCAACAACGGCATGGAGCTGTTCCAGATCCTGCAGAACCGCGGCGTGCCGAGCCGGCTCGTGTACTACCCGGACGAGAACCACTGGATCCTGAAGCGCCAGAACTCGCTGTTCTGGTATGACGAAACCAAGAACTGGCTCGCGCGCTACGCGCCGGCCGGGGCACGCTAGGAGCACATGATGAAGATGACACGACGCACCATCCTGAAGGCCGGCGCCGGCACGGCGATCGCGCTCGCCGGCGGCCCCCTCGTCGCCGAGGAAAAGTCGCCCGGCACGATGCTGATCCTCGGCGGCACCGGCTTCATCGGCCCGCACATGACCGAGCTCGCGCTCGCCAAGGGCTGGAAGGTCACGCACTTCAACCGCGGCAAGCGCGATGCGGACGGCGTCCCGGGCGTCGAGACGCTCCACGGCGACCGCAAGGGGCAGCTCGATTCGCTGAAGGGACGCAAGTGGGATGTCGTCGTGGACAACACCGGTTACATCCCCAAGTACCAGAAGATGTCCGTGGACATCCTCGCGCCGAACACCGGCTACTGCCTGTACATCTCGAGCATCTCGGCCTACGCGAGCTTCGCGAAGCCGAACGACATCGGCTCGCCGACCGGCGTGCTCGAGAACAAGGACCAGGAAGAGATCACGAACGAGACTTACGGGCCGATGAAGGCGCTGTGCGAGCAGTACGTGCGCGACGGCTACGGCGCGCGCTCCTCGATCGTGCGTCCCGGCTACATCGTGGGACCGCTCGACCCGACGGACCGCTTCACGTACTGGCCGGTCCGGTTCGCGAAGGGCGGCGAGATGGCGGTGCCCGGGACCGCGGCCGACCCGATCCAGATCGTGGACGTGCGCGACCTCGTCGCGTTCATGATGGGGCTCGTCGAGCGGCGCGTGGACGGCTACTTCAACGCCGTCACGCCGCCGAATGCGATCACGATGGGCAGCCTCATGGAGACCAGCCGCAAGGTCACCGGCGCGGACACCAGGCTCACCTGGATCGACGAGGCGTTCATCGCCGAGAAGGCCGCGGACGTCAACCTCGCGCCCTGGAGCCCGATGCACGGCGAGGAAGCAGGCGGTTCGCTGACGGGCATGCAGGCCTCCGCCGACCAGGGACTCAAGGCGCGATCGCTCGAGGAGACCGTGCGCGACACGCTCGCCTGGCACGAGACGCGGCCGGCGGACCGCAAGGCGGCGCTCAAGTCAGGGTTCTCGCCCGAGCAGGAATCCGCGATTCTGGCGGCCTGGCGCGCGCGCAAAGCCTAGAAGCGGGCGCGCGGGGGCGGCGGCGGGGACCCTCGCTCGCGCGGCCGGAATTTTACGCGCTCGCTCGGGGAGCCCGCCCGGGGCCTTCGCGTGCTCGCGCAATGGCGTTGCGCGGGCGTAAGATCTTGAAAAAGGCTGCTCCGGGAGGCTCGCGATGCGTACCGTCAGGCAGTTGCTCGAGGGAAAGAAGGCCGGCGTCATCACCATCGACGCCGCCGAACCGGTCCGCGCCGCGATCCAGCTGATGGCCGACCACTTCATCGGCGCATTGCCCGTGCTGGAGGCCGGGCGGCTCGCGGGGATCGTCTCGGAGCGCGACTACGCACGCAAGGTCGTGCTGATGGGCCGCAAGTCCACCGAGACGACGGTCGGCACGATCATGAGCGCGCCGGTGATCCACGTCGAACTCGCGCACACCGTCAACGAGTGCATGAAGCTCATGACCGAGAAGCGCATCCGTCACCTCCCTGTAGTCGAGAACGGCGAGCTCGTCGGGGTCATCTCGATTGGCGACTGCGTCAAGGCAGTGATCGATGAACAGAAACACGAGATCGAGGACTTGCGGCGGTATATCGCGGGCTGACGGTAGCCTCCCGCGCCGGCATCGGCCGGGTCGATCGCTCGCTCGGAAGAACAGACACTCGCTCGCTCACGACCCGGCGACGATGCCGGCACGGCAGCGTTGCGGCGGCCCGCGAGTTACCAGGCGCCGGTGTTCGGCATCGACTTCCAGGGCTCGGCGGGCGGCAGCGAGCCGCCTTTCTGGAGGAGCTCGACGGAGATGTTGTCGGGCGAGCGGACGAAGGCCATGCGCCCGTCGCGCGGCGGGCGGTTGATCGTCACGCCGCCTGCCCTGAGCTTCTCGCAGGCCGCGTAGATGTCGTCGACTTCGTAGGCGAGGTGGCCGAAGGCGCGGCCGATGCCGTAGTCCTCGGG
>DATEEF010000021.1:0-4114 GCA_035281265.1 Steroidobacteraceae bacterium
AGATCGACGCCTTGCGGGCGCTGCCCGCGAGACGCGGGCTCGCGATCTGGTAGTCGATGCGCCAGCCGACATTCTTCGCCCGCGCCTGCCCGCGGTTCGACCACCAGGTGTACTGGTCCGGCCGCGGGTCCACCTCGCGGAAGGCGTCGACCCACTTGAGCTCCCCGAACACGCGGTCCAGCCACGCGCGCTCCTCCGGAAGGAAGCCCGAGTTCTTGCGGTTCGACTTCCAGTTCCTGAGGTCGATCTCCTTGTGCGCGATGTTGATGTCGCCGCACAGGACGTAGTCGCGGTCACGCCGTCCGAGCTTCCGCAGGTACGGCAGGAAGACGTCGAGGAAGCGGTACTTGGAGGCCTGGCGCTCGGGCCCCGCCGAGCCGGACGGCAGGTAGAGCGAGACGACCGACAGCTTGCCGAACTGGAACTCGAGGTAGCGGCCCTCGTCGTCGAACTCCGGCGCGCCGAAGCCCGCGACCACCTTGTCGGGCTCCTTCTTCGAATAGACCGCGACCCCGCTGTAGCCGGGCCGCCTCGCGTCGTAGTACCGGCAATGGAAGCCCAGCGGGCGGAAGCAGGCATCCGAGAGCTGGTGCTCCTGGGCCTTCGTCTCCTGCAGGCAGACGACATCCGCGCGCTGGGTCTTCAGCCACTCGAACAGGCCCTTGCCGGCCGCCGAGCGGATGCCATTGCAGTTGAGGGTGATGATGCGCATTCTGTAGCCGCGGCCGCAGCGCAATCATACGCATGGCCGAGAGGCGGCTGCATGCGTTCGCACCAGAAAGAGTTCATCGAGATGATCCTCGCGAAACAGGTGCTGCGCTTCGGCGACTTCACGCTGAAGTCGGGCCGCACGAGCCCCTACTTCTTCAACGCAGGGCTCATCAACGACGGCGGCTCGCTCGCGCGGCTCGGCGCCAGCTACGCGGAGGCGATACTCGAGGCGGGCACGGCTTTCGACATGCTCTTCGGTCCCGCGTACAAGGGCATCCCGCTCGCGACTGCGACGGCGGTCGCGTTCGCCGAGCACCACCGCCGCAACGTGCCGTTCGCCTACAACCGCAAGGAGGCCAAGGCCCATGGCGAGGGCGGGACGCTGGTCGGTGCGCCCCTGGAGGGCCGCGTGCTGATCGTCGACGACGTCCTGACCGCCGGCACCGCCGTGCGCGAGTCGTTGAGCCTGATCAAGTCCGCCGGCGCGACGCCTGCCGGCGTCGTTCTCGCCCTGGACCGGCAGGAGCGCGGCCAGGGCCGCCAGTCGGCGGTGCAGGAGATCCAGGCGGCCTACAAGATCCCGGTGATCCGCATCATCACGCTCGACCACCTGGTCGAATATCTCGCCGCGGGCGGGGACAGCGACGAGCTCGAAGCACTGCGGAACCACCGTAGGACATGGGCCGTCGAAAGCGAAGCGTGATGCAGTTACGTTCTGGACTCGACGCGTGAATCAAGAATAATAGGCTCGAGGTGCCACGGATGAAGGCCAGGTCGACCAGGTTGCTGCTGTCCGCGGTGACGCTCGCGCTGCTCGCCGGCGCGGCGGACGCGCAGCAGTCCAGCAAGGAGAAGAAGCTCTATCGCTGGGTCGACAAGAACGGGCAGGTCCACTACGGGGACAGCGTGCCGGCCGAGTACGCGGAGCAGGACCGCGAAGTGCTGAACCGCCAGGGCGTGTCGGTCGGGCGCGAGGAAGGCACCATCACGCCGGAGGAAGCGGCGGCGAAGGCGGCCGCCGACAAGGCGGCGCGCGACGAACAGAAGCGCAAGCTCCGCGATCGCGTCCTGCTGCAGACCTACCAGTCGGTGCAGGAGCTCGAGATCCTGCGCGACAACCGCCTCGAGCTGGTGGACGCCCAGCTCACCATCCAGGAGCAGTCGCTGTCGAACCTGCGCGCGCAGCGCGCCCAGATCCAGCGTATCGCCGCGCGCTACGCACCGGCCAACACCGGCGCGGACGCCGAGCCGCTGCCGGAGGACCTGGCCTCGGACCTCGAGCAGTCGGCCAGCGACATCCAGACGCAGGAAGCCAACCTCGTGCGCCGGCGCGAGGAACGCGAGAACATCCGCAAGACCTTCGAGGCGGACATCGCGCGCTACAAGGAACTGCGCGCCATCCAGCCCCGCTGAGGACCGGCTAGCCGGTGCTGCCGAAGCCGCCCGCGCCGCGCGCGGACGCCTCGAAGTCCTCGACGACCTCGAACTCGACCTGTACCACCGGCACCACGACCATCTGCGCGATGCGGTCGCCCGGCGCGATCGTGAATGCGCGGTCGCCGCGGTTCCACACGGACACCATCACCGGCCCCTGGTAGTCCGAGTCGATCAGCCCGACGAGGTTGCCGAGCACGATGCCGTGCTTGTGCCCGAGCCCGGAGCGCGGCAGGAGGACCGCGGCAAGGCCGGGATCGCCGAGATGGATCGCGATGCCCGTCGGGACGAGCGCGGTCCTGCCGGGCTCGAGCTCGATCGGCGCGTCGATGCAGGCGCGAAGGTCGAGGCCCGCGGACCCGGAGGTTGCGCGGCGCGGCAGCTCCATGTCGCGGCCGATGCGCGGGTCGAGGATCTTCACTTCGAGTTTTTTCATGGCGCCGATTATCGCGGAACCGGCGCGATTTGCGAGGGGCATTCGCGGGAACGGCGCTCCAGACTTCGCGCATGCACATCAGCGACTGGCCGGCGGCCGAAAGGCCGCGCGAAAAACTGCTGGCCCTCGGGTCCGGCGCGCTTTCGGAGGCGGAGCTGCTCGCCATCTGGCTGCGGCACGGCACGAGCGGCATGAATGCCCTCGACCTCGCCCGCTCCTTGCTCGGCCGCTTCGGCTCGCTGCGCGGGCTCCTGACGGCGGGCCGCAACGCAGTCTGCGACCGGTCAGGCGTAGGCCCCGCGCGCTGGGCCGAGCTGCAGGCCGCGCTCGAGATCGTGCGCCGTCACCACCTCGAGCGGCTCCAGGCCGGGCCCGTGCTCGCGAGCCCGCGCGCGGCCCGCGACTACCTGATTGCCCGCCTGCGGGACCTCGAGCACGAGGTGTTCTGCTGCCTCTTCCTCGACAGCCGGCACCGGCTCACGAGCTGCGAGGAGCTGTTCCGAGGCACGGTCGACGGCGCGAGCGTCCACCCGCGCGAGGTCGTCAAGCAGGCTCTGGCCCGCAACGCCTCGGCCGTGATCCTCGCGCACAACCACCCGTCGGGCATCGCCGAGCCCAGCCAGGCCGACGAGATCATCACGACGCGCCTGCGGGACGCCCTGGCGCTGGTCGAGATCCGCTTGCTGGACCACTTGATCATCGGCGACGGATGCTGCGTTTCCCTTGCGGAAAAAGGGCTTATTTAGGGCCGGCCGGGCACGCAACACGCTGATTTGACTCGGCAAAGGCTGGCTGGTCTAATACGCGGCCCCGAAGAGAGCCGCCGCCATGTCCAGAGTCTGCCAAGTCACCGGAAAGCGCCCGACCACGGGCAACAAGGTGTCCCACTCCAACATCAAGAAGCGCCGCCGCTTCCTGCCGAACCTGCACACGCAGCGCTTCTGGCTGGAGAGCGAAGGCCGCTGGGTGACGCTGCGCCTGTCGACACGCGGCCTGCGCACCGTGGAGAAGCGCGGTCTCGAGAAGGTCGTCGCGGAACTGCGCGCGGCCGGCACCCACGTCTGAGGTCAATGCCATGCGCGACAAAATCAAGCTCGTTTCGACTGCCGGCACTGGCTATTTCTACACCACGACCAAGAACAAGCGCCTGCATCCCGAGAAGATGGAGGTCAGCAAGTTCGATCCGGTCGCGCGCAAGCACGTGACCTTCAAGGAAGCGAAGATCAAGTAGGCCGCCGAGCGCCGCTCGGCTACACTCCCCCCGCAATCCACCTCGGGGGAGTTTCAGGAATGCGTAACGCGACCCTCGCAGCCGCCATTGCCATTGCGCTGCCGCTGCCTGCCGCCTTCGCGCAGGAATCAACCGCTTCGCTCGGCGAGATCATCGTCACGGCCCAGCGTCGCAGCGAGAACATCCAGGACGTGCCGATCTCGGTGGCTGCCCTCGAGGGCGAGCGACTGTCCGCGATGTTCGAGGGCGGCGGCGACATCCAGGTGCTCGCCGCGCGCGTTCCGAGCCTTTACGCGGAGTCA
>DATEEF010000022.1:0-11105 GCA_035281265.1 Steroidobacteraceae bacterium
GGAGTTTTGTAGGAAAGCGCCTATCCGGCGCGCGTTATTGCCAGCGCAGCGAGAGGCAGATCAAGCCGCCGTCGAGCTTGCGGAATTCCGACATCTCGACCTCGATGACCGGGAACCCGAGCGACTCGACCGCCGCGCGCGTCGCCGGGTAGCCCGCGGCGACCAGGACCTGGTCGTTCACGCGCAGCGCGTTCGCGGCGTAACGCTCGGCGTCCGGCACGCGCAGGATCTCGTAGGCTGCGAGCGCGGGGAAACGCGGCATGTCTTCGCTCGCGAGCATGCGCCCCTCGCCGAGCCAGGCGATGCCCGTCTTGAGGTGCAGCAGCTGGCCGTGCGGGCGGATGTCCACGATATCGGCGCGATAGCCGAGGTCGACGAGGTGGGCGGCAAGCTGCCCGGCGCCCGACTCATTGGTGCGCGCGGAAAGGCCGATCAGGAAATGCCCGTCGGCCTCGCAGACATCGCCGGCGTCCAGCGTGCCCGGCGCGACGATACGGGGGATTTCGGCGAAGAGCCCGCGCAACGCCGAGGCGATGACGTCCACCTCGCCGCGCCGCGACGGCGCGCCGGGGCGGGTGATGATCGCGCCCCGGCCGGTGACGATCGCCGTGTCCTCGACGAAGCAGCCGTCCGGGTGGTGGGGGTCCGCCGGGAGCACGGTCAGCGACAGGCCGCAGGCCGCGAGGGCCTCGCAGTAGCGCTGGTGCTGCTCGAGCGCGAGCTCCGGATCCGGCGCGCCTTCGCCGGCCTGCGTCAGGCCCTGGGCGAAGTTCTCGCCGGGCAGTCTCAGCAGCGCATGGTTAAACATGAACATATTGGTGCCGGGTCGCACATATCGAACATTTGAGCAAATTGAGCAGATGTTCGATATGTGCGACCCGGCACCAGCTGCTGCGCTGCAAAATGGAGCATCCGTTTGCTGCGGGTCGGCGTAGTATCTGCGGGTTCTCTTAACTCTCGAGGGGAATGACATGGCTATGAATCGTCGTGATTTCGGCAAGGTGATGCTGGGCGTGACGGGCGGCCTGCTGGCCGGTGCCGAGATCGCCAAGGTCGCGTATGCCGCCGAGGAAGCTGGTGGCGATGACCACGTGTGTAAAGGCCACAACGCGTGCAAGGGCAAGGGCGGTTGCAAGAGCGGCGACGGCGGATGCGCCGGCAAGAACTCCTGCAAGGGCAAGGGCGGATGCGCCACGAATGCCAAGCATGACTGCGCGGGCAAGAATGCCTGCAAGGGGCAGGGCGGCTGCAAGGGCGGCGACGGCGGATGCGCCGGCAAGAACTCTTGCAAGGGCAAGGGCGGCTGCAAGGTGCCGGTCGACCCGTCGCACCACGGCGGCTGATGCCGTCGGCTGACGTGCGCAGGCCGGCCTCCCGGCCGAATCGATGGGGACTCCCGGACCTCGGCCTGGGGGTCGGCCTGCGCACGCAGCATTTCCGGCACATCACGACGAAATGGCCGGAAATGGACTGGTTCGAGATCGTGTCGGAAAACTTCATCGACACGGAAGGGCGCCCGCTGCATTTCCTCGACCAGATCGCGGAGCGCTATCCGATCGTCATGCACGGCGTGTCGCTCTCGGTCGGCAGCACCGACCCGATCGACTTCGGCTTCCTCGACAAGCTGAAGTCGCTGGCGGCGCGCGTGAAGGCGAAGTGGCTCGGTGACCACGTCTGCTGGACAGGCGTCGCCGGGCTCAACGGCCACGACCTGTACCCCGTGCCGTACACGGAGCAGGGGCTCAGGCACATGGTGTCGCGGGTCCGCATCATCCAGGACTACCTCGAGCGGCCGCTCGTGCTCGAGAACCCGTCGACCTACCTCACCTTCGCGGCCTCCTCGATGCCGGAGGAAGAATTCATCGCGCGCCTCGCGGAAGACGCGGACTGCGCGCTGCTGCTCGACGTGAACAACGTCTACGTGACCTGCCGGAACCACGACCTCGACCCGATCGCCTACCTCGAGGCCATCCCGCCCGAGCGCGTGGTGCAGATCCACCTGGCCGGGCACACGGACAACGGCACGCACTGCATCGACACCCACGACGGGCGAGTCATCGATGCCGTGTGGGACCTCTACGCGCGTTTCCAGGCGCGGGCGGGCGGGCGGGCGACGCTGCTCGAATGGGACGCCAACGTCCCCAAGTTTTCCGTTCTGCAACAAGAGGTTAGGAAGGCCGCGCGCTACCGCGAGGCGGCCGGGCGGGTCGCCGCATGAGGCCTTCGGCCGCACCGACCGTCGACACGCTCGAGCGCTGGATGCAGGCGGTCGTCATGCACCCGGCCGGGGCGGAGGCCGGGCTGCGTGCGCGGCCGGCGAGGGCGCTGATGCCCGAAGCGGCGAGGGACCTCGGGACGGTCGTACTCCCATCGAAGAACCTGAGCTCGGCCGAGCGCCTCGGCATCTACTCGCACATGTACTTCGCGCGCCTCGTCGAGGTGATGGAAGCGGAGTACCCGACGCTAAGGCAGATCCTCGGTCCGGAGGCGTTCGCGACGGCCTGCCGCCGCTACATCACGAAGCACCCGTCACGGACGCGCACGCTCGGGAGCTTCAGCGCGCGCTTCCCGGACTTCCTCGCGAAGACGTTGCCACGCACGAGCCGGAACGCGTTCGCCGTGGACGTCGCGCGCATCGAGCGGGCGATGGAGGACGTGTTCGACGCGCCGCGCGCGGAACCCATGACGGCGGATCAGTTCGCGGCGTTGGGCGCGGCGGACTGGGACCGGACGCGGTTGCCGGTCACGCCGGCGATACGCCTGCTCGAGCTGCGCCATCCCGCCAACGAGTACATGAACGCGATCCGCCGCGGCGAGCGCCCGCGCATCCCGCGCGCGCGGCCGAGCCACGTCATCGTGTTCCGGCGCGGCTTCCAGGTGATGCGCCGCGACCAGGAGCCCGAGCAGTTCCGCTTGCTCGCGGCGCTCGTCGCCGGGCGTCCGCTCGGCGCGGCCGTGCGCGCCGCGATCCGCGGACGTGGCGCGAATCCCGATCGCGTCGCGAAGCGCCTCGGGCGCTGGTTCGAGGAGTGGGCGGGCGCGCATCTCTTCGTCAAATAAAAGGAATAAAAGGGGACAGACCCCTTTTTATTTTCCTGATCGGGCGGACAATGCCATTCCAAGAAAAAGGGGTCTGTCCCCTTTTATTTGCATGAGAAGGGGATGCTTATGAACATCCGGAGCCTTGCCAAGGGACTCAAGTTCTGCGGCGAAGCGAAGGGCAAGCGGCAGACGTACTTCGTGTTCGAAAGCGCGGCCGGCTACGTCGTGATGTCGGCCTCGCGCACGAAGCGCGCGAGCGGTTACTTCAATCTCGTCCGTCGCGACGCCGTCGCGAAGATCCGCAAGCGCTACGCGGGCAAGCGCGACGTCACCGCCAAGCTCCTCGCCACGCGCTCGCGCGGCGCAGGCGTTCGCGATGCGCTGCAGGCGCTCAACATCCTCTACGTGCTGGTCGCGATCGGCGCGGCTAAGCGCGACGACCGCCACGCGGACGCGCGGCTGCATTTCAACGTCGCGGCTCGCTGACGAGCCCGGCGCGGGCACGATGCTCGGCGAGGACCTCGTCCGGGATGAGCGCGCGGACGGCCAGCACGCCGAGCGGCACGATCACGAGGTCGTCCAGCAGTCCCAGCACCGGGATGAAATCCGGGATCAGGTCGATCGGGGAGAGTGCATAGGCCGTCACCGCGATGCCGAGCGCCCGTGCGTACCAGGGCGTGCGCGGGTCGCGGCAGGCGCCGTAGAGCGCCTTGGCTTCGCGCTTGAGGATGTCGGCGCGCTCTTTCCAGCGTTCGAAGGCCATGACCGGCGATCTTATCGCCTGCCGGATTGCGGGCCGCCGGCCAGGCGGGTCCCGTCGTGAACGTCTTCGAGTTCCTGCTCGCGCTCTACTCGATCATCGCCGGCCTCGGCCTCTCGCTGCTCGTGCGCAGCATCGGCCAGATGATCGAGGCGAGAAGCCGCCTGCGGCTCTACTGGGTGCATTCCTGCCTGATCGTCGTCGCCTTCGTCGGCCAGGTGGTGTCCTGGTTCTCGCTCTGGCAGTTCTCCGGGCACTCGCCCTGGACGGTCGCCGAGACGCTCACCCTGCTGAGCACCCCGCTCCTCCTGTACCTCGTGGCCCACCTGGTCGTGCCGGAGCTCGACGACGGTCTCGTGCACGACATGCGGGAGTACTACTACCGCCACGCCCGCTGGACCCTCGGCCTCCTGCTGACGATCGCGGTGATCTCGCTGGGCGGGGAGGCGTTCATCCTTGGCCACTTCGAGCTGACCCCGCCGCGGATGATCCGGCTCGCGTTTGCCGCGATATTGCTCCCGGGCGTGCTGTCCGCGAGCCCGGCAGTCCACTCCGCCGTGGCCATCGGGTTGATGGTGCTGGTGACGACGGCCATCACCCTGATCCACCTGCCGATCGGCTGACGGCCCTGCGGCCGGCCCCCCACAAAGAAAAGGCCCGCCGGGTGGCGGGCCTTTCCAGGGGTCGCGTCCTGCGACCCTCAGGGCTTGTAACGCCGCCAGATGTTGCGCGCGATGATCATGATCGAGGCACCGGCTGCGAAGGTGCCGGCTGCGCTGAAGATGCTCGTCAGGTACGTGCCGATTTCCGGGATGTTCGTCAGGACCCCGGACAGCGAGGTCAGGACGAGCGCGGACACGAGCACGCGGACGTGGTCTTCAGCGGCGATGGCGACGCCACCCACGAGGCCCAGCAGCACCAGGAGCAGTCCCGCGTACGGGATCTCCACGAAGGCGCCGACGATGGCAATCGCCATGCCTACCCAGCCAACGATCTTGAATGGATTCACTGTTATCCCCCCTGAAAGTCGTTATGGACTCGGCCCTCTGGTCCGGCCGCTGGCGCGATCCTAATCCCGAGCCATGTCCTACGGCAAAAGCAGCGCCGACGGGCCGCACTTAACCCACTGATTTACTTGATATTGAGATACCGCAAGAAGCGGGTTGCGACCCGGGAAGCGCCGGCCGATCCTCCCGTCCATGAATTTTCAACTGCGCGGACTCGAACCCGCCCCGTTCGAGAACCTGTTCAACCTGGACGACGCGGCGCTGGCCGCGCGCGGCATCCGCCGCATGCGCTCGGACAAGGCGGTTGGCTTTCCCTGCCGGGTGAGCCTCGAGGACACGCCCGTGGGCGAGGAGGTGCTGCTGCTGACCTTCACCCACCAGGACAGCGCATCGCCATACCG
The DNA here is from genome assembly GCA_035281265.1 of Steroidobacteraceae bacterium. Classification (GTDB taxonomy): domain Bacteria; phylum Pseudomonadota; class Gammaproteobacteria; order Steroidobacterales; family Steroidobacteraceae; genus SCUD01. The sequence continues at coordinate 5,211 of DATEEF010000022.1, forward strand.
TGCGTCCGGGCCGATCTTCGTGCGCCGCGGCCAGTCGCCCGCGCGGATAGTGAACGCGCTGCCGCCCTACCTGACGCTGCGGCCGCTTTCCGTCCGCGCCTATGACGCGACGGACGAGATGGTGGACGCGGACGTCGTCGACGGCAGCGCCGCCGAGCCACTGATCCGGAGCTACCTCGCCCGCCCCGACGTCGCCTACCTCCACGTCCATTTCGCGCGCCGCGGCTGCTTCGCCTGCCGCATCGACCGCGCCTGACGAAACAAGCTAGGAAGGGGTCAGACCCCTTCATATTCGCGGAGGGGTCAGACCCCTTCATCTGACCCCTTCAATTTAGAATGCGGGGATGCCGTCACCGGTCAGCCGCCGCGGGTTCCTCGCGGGATCCGCCTCCGTGGTCGCGGTGCTCGCGGCTCTCCAGGCGCGCCGGGCCTCGGGCGCCGCGCGAGCCTCGCGTTTCGTGCCGGGGCCCTACGGCCCGCTGCGGCCAGCGCGGGACCTCGAGACCGGCCTCGAGCTGATCTACCTGCCCGAGGGCTTCGAGTACCGCACCTACTCCTGGGCGGGCGATCCGATGGCCGACGGCACGCCGGCCCCGGATGCGCACGACGGGATGGGCATCATCGCCGCGAGCGGGAAGGGCGACGACCTCGAGGTCACGCTGGTCCGCAATCATGAATGCGGGTTCTCGACCCCGATCCGCGCGCCCAGCCGCTATGACACCGTGCAGCCGCCGGGCCAGGCGCACGCGCCGGGCGGCGGCACGACGACGCTCAGCTTCCGCGGCCGCCGGTGGACGGGCGTCACGCCCTCGCTCGGCGGGACGATCTACAACTGCGCGGGGGGCGCGACCCCCTGGGGCACCTGGCTCACGTGCGAGGAGACGGTCATCGACCTGACCGCGCGCGGCGGGCGGCGCCACGGCTATGTCTTCGAAGTGCGCGCGGACGCCGCCGCGACGACCGCGAAGCCGATCGTCGGCATGGGGCGCATGCTGCACGAGGCGGTTGCGGTCGACCCGGCGACGGGCATCGCGTACCTGACCGAGGACGAGGCTTACAACGCGGGCTTCTATCGTTATGTGCCGGCAAGCAGCCGCGTCGGCGCCGGCAGCTACGAGGCGGGCGGGAAACTCCAGGCGGCGCGCGTCGCCGGCCGTGCGCACGCGGACCTGCGCGCCCCGGCCGTCGGCGACGTGCATCGCATCGAGTGGATCGACATCGAGAACCCGGATGCCGATCCGGGCAAGCCGCCCGCCGGGATCGCGGCGACGCTCTTGCGCGCGAGCGGCCCGTTCCTGCAGGCCTGGGCGCAGGGCGGCCTCGTGATGTCTCGCGGCGAAGGCATCTGCCATCGCGACGGCAAGCTCTACGTCGTCGACACCGAGGCCGGCAGGAACGCCGCCGGAGAGGCCGGGCACGGCGATGGCGCCATCTGGGAATACGACCCGCGCGAGCAGACGATGACCGCGATCTTCGTCGCCGACACCCAGCAGGTCGGCGACAACATCGACAACATCACGGCGAGCCCGCGCGGCGGCCTGCTGCTCTGCGAGAACGGCGATCCGATCACGGACGAATACGGGTACGGCACGCGCCTGCTCGGCATCACCGCGGATGGCGATTCATACGCCTTCGCCAAGAACGCCATCGACCTGGGGCTCGAGGACACGGTCGCGGTGGGGAAGAGCATCTTCGCGGACGACAACCGCGCCTCGGAATGGGCCGGCGCCTGCTTCGACCCGGCCGGCGAGGTGCTCTTCGTCAACATCCAGATACCCGGCATCACCTTCGCCATCTGGGGCCCCTGGGAACGCGGCAACCTCTGAGCGGTCCACGGAGTTTGCGAGCGGCGTTCGCTCAGGGGGCGGGTCCTTACACTGGATCGCATGCGCGAAGTCTTCATCTGGCGCGAGATGCCGGATTGGCAGCGGCTCAAGCCGTACCCGGAAAACGAGCTCTATCGCCGCTGGTTCTACAGCCGCTGGGGCCGCGAGAACGCCATCGTCAGCGGCCGGGCGCGCAACATCGAGTACACGGCCTTCCGCCAGCGGCTCTCGGTCAAGCTCGCGCGCGGCGGGCGCGAGCTCTACTTCATCGACGGGCGCACGATCGCCGTCGATGACGACAGCTACCTGGTCCTCAACGACGACCGCACTTACTCGAGCCAGTTCGAGTCCGACGTCGACATCGAATCCTTCTCGATCTTCTTCCGGCCGGGGATGGCCGAAGAGGTCTTCGGCGCGCTCGGCACGACCGTCGAGGGCGCGCTCGCCGCGGGCGGCCAGGAGCTGCCGCGCGCCGTGGAATTCGCGGAATGCCTGCAGTCCCACGATTCCGTGGTGACGCCGGCGCTGCGCTACCTGCAGTACGGCGTCGAGGCCGGCATCGAGGACGCCGACTGGTACGAGGAACAGTTCCAGTTCCTGCTCGAGCGCATGCTGGCGAACCATCGCCGCCTCATCGAGCGCATCCAGCGCATGACGGCGCTGAAGTCCGCGACGCGGCGCGAGATCCACCGCCGCCTCGCGCTGGCGATCGACCTCGTCCATGCGGGCTACGAGCGCGACATCGGGCTCGCGGAGATGGCGCAGGCAGCCTGCCTCTCGAAATACCACTTCCTGCGTCTCTTCACCGAGCTTCACGGCATCACGCCGCACGCCTACCTGCAGCGCAAGCGCGCCCTCGCTGCGGCACGGCTGCTGGAGGACCCGGGGCTCACCGCGCTCGAAGTCGCCGGGCGCACGGGTTTCCGCTCGCGCTCCACGATGTCGCGCCAGCTGCGTCGCTGGACGGGTGCCTGACGCCCGGCCGGGCCACGCCGGCCGGCCTGTGTCATCCGTTGCTAATTTTGCGCGCGAGGCGTCGCACGCCGTGATCGCACCCCATGATGCGGACCGACACTTCACGGGGGATCCGCGATGCCGAACCAAGCCGCCTGTGCCCTGATTCTCGCCAGCCTTTCGGTCGGAACCGCGGCAGCGGCGACCCCGCTGTGCGGGGACGGGCCGTTCCGCGAGTTCGACTTCTGGGTCGGCGAATGGGACGTCCGCGATGCGGAGGGCAAGACCGCCGGCGTCAACCGCATCGCGAGCGAGGAGAACGGCTGCGTCCTCGTCGAGCGCTGGCACTCGGCCGCCGGCGGCCACGGCCAGAGCTACAACTACTACGACCCGGCGGCGGGGAAGTGGAAGCAGCTCTGGGTGGGCCTCGGCATCCTGCTGCACATGGAAGGCGGGCTCGTCGACGGCAGCATGCGGCTCGAGGGCCCGCTGCAGTACCTGAAGGAAGGGCGCAGCACCACGTTGCGCGGCACCTGGTCGAAGCTCCCGGACGGGCGCGTTCGCCAGCACTTCGAGGAATCCGGCGACGGCGGCAAGTCCTGGGCCACGTGGTTCGACGGGTACTACACGCGACGCCCGGCGTCCGACAGCCAATAAAAGGGCGCAGCCACCGCGGGCGCTATACTGCGCACTCATCCAAGGAGGGCGCGCCATGAAGTCACTGATCACGGGACTCGGGCTTCTCCTCATGACGGGTGTTGCCTATGCCGCCGGCTGCTGCGCCGGCGCGGCATGTTGCGGCGGGTGCCCGTTCTGCTGAGAAGGTAGGAGGGGACTGTCCCCTTTTTCTCAAAGCAGAAAAAGGGGACAGTCCCCAGCAGAAAAAGGGGACAGTCCCCAAAAAAGCGGCGGCCCCGTGGCCGCCGCAAGTCCTTGCAATGGAACCCGGTTAGCCCGCGCGATCAGAATTCCACGGTCGCCCGCACGAACACGTAGCGGCCGAGCGCGTCGTAGGTCTGCGGGTAGGTGTTGCCGTTGCCGGTCGTGCCTACCGAGCCGCTCAGCGTCGGGTTGTCATCCAGCACGTTGTTGATGCCGAGCGTGACGCCCGCCTTCTCCGTGATCGCCCAGTTCGCGGCGACGTCGAAGTAGTTTTCCGCCGGCAGCTCGCGGTCGAGCTGGTCAGCCGGCATCTCGAGGTTCGGTCCATCCAGTCCCGTCACGCCGCGGTAGTAGCGCCAGGTCGCCGACAGGTCGAGGTCCCAGGGCGTCTGCCAGCTCGTGCGGAAGCGGTGACGCCAGCGCGGCTTCGGCGTGAGGCACACGGTGGAGTAGTAGCCCACGCAGTCGTACGACTCGGACACCACGCCGGGACCGGGATGCAGGTCGATGCCGGGTGCGGGCGTCGTCTCCAGCTCCGTGAGGTAGGTGCCGGTCAGGCTGAACGATAGCCCGCCGAACCGCCCGATCTCGAGGCCCGTGTAGCCGAGGTTCACGTCGAAGCCGGCTGTCGACAGCGCACCGATGTTCAGGTTTCCGTCGTCCACGAAGCCGCTGCCGTTCGTCCACAGCTGGCCGGTGGCCGGCGTGCGATGGATGCGCGCGCAGGCGGCCGGGTCGTTGTTGGTGTAGCAGGCTGTCCAGGTGTTGTTCGCGCCGAAGGTCGCGATCGTGTCCTCGATCTCGATGTCGAAGTAGTCGATCGTGACCGCGAGGCCCGGCGCGAAGCGCGGCTGGAACACGAGGCCGTACGAGTACGTGTCCGACGTCTCGGGAATCAGGTCCGCGTTGCCGCTCTGCTGGAAGTAGTACTGGTTCGCCGGGCTGTCGAGCGACGGGGAGCCGACGAGGCCTGCCGGGACGCCGGTCGCGATGCACTCCGCATCGCTCGCGTTCGGGTCGCGCGCAGCCGCGCCGCAGGGATCGCCCGGCGCGTCGAAGAGGTTCAGGCCCTGCGCCGTGAACAGCTCGACGATGTTGGCCGCGCGCACCGCACGCTGGTAGCTGGCGCGCAGGCGCAGGTCCTGCACCGGCGCCCACTCGAGGCCGAACTTGTACGTGTCGGTCTGCACGCCGTCGCCGTAGTCCGAGTAGCGGTACGCGGTGTCGAACGAGAGGCTCTCCATGCCGGCGCGGTCCTGGGCGATGGGAACGCGCGCTTCCAGGAAGAGCTCGCCCACCTGCGTCGCGCCCGAGACCGGCAGCACCGCACCGCCGCCGCCCGAGAGCTGGTTGCCCTGCTGCAGGGAATCCACCGAGTTTTCCAGCGAGTCCCGGCGCCATTCGGTGCCGAGCACGAGCTGGATGCCGTCGGCTGCGAGCGGCGACCTGATGCCGTAGACGCCGAGATCGCCGTTCACCACGGCGTTGTAGATCTCCTGGCTGATACGGCCGATCTGCAGGCCGTCCGCCTGAAGGTAGTCGATCTGGGCCTGGTCGACGCCACCCGGCTGGAACGGATTCCAGGGCACGCAGAGGGGATCCGTCTGGTCGATCACCGAGCGGCAGGTCGGAACTCCGTCGACGACGGCCACGTCGAGCGCGCGCTGCAGCCGGTTCACGACGAAGTAGTTCTTGGTGCCGGTGTTCACCGAGACGCTGGAGTACTGCGCCGAGACGTCGTAGCCCCAGCCGTCGTTGATCGCGCCGCGCACGCCAGCCAGCGCACGAAACGAGTTGTTGGCGAAGGTCTGCTGGCGGCCGCCGCCCTCCACGTTGCGCCGGCCGATGTACATCGTGACCGGGTCGCCGTTCGCGATCGCCGCGGCATCGCAGCCGATGTCGTCCAGGTTGTCGACCGGCAGGAACGGGTGGTCGCAGCGGATGCTGCCGGTGGAGAAGAAGTTTCCGCTCGGCGCGATCTGCGCCACCGACTCGTAGTCGTTGAACATCAGCTGGGTGTACACGTCGGCGTGCTCGCCGAACTCGTAATGGCCCATCGCGCCGAGGCTGTAGCGGCGCTCCGGGCGCTGGTAGTGGTTCAGCGGCCCGTAGTTGTACTCGTCTGCCGTCGTGTAATCGCGAAAGGCGTCCGGCGTGTCGGCGGTGAAGTAGTAATTGACGAAGTCCGTGAAGAGTCCGCCCGCATTCACCGAGGACCCGCCGCAGGTGAACG
>DATEEF010000023.1:0-9846 GCA_035281265.1 Steroidobacteraceae bacterium
GAACCGCGCATCGCCCGGATCCACGGACGCCTTCAGCTCGTAGGTGGAACCGCGCATCGCCCGGATCCACGGACGCCTTCAGCTCGTAGGTGCCGGTCGCGGGATCGGCCGCGGCCGCGACTTCGGTGACGACGGCGGCGAAACGCCGGCCCGGATAGGCATCGAGGGTCACTTCAGCGGCGTCGCCCGCGCGCACGCGCACGATGGCGCGGTCGGACAGCGCGGCGCGCACGATCCAGCCTCCAGATGTGTTGCCGACGACGAGGACGGGCTGGCCCGCCGCGACCGGCTCGTCGGGCTCGGCGAGCCTTCGCAGCACGACGCCGTCGGCCGGCGCCTCGATGCGCGCGTGGCGGGCGTTGAAGAGGGCGGAGCGCAGCTGCGCCTGGGCGACGGCATTCGCGGTCGCGAGGCCTTCGACCTGCTCGCGGGTCGCGACTTCGTCGGCGAGCAGGGCCTTGCCGCGCTCGAGGTCGCGCGCGGCCTGCTCGGCGACGGCACGGGCCTGCATGAGGGTGGCGGCGACCTCGTCGTCCGCGAGCGTCGCGAGGAGCTGGCCTTCCTTCACGACGGCGCCCTGCTCGACGTCGATCCGGCGGATGACGCCGCCGGTCGTGAACGCGAGGCGGACCTCGTCGGCGGGCGCGAGCACGCCGACGGCCCGCAGCGCCTCCGTGGCCGGCGCCTGCTCGACGCGTGCGGCGCGCACGGGCGCCGCCGCCGCGACTGATTCGGCCGGCTTGCCATTGCCGCAGGCGGCGATCGCGAGCGCCACGAGGAATGCCCCTGCGAGTTTCACCTGGTTCATGGCTGCTCCATGCCTCCGATCGCGTATTCGACCTGCGCCAGCGCCCCGAGCGCCTGGAACCGCGTGACGTTGCCGTTCAGCCGGGCCTGCGTCAGCGCGCGCTGCGCATCGAGGTATTCCGCCGAGGAGACCTGCCCGAGGTCGCGCTTCTTCGCGATGATCGTGTAGGCGGCATCCGCGGCCTCGATGCGACGCGAGGCGGTCTCGAGCGAAGCCTCCGCGACTTCGAGATCCGTGATCGCCTCCTGCACTTCGATGCGGATCTGCTGCTCGGCGAGCTGGCGGCCCGCGGTCAGCCCGGCGGTGCGGGCACGCGCCTCGCGGATGGCGGCGCGGTCGCCGCCGCCGTTGAACAGGTTGAAGCGCAGGATGACGGAGGCGAGGACATAGGAGTCCTCGACGCTGTAGTCCCATTCCTCGCCCTGCGTGCCCGCATCGACGGCGAAGGCGAGCTGCGGCTTGAAGGCGGCGCGGGCCGCGCTCTCGGCCTCGCCGGATGCCGCGATGCCGGAATCGAGCTCGCGCAGCTCCGCGCGCCGGTCGACGGCGCGCTGCTCGAGCGCGACGCCGCGCGTCGTCGGGATGCGGTGCGCCATGCGCGGGAGGTCCGAGTCGGTCACGGCCGGCGCCTCGGGCTCGCGGTCGAGCGGCGCGTTGCAGAGCAGGTTGAGGTAGCGGCGCGCCAGGTCCTCGGCCGCACGCGCGCGCAGGAGCTGCTGCGTGATCTCGAGGTGCTCGGCCTCGGCGGACAGGCGCAGGTCCTTGGTGACCTTGCCGTTGCGGTAAAGGCTGTCGTTGACCCGCTCGTTCTCCCTGGCGAGGCCGGCCGTCGCCTCGAGCACGCCGATGGACTCGCGTGCGGTGAGCCAGCGGTAGTAGGCCTGGCGCACGTCGCGCGCGAGGCGCAGGCGATAGGCCTCGAGCCCGTGGCGCGACGCGTCCCAGGCATATCCCGCGCCGCGCTTCGCTGCCGCGAGCCGCGCGTCGTAGATCGGCTGCGTGAGGCGGACGAAGGATTCCTGCTCGCGCTCGCGCAGGAAGCGGAAGTCGATGCCGAGCGCGGGGACCTCGATCGTGCGGCCGCCGTTCGCGTCCGTGAAGCGCAGCTGCAGGTCGATCTGCGGCAGGTATTCGGCGCGCGCCTGGTCGAGGACCGCGAGTCGCGCATCGACGTTCAACTCGGCCTGGTCGAGCTCGAGGTTCGCGGCGAGCGCCTCGGCGACGAGCGACTGCGCGACGCGCTCGACCGCCGGCACATCCTGCCCGGCCGCTGCGCCTGCGAGCGTGAGCGCCGCGAGGAGGGCGGTGACGCCACGGAACCGGACGGGAGTCTTGGCATTAGACATGTGTCAATTCGCGGGCCAAAAAATCATGGGTCCGGCTTCGCGGCCAGCATGTAGCGCAACATGCCGAACGAGCCTTCCATGAGCTGCGGGATATCGACGCCCTGGCGCGCGATCTCGACCGTTTTGTTGGTCGCGATCTGGATGAGGCCATGCGTGAACGCCCAGAGCATCACGCACACCTGGACCGGGTGGCCGATGTCCTTGCGGATCGTGCCGTCGGCCTGCCCCTGCTGGAGCGCCTGCACGATGACTGCGATGACCGCGTCCCCCGCTGCGGCACAGGCGTCCTCGGCCGGGTAGCCCTCGGCCTGGCGCGCGTGAAATCGGCTGCACGCGTCGAAGCGGTACGGCTTTTCCTGTTGAAACAGGACATATGCGCGGCCGATGGCCTGGACCTGGTCGATGCCCTTCGCGTGGCCCGCGACGGCCGCGACGAAACGCTCGCGCAGCTCCACGAGCGCACGCTCGGTGATCGCGTGCAGCAGGTCGCTCTTGTCGCGGAAGTAAACGTAGAGGAGGGCGCGCGAGAGGCGCGCGCTGCGGGCTACCTGGTCCATGGTGACGGCGTCCCAGCCGACTTTCGCGTAGAGCTCTTCGGCGGCGTCGACCATGTCGGCGCGGCGGCGCTCTTTCTCCTCTTCGCGACGCTCGGCGACGTAGCTCACTCGTGCACCCTACCCGTGCGTTGACACAATGTCAATAACTGAACTTATGTCTTGCGAGCGCGCGATTGGCGTCGGCCGGGCTGGCTCGCTCGCGCCGCCGGAACTTACGCGCTCGCTCGCCACCCGCCCGCCGCCGCCGCGCGCTCGCCAGACATCGGGACCGTTACGGGCTCGCGCCCGGGCCGGCTGGGGTCCTGAGCGAGCGCGTTCATTCCGGCCGCGCGAGCGAAGGAAACCCGGCCGGCCCGCGGGCGAGCCCGCAAGAGTGCCTTGGTCAGTCGACTCGGTTGCGACGGCCGCCGGTGAGAAACGACTGGACGTTGAGGGCGAGCTCGTCGAGACAGCGCTGGCGGGCTTCACGCGCGGCCCAGGCGACGTGGGGCGTCACGATGAGATTCGGGATGGACGGATCAAGGAGAGGGTGGCCGGGTGGCGGCGGCTCGCGCTCGAGGACGTCGATGCCGGCGCCGGCGAGGCGGCCGGCCTTCAGGGCTTCGGCGAGCGCAACGGGGTCGACGAGCGCGCCACGTGCGGTGTTGATCAGCACGGCGTCCGGCTTCATGCGCGCGAGGCGCTCGCGGCTCACGAGCCCGCGTGTCGCGTCGGTGAGCGGGCAGTGGAGCGTCAGCACGTCGAGCTCCGGCAGCAGCGCATCGATATCGCGCCGGCCATCCTGCGGCGCGCCGCCCGGACGGTTGGCGATCTCGACGCGCATCCCGAAAGCCTGCGCGATAGCCGCCACCGCCCTGCCGAGCGTGCCATAGCCGACGATGCCGAGCGCGCGCCCGCACAGCTCGCGGATCGGATACGGAAACACCGAGAACTGCCCGGCGACCTGCCAGCGGCCTTCCGCGACCAGCGCATCGTAATCGGCGACCTTGTGCGTCAGCGCAAGCAACAGCGCGAACACGTGCTGCGAGACGGAAGCGGTGCAGTAGTCGCGCAGGTTGCAGACGGCGACGCCGGCTGCGCGTGCCGCAGCGAGGTCGACGTTGTCGGTGCCGGTCGCGGTGAGCGCGATGAACTTCAGCTGCGGGTTGGCGCGGATCGTCGCGCCGTCGATCCGGGACTTGTTCGCGAGGACGGCCTCGAAGCCCGCGATGCGGGCCGGCACGTCCTCCTGGGCAGTCCGCGCGTGGATCACGATGCCGGGCAGCGCGCGCTCGAGCGGGCCGCTATCGAGGTCGCCGTTGCTGACGGTGCCGTGGTCGAGGAAGACCGCGCGCACGCTCAGGCAGGCTCGTCGAGCAGCCGGTCGATGAGCGCGGTCATCTCGCGGGCCTGTTCCTCGTGGTAGCGGCCCGCCGCCGGCCCCGCGAAGCCGGTATGGACCTCGCGCACGACGCCCTTGCGGTCGATGACGAAGAGCGTCGGGTAGGCCCTGAACGCGGCAATCTGCGGGAGCTTCCGCAGCACGTCGTCATCCGTCACCGTGCCGGCGATGAGCACCGGGTAGTCGATCGAGAACTTGTCCGCGAAATCCTGCGCCGCCTTCGCGGAGGCCGCGAAGTCCGTCGTGCGCTCGAACATGAGCTGGATCACCTCGAGGCCGCGGGCACCGCGGCTCGCAAGCAGCTCCTTCAGGAACAGCGCCTCGTCGTGGCAATTCGGGCACCAGCTTCCGCCCACGGTGACCAGCACGACCTTGCCGGCATGCTCGGGGCCCGGGTAGCGATGGAGCTTGCCCGCGACATCGGGAAAGCTGAACTCGAGCCGGTCGACGCCGGGCTTGAGCGCCGTGCGCTCCGCGGCATTGTCGAGCCTGGCGGAGGGGTCGCGCCGGCCGCTGAAGGATTCCTGCGAACCGCCGCCGGTGAATTGCTCGCCCGCGAGCACGCCGTCGCTGCCGAGGCGGGCAAGGTAGAGGTAGGCGGTGCCGCCGTCGAAGCGCGACAGGAACAGCGTGTCGCCGCGCGCCTCGCCCGCGATAAAGCGGTCGTCGCCGCTCTGGCGCAGCACCGTGCCCGTGACGACGTGGCCGTCCTGCTTGAACTCCGCGATCGCCTGCCTCTCGCCGCCGTCGGCGTCGCGGAACGTGAGCGCCCAGCGTCCTGAGAAGTCGAGCGGCGCCGCGTCGGGCTTCGGAAAGAAGCGCCAGGTTTCGCCGGGCATCGCCACGAGGCGCAGCTCGCGGACGACGCCGCGCGGACGCAGGATGAAGAGCGTGCCTTCGAAGCGGCCGTCCTTGTACGTCGCCTCGATGCGGTTCTGGTAGCCCGGCATCTGGACGAAGAGCTGGTTGCCGTCGAGGCGGACGTTCGTCGCGCGCACGCGCTCCGCACCGTTGATCAGGTAGGCGACGAGTCCGCCGTCCTCGCGCACGAGCTCGAGGCCGAAGGGCAGGTCGCCGCCGTCGGTCGACGCGACGGCGCGATAGATGCCGAGCGGCGGGCCTGCGGGGGCGCCGCAGGCCTGCAGCAGGCCCAGGAGGGCGGCCAGCGCCAGGCCGCTGCGCAACACGCGGTTGATCGAGGCCGTCACAGCGTCGACGCCGGGCGCGGAAAGCCGTCGGGACCCGCGCGCCAGGGCTCCCAGGCGAGGACGATACGGCCGACCGCGATGTCGGACTTGCGCGGCGCGAGGCGGATCCGTTCGAGAGCGATGCTTGCCGGGTCGAGGCTGGCCGTGAGCGCGCCGGCATCGTGCTCGATCTGCTTCAGCAACGCGTCCCGTTCCGCCGTCAGCGACTCCAGGCTCTCGCCCGCGCGCGCGACGTCGCCGCGCTCGCTGAACACGCGGCCAGCCGAGCGCGCTGCGGAGCCGGCGCGCGTCGTCGCGGCGCTGCGGCCGCCGAAGATGGCGCCGAGCACGGACGTGCCGATCGAGATTGCCGTGTCGAGCTTGCGCTGGCTGTACTGCGACTTCTCGCGCTCGACCCGGTCCGAGGCGCGCTTCAGCCGGTCCTCGAGCGACTTGAGCCTGGCCGCGTGCTTCTCGCGCAGCTTCGCCACTTCGCGATCGCGATGCTCGCGCAGGCCCTGCGCGAGGCGCGCCCGGAAGTCGCCCTCGCTTTCGCCCGGGTTGGAAGTGAGCTTCAAGGCCCTGGCGGCGAAAAGCTCCGCGGCGCCATTCTGGTAAAGGTGTGCGGCGAGCGCCCTGGACCAGTCGGCGTAGCTCCTGGCCGCAAGCGCGGCGGCCGGAACTTCCGCGTAGCTGGCGCCGTCGAGCGGCGCCTGCGCCGTCACGCTGTCGAGGCTCGGCAGAGTCGCCGCCTCGGACCAGTCCGGTGCGCCGCTGCCGTCGGCGAGCGGGGCGACCCAGGCGCTGCGCGTCCAGCTGTCGACGCCCGCCGGCTTGTCCGCGTAATGAAGCTCGGCGACCGCCGCGATGCGCGGCCGGTAGACGATGGCCCCGGATCCCGGCTTCGCGGCGAGAAAGACTTCCTCGACACCGGCGGGCAGGGCCGGGCGGCTCGCAGCCTTCGGGGACGGTGCGGGGGCCGCAGCGTGCTTCGGAAACTCCGCGGACCTGCGCGGCGCCATCAGCCGAGTGATCTCGGGCAGCGTCAGCGGCCCGCGCAGCCAGCACAGCGCCCAGCGCGTGCGGAAAAGGACGGGCGCATCGTCGTTGACGTTTCGCATCAGGAACACGCGCGGCGCGATGCCTCCCATCAGCTTCGCGAGCTCGCCGCGGTCGAAGCCGGCACCCGCCTGCGCCGACAGCAGCCCGTCGATGACGCGGTCGCGGTCGCGCTCCGTCTGCAGCCGGCCTATGAACCAGGTACCCGCGTTAGACAGTCCCTTGTAGTCGAGGTCGACCGGATTCTGCGTCGCGAACACGACTCCGAGGCCGAAGGCGCGCGCCTGCTTCATCAGCGTGAGCATCGGCAGCTTCGAGGGCGGCATGGCGGTCGGCGGGAAGTAGCCGAATATCTCGTCCATGTAGAAGATGGCGCGCAGCGCCGCCGTGCCGGGCTGGCGCCGCATCCAGGCGACGAGCTCGTTCGCCACGAGCGTCACGACGAACATGCGCTCGGCGTCGTTAAGGTGCGCGATCGAGATGACGGAAATCCGCGGCTTGCCTTCGGGCGTGAACAGCAGGCGCTGGATGTCGAGCGCCTCGCCTTCCAGCCAGACGCCGAATCCCGGCGAGGCGAGCAGGTTGTTGACCGCCATCGCGAGCTCGAGACGTTCCTTCGCCGGATAGAACGTCTCGACGTCGAACACGCCGACCTTGTCGAAGGGCGGCTTCTGGATGGCGCCGATCAGGCCGGCGAGGTCGAGCGCCTGTCCGCGGCTCCAGGCAGCGTCCACGATCGCGCAAAGAAGGATGTGCTCGCGGCTCTTGAGCGGATCCGCGGCGATCCCGACGAGCCCGAGCAGGCCCGAGACGGCCGCCGAGATGCGCTCGCGCGTCGCGCCGGCGTCGCTGCCCTCGGGCGGCGGCGCGAACGAACGCAGGATCGAGAGCGGCAGGCCCGCGTGGCTGCCCGGCGTGTAGATCGCGACGTCCGCGGCCTCGCGGAACCGCCGGATGCGGTCGCCGTCCTCGCCCCATTCGGCGAGCCCGTTCCTCCAGGTCTCGGCGGTCTTCGCGGCGAGCGCATCGGCGGTCATGCCCTTGCGCGCGGCCTCCGCGGGATCGATCCAGGGCTCGAACTCCGCCGGCGAAAGGCCGGGGAAGGCCAGCATCAGGTTCGAAATATCGCCCTTCGGGTCGATGACGAGCGCGGGGATGCCGTCGAGCGCCGCTTCCTCGAGCAGCGAGATGCACAGGCCCGTCTTGCCGCTGCCGGTCATGCCGACGCAGACAGCATGTGTCGTGAGGTCCCGCGAGTCGTACATCAGCGGCTCGTCGGCCAGCGCATCCTTCGCCGCGTCGTAACCGCGGCCCAGGTAGAACGCGCCCAGCTTTTCGTAGTCCGCCACGGCGCGATTATACGCAGCAGTGTTCCGTGCTACTTTGCCCGGCCATGAACGTCGCAAGTTCCTGGATTCGCGCCATTCTGGCGGCGGGCGCAGCCCTTGCCGCAGGGTCCCCAGCCGTTGCCGAAACCGCCGCTGCCGACCCCAATGCCGCGGCGAATGCCTTCTTCGAGCAGTCGCTCGACGAGCGCCTCGAGCTCGAGCCGACGACGGCCACGTCGCTCGGCCTGAAGACTGGTTACGACCGCTGGCCGGACGCCTCCGAACAGGGCGATGCCGCCCGGCTGGCGCTGGCCGAGAAGCAGCTGCTCGCGCTTCGCAAGATCGACCGCTCCGCGCTCGACGAAGCGACGCGGCTCTCCTGGCAGGTATTCGAGGAGAACGAGGAGCGCCGGATCGCGCGCCATCGCTGGCGCAATCACGGGTACCTGTTCGACAAGAACGGGGCGCAGGCGTCGACGCCGGCTTTCCTGATCAACACGCACCGCATCGAGTCCGAGGAAGACGCGATCGCCTACGTGCGGCGGCTCGAGGGCATCGAGCGCCTGTTCGCGCAGCAGCTGCTGCGTGCGCGCGCCGCCGCGAAGGAGGGCATCGCGCCGCCGAAGTTCGTCTATGCCTACGTCATCGAGGATGCCGGCAACATCATCAAGGGCCGTCCCTTCGACGCGGGTCCCGACGACAGCCCGCTGCTCGCGGATTTCCGTGGCAAGGTGGGCAAGCTCGAGATCGACGTCGCGCGGCGCGACGCACTCGTCGCCGATGCCGAGCGCGCGCTCATGCAGTCGGTGAAGCCGGCCTATGAGGACGTCATCACCTGGGCACAGGAGGCGGAAAAGACCGCGACGACGGACGACGGCGTCTGGAAACTGCCGGACGGCGCCGCGTACTACGATTACCTGCTCAAGAACTACACCACGACCGACCTCACCGCGAGCCAGATCCATGACATCGGGTTGCGCGAGGTGGCGCGCATCCACGAGGCGATGCGCGGCGTGATGAAGCAGGTCGGGTTCAAGGGCGACCTGAACGCCTTCTTCGACTTCATGCGGACGGACGAGCAGTTCTACTACCCGGATTCAGAGCAGGGACGCGCCGCCTGGATCGCCGATGCCGGGAAGTTTATCGCCGGCATGCGCGCCAGGCTGCCCGAGCTTTTCGTGACGCTGCCCAAGGCCGAGGTCGTCGTGAAAGCCGTCGAGCCGTTCCGTGAGAAGTCGGCGGGCAAGGCGTTCTACCAGCGCCCGTCGCTCGACGGCACGCGTCCCGGCATCTTCTACGGCAACCTCTACCAGATGAAGGAGATGCCGAAGTACGAGCTGGAGGCGCTCGTGTATCACGAGGCGATTCCGGGCCATCACATGCAGAACGCGGTCGCCCTCGAGGAGAAATCCCTGCCGCGGTTCCGCAGGAGCGGGGGATTCACGGCCTACGGCGAGGGCTGGGGCCTGTACAGCGAGCGGCTCGGCAAGGAGATGGGCTTCTACGCCGATCCCTGGTCGGAGTTCGGGCGCCTTGCCCTGGAGCTGCATCGCGCGGTCCGCCTCGTCGTGGACACGGGGCTGCATGCGAAGCGCTGGACGCGCGAGCAGACGATCCGCTATCACGTCGAGAACAGCCCGACGGGCGAGGATGCCGCGATCCGCGCGACCGAGCGCTACATCCTGATGCCCGGCCAGGCGACGGCCTACATGATCGGCATGCTGAAGATCGTCGAGCTGCGCGAACGCGCTGCGTCGGCGCTGGGCGCGAAGTTCGACCGGCGCGAGTTCCACGACCTCGTCCTGCGCACGGGCAGCGTGCCACTCACCGTCCTCGAGGCCGAGGTCGATCGCTGGGTGGCGGCGAAGAAAGGCTGACGCATGCGCCCGGACGTACGGCCGTTCCGCCACGAGTCCACCGGCACCTGGAGCTACGTCGTCGCGGATCCCGGATCGCGACGCTGCGCGATCGTGGACCCCGTGCTCGACTTCGATCCGAAGTCGGGACACAGCAGCGCGAAGAGCGCAGGCGCGATCGCGGACTTCGTCCGCGGCGAGGGCCTCGCGAACGAGTGGATCCTCGAGACGCACGCGCACGCGGACCACCTGAGCGCCGCGCAATGGCTGCAGTCCGCCATCGGCGGGAAGATCGCGATCGGGCAGGGGATCCGCGAAGTCCAG
>DATEEF010000024.1:0-4640 GCA_035281265.1 Steroidobacteraceae bacterium
GCCCGTGACGCCGGAACGCCAGGCCTCCGCGGCACCGCGGCGTGAGGCCGCTCCGACGCCTCGGCGGGAACCCGCCCCGGCGCAGACGCGGCCGACACCGCCTCCCGTCGTCGAGCGTGAGCCGGCACCGGTCCGCGAAGCGCCGGTTGAGGCTGCGCCCGAGCCAGCGCCCGCGCCGGCACCGGCCGTCGCGGCGGGCCCGGCGCGTTTCCAGTTCCAGCAGGGCGTGGTGACGGTGCGCGAGGGCGACGTCGCCGCGCGCATCACGATCCGGCGCTCAGGCGACCTGTCGGGGAGCGCGTCCGTGTCGTGGTGGACGGCGCAGGGCACCGCCCGGGCGGATGCCGACTACGCCGACCTCGGCGCGCGCATCGAGCGCTTTGAGCCGGGCGAGGCGAGCCGCACGATCTACGTGCCGCTCACGAACGACTCCGTGCGCGAGCCGCCGAAGAACTTCCGCGTGCTGCTCGGTCGCGGCGAGGGCGGCGAAGCCGCCTCCGAAACCCGCGTCGACCTGATCGACGACGACTGACTAAAAGGGGACAGACCCCTTTTTCTGGCCGGCAATTCGCCGGCACCCGCGATCGTGAAAAAGGGGTCTGTCCCCTTTTAGCCTTTGGGCGCGGCGACCGCCGCCGCCGACTTGCTGCCGATGCTGCCTGCGACCCTGACCGGCTGGCCCGGCCGCAGGCGCTCGCCGCCGCGCACGATCACGCGGTCGCCCGCGGCGAGCGGGCCGGTGACTTCCACGCGTTCCTTGTCGCCGCTGCCGACGCGCACTGCGACGCGCTCGGCGACGCTGCCCTTGCCGACGCGATATACGTGCGCGCCGTCCGCGCGCACGATGACGGCGTCGCGCGGGACGAGGAGCCCGGCGGACTGGCGTGCCGCCGGCAGGTCGACCCGCACGGCCGAGCCGATCGGCCAGCCCGTGCCCGACATGGCGATGCGTACCTCGATCATGCGCGAGCGCTCATCGCCCACCGGCACGATCGCGCGGATCTTGCTCGGCTTGTCCTGGGCGGTGCCGTGCACGGTGACCCCCTGGCCGACGGCCAGGTGCCCCGCCTCGGCGACAGGCGCGCGCGCCACGACCTCGACGTTCTCGGTGTCGGTCAGGCGCAGCACCTCCGTGCCCGCGGCGACGAACTCGCCGAGCTGGCGGATCCGCTCCGCGACGTGACCGGAGAACGGCGCGCGGATCGTCGCACGCGCGATCGAGTGGGCCGTGCTCTCGCGCGTCGCGCGCGCCTGGTCGAGCTCATGCCGCGCCATCGCAAGCCGCGCGGAGGCTTCATCGATCTGGCTCTTCGAGGCGATGCCGTCGGGGAGCGCGTTGAGGCGGGCGAGCTGCGTGTCGAGGAGGTCCGCGTTCGCGCCGAGCCGCGAGATCTGCGCGTCGTTCTCCTTGAGCTGCAGCTCGAGCGCGCGCGCATCCACGCGCGCGAGCGGCGCGCCTTTCGCGACCTTCGCGCCCGGCTCCGCGACCCAGTCGAGCCGGCCCGCCACTTCCGCGGCAAGGCGGGCGTCGTTCCGCGAGACGACCGTGCCCGTAGCCGACACGGTCGTCGCGGTCGACCCCTTCACGACGGGCGCGACCGTCACGGGCGCCGGCGGCTGGCCCGCGTCCTGCGCCCAGGCCGCGCCGGCCGTCAGGGAGGGAACGGCCAGCGCGGCCGCCATCACGCACCATGCAAAGGAGCGATTCTTCGTCTTCATCCGGCACCTTCCTCGAGCGCGCGCCCTGCCGGCCGCGCGGCGGACACTTCCGCCGCGGGCTCGCCGAGGCGCAATAGCGCCGGCAGGAGCACGAGCATGAACACGGTATTGAACAGCATGCCGCCCGCGATCACGGTGCCGAGCCCGCGATAGAGCGCGGCGCCCGGGCCGGGCACGATGATCATCGGCAGGAGCCCGGCCAGCTGGCCGAGCGAGGTGGCGAAGATCGGGCGCGTGCGCTCCTCGAGCGCGTGGCGCACGGCGCTGCGGCGGTCCATGCCGGCCCGCTCGGCCGAGCGCGTGCTCTCGACGAGCAGGATCGCGTTGTTCACCGCGGCGCCGAGCAGGATGATGAAGCCGACCATCGTCAGCATGTCGAGTGTCTGCGGCGTGAACAGGTTCAGGAACCGGATGCCGAGCACGCCGCCGAGGCTCGCGAGCGGCACAGTCAGCATGACGAGCAGGCTGTCCTTCGCGGAGCGGAACAGCGCCGCCATCAGAAGGAACAGCACGAGGAGCGCGAGCGAGATGTTGACGCGCATGTCCGCGAGCGCGGTCTCGAGGCTGCCCGCGTCGCCCGCGTAGCGGATGCCGCCGTCCGGCGGCAGCAGCGGCCGAAGCAGCGGGTCGACTTCGCTCTCCAGCTTCTGCATCGCCTGCTGCAACGACGTGCCGGGCGGGGCGACGACGTTGATGCCGATGGTGCGGCGTCCGTCCACGCGCCGGAGGCCCGTCGAGGCGACCGTCGGCTCGATGGCGACCAGCTCGCCGAGTGGCACGACGCCGCCCGTCGGCGTCGCGACCGGGACGGCCGCCAGCGCATCGGGGCTGTCCCAGCCCTCGGCGCGCAGGATCATGTCGAGGCGGCGCTCGCCGTCGAAGTGCTCGCCCACCCAGATGCCGTCGCCCAGCGCGCGCACGACGGTTGCGACGTTCGCACGCGTCCAGCCGGACTCGCTGATGCGCCGGTCGTCGGGAATGAGCCGCAGCTCCGGCTCAGACAGCTCGAGGTCCTGGAATGACTGCACCTGGGCGTCGGGCATCTTCTCGCGGATCACGTCCTGCGCGCGGCGCGCGCTCTCGAGGAGCGCGTCGAAGTCGGAGGACTGCAGCCGCACCTCGATGTTCTTGCCGTCGCCGAAGCCGCCGAACAGGTTGCCCTGCTGCGCGAAGACGTTGAGGTCCGGGAACCCGGCGGTGATCTCCTCGTTGACGATCTTGCCGAGCTCGTCGATCTTCGACGGATCGAGCGGGCGCACGCCGATCGAGCCGCCGCCGTTCGGCCAGATCAGGATGTAGTAGTTCTTGAGCCGCGGCTCCTTCTCGCCGGCCATGTAGGGCTCGAGGCGCTTCACCATCGGCTGGACGACCTCGGTCTCGATGGCGTCCACGTTCATGCCCGGCGGGAACTGGAAGAACCCGTCGATGGCGTCGCGCTTCACCGGCGGGAGGTAGTCGATCGGCGGCAGGAGGAGCCAGGTCAGCACGGCCGGCACGACGAGACAGAGGCCGATCGTCACCTGGCGCTGCCGCGCGCTGTCGGTCAGCGCGGCCATTCGCTCTCCCAGGCGGCGCGGCCACTCCGCGGCTTTCTGCGTCGCCTCCGTAGGCTTCAGCCAGCGCGCGGCGGCGGCCGGCAGCACGGTCATCGCGATCACCAGCGAGACGGCGATCGCGACCGAGATCGTGAGCGCGAGATCGGCGAAGAGCTGGCCCTCCGTGTTCTTCATGAAGATCACGGGGATGAACACGATCACGGTCGTCAGCGTCGAGGCGAAGAGCGCGGGCCAGACGCGGGTCGCGCCCTCGAGCGCCGCCTGCGCCGGGCTTGCGCCGCGCTCGCGGCGCAGCAGGATGCTCTCGAGCACGATGGTAGCGGCGTCGAGCGTCATGCCGACGGCGAAGGCGATGCCGGCGATCGAGATCACGTTCAGCGTATGCCCAGTGACCAGCATCACGAGCACGGTCGTGAGCACGGAGACCGGGATCGCGATGCCGACGAGCAGCGTCGAACGGAACTGCCGCAGGAACAGCCACAGCACGCCGATCGCGAGGATCACGCCCGCGACCAGGTTGCCGGTCACGAGGCCGATCGCCTGGTTGATGAACACCGACGGGTCGAAGGACTGCTCGATGGCGAGTCCCAGCTCCGCGAGCGGACCCTCGCGCAGCGCCGCGATCTCCGTCTTGACGGCGTTCAGCGTCGCCAGCACGTCCGCGCCGGATTCCTTCAGGATCTGGATGCCGATGGCCGGGTTGTTGTTCTGAACGGCGAGCGAATTGCGGTCGCCGCGCTCGACGGAGATGGTCGCGACGTCGGCGAGGCGCACCGGCCGGCCGTCGCGCCAGTCGAGCACGAGCTCGCCGAGGTCGTCCGGGCGATAGCGGCCGGCGAAGCGCAGCGTGTACTGGCGCCGGCCCAGCTCGGCAAAGCCGCCGGAGACGTCGTCCGCGCTGCCGGCGACGCCGACGATGGACGGGATCGGTATGCCGAGCTCCGCGGCGCGATAGGGGTCGAACTGGATGCGCAGCTCGTCGGGCGCGCCCGCATTCACGTTGATCGTGCCGACGCCCGGGATGGACTCGACGCGCGAGCGGAACAGGTCCTCGATCTCGCGGCGGTAGTTCTCGATGGGGCCCGGTGTGCCCGGCTTCAGCTGCACGAAGAACCAGGACAGCGTCTCGTTGGGGCCGCCGCCGAAGTTCTCGCCGAGCGAGATGCGTGGCGCGTCGGCGTCGCGCGGCAGCGGCGGGAGCTGGTTCATGCGCGCGATCACGTCGATGAGCGTGCGGCCCATGTCGGTGCCGATCGCGAACTCGAGGTTGATGAAGGCGCCGCCCGCGTTCGCGAACGACTGGATCTGCTGCAGGCCCGGCAGTCCGCGCAGCGCCTGCTCCTGCGGCTCGATCAGCTCGGACTC
>DATEEF010000025.1:0-24625 GCA_035281265.1 Steroidobacteraceae bacterium
TATACTGGCGGCCACCGCCGCGACGCGAGCCGATGTCGAAAGCCAGCGAAAAAGCCGCGCCCCGGACGTTCCAGGAACTGATCCAGACGCTGCAACGCCATTGGGCGGCGGAAGGCTGCGTACTGCTGCAGCCCTACGACATGGAAGTCGGCGCGGGCACTTTCCATACCGCCACCTTCCTGCGGGCGCTCGGCCCCGAGCCCTGGAATGCCGCGTACGTGCAGCCGAGCCGGAGGCCTGCGGACGGCCGGTACGGCGACAACCCGTTCCGCCTCCAGCATTACTACCAGTTCCAGGTGGTGATGAAGCCCTCGCCCGACGACATCATCGAGCGCTACTTCGCCTCGCTCGCCGCACTCGGAATCGACCCGCTCGTGCACGACCTGCGCCTCGTCGAGGACAACTGGGAATCGCCGACGCTCGGCGCCTGGGGGCTCGGCTGGGAGGTCTGGCTCAACGGCATGGAAGTCACGCAGTTCACCTACTTCCAGCAGGCCGGCGGACTCGACTGCAAGCCGGTGATGGGCGAAATCACCTACGGCCTCGAGCGGCTCGCGATGTACCTGCAGGGCGTGGAGAGCGTCTATGACCTGCTCTGGGCGGACGGCCCGCAGGGCCGCGTGACTTACGGCGATGTCTTTCACCAGAACGAGGTCGAGCAGTCGAAGTTCAACTTCGAGCATGCCGACACGGCCTCGCTCTTGGCCGAGTTCGACCAGCGCGAGGCGAACTGCAAGGCCCTGCTCGAGGTGCCGCTGCCGCTGCCCGCCTACGAGCAGACGCTGAAGGCGTCGCACGTCTTCAACCTGCTCGACGCCCGCAAGGCGATCAGCGTCACCGAGCGCCAGCGCTACATCCTGCGCGTGCGCGCCCTCGCCCGCGCGGTCGCCACCGCCTACGTCGCGAGCCGCGAGGCCATGGGATTCCCGATGCTGAAGAAGGCGGCGGGGGCGGCCGACAGCGATCCGACCGCGCGCCTGGAGGCGCTGGAAACGGACACGGATGCCACCGTGCGCCTGAAGAGGCCGCGCAAGTGAACCGCCACGACTTCCTGGTCGAGATCGGCGCGGAAGAGATGCCGCCCAGGAGCCTCCGGGCGCTCGGCGAGTCCTTCCGGGACGGCGTCGCGGCCGGGCTCCAGTCGGCGGGGCTCTCCTTTGCGACGGCAAGCGCCTACTTCACGCCGCGGCGCCTCGCCGTGAAGGTCGCGAAGCTGCTCGACCGGCAGCCGGAGCAGCGCATCGAGCGCCGCGGCCCCCCCGTGTCCGCCGCCTTCGACGCCTCCGGCAAGCCGACCCGGGCCGCGACCGCCTTCGCGGAGTCGTGCGGGGTCAAGGTCGAAGGGCTCACGCGGATCAACGACAGCAAGGGCGAGTTCCTCTTCTGCCGCACGACGCGCGCGGGCGAGCCGGCAGCGAAACTGCTGCCGGGCATCGTGCAGGCTGCGCTCGATGCGCTTCCCATTGCGCGGCGCATGCGCTGGGGATCCGGCAACGCGCAGTTCGTCCGTCCAGTGCACTGGGTCGTGATGCTGCTTGGCGACCAGGTCGTGGACGGCGAGGTGCTCGGCATCGCGGCCGGCCGGATGACGCGCGGCCATCGCTTCCATGCGAAGAAGCCGATCGCGCTGCGCTCGCCCGGCGGCTATCTCGCGGCCCTCGAGAAGGGCCATGTGCGTGCCGACTTCGAGAGGCGCCGGGAGCAGATCCGCGCGGGCGCGGTCGCCGCGGCCGAGGCCGCGGGCGGCGAGGCGGTCATCGACGCGGACGTGCTCGACGAGGTGACCGCGCTCACCGAATGGCCCGTGCCGCTGGCAGGCGGATTCGAGCAACGGTTCCTCGAGCTCCCGCCCGAGGTGCTGGTGGCCACCCTCCAGGATCACCAGCGCTATTTCCCCGTGCGCGGCCGCGACGGCAGGCTGATGCCCCGCTTCATCGCGGTCGCCAACCTCGAGAGCAAGGATCCCGCGGAAGTGCGCGCCGGCAACGAGCGGGTCGTGCGCCCGCGTCTCGCGGACGCCGCCTTCTTTTATGCCGCCGACCGCAAGTCGAGCCTCGATGCGCGTCGTGCGGCGCTCGCGACCGTCACTTTCCAGGCGCAGCTCGGCTCGCTCGCCGACAAGACCGCCCGCATCACCGCCCTCGCGGGCCAGATCGCGCGGATCGCCGGGCAGGATGCGGCCAAGGCCCAGCGCGCGGCCGAGCTGTCGAAGTGCGACCTCCTGAGCGCCATGGTCGGGGAGTTTCCCGAGCTGCAGGGCGTGATGGGCCGCTACTACGCCGGCCATGACGGCGAGCCGGACGAGGTCGCGGACGCCCTCGCCGAGCAGTACCTGCCGCGCTTCGCGGGCGACGTCCTGCCCGCCACCGGGGCCGGCCTCGCGCTGGCGGTCGCCGACAAGCTCGACACGCTCGTCGGCATCTTCGCCATCGGCCAGAAGCCCACCGGGACGAAGGACCCGTTTGGCCTGCGCCGTGCTGCGCTCGGGGTGCTGCGCATCCTGATAGAGACCGGGATCGCCCTCGACCTGCGCGAGCTGATCCGCAGCGCGCTCGGCTCGGTGACAGCCGACATCGCCCGCCTCGGGGGCAAGCCGCCCGCCGAGAAACTGGCCGATGAGATCTACGACTACATGATGGAGCGCCTGCGCGCCTGGTACCTCGAGGCCGGCGGCGGCATCAGCACCGAGATGTTCGACGCCGTGCTCGACACGCGCCCCGCCTCGCCGCTCGACTTCGACCAGCGCCTGCGCGCCCTCGCCGCCTTCCTGAAGCTGCCGGAAGCGGCGGGCCTGACGGCCGCCAACAAGCGCATCGCCAACATCCTGAGGAAGGCCGGCGAGCAGCCGAGCCCGCGCGTCGATCCGGGCCTCCTCGCCGACGCCGAGGAGCGCCAGCTCGCCGCGGAGATCGAGTCGCTGCGCCAGGACGTCGAGCGTCTCGTCACGGCGCGCCGCTACGAGGAGGCGCTCACGCGGCTCGCCTCGCTGCGCGGCGCGGTCGATGCATTCTTCGATCGCGTGCTCGTGATGGCCGACGACGTGCGCGTGCGCGCGAACCGGCTCGCGCTCCTCTCGGCGCTGCAGCGGCTCTTCCTGCACATGGCCAACCTGTCCCGCCTGCCGGGCTGAAAACGCGCGGCAGCCGGATGCCCCAAGACATCCCCGCGTGGCGTAGGCTCCCGGCCGTGCAGTGGCTCCTTTCACTGCTGTACACGACGCTGCTCTTCCTCGATTCGCTGCTCTTCGGCTTCGTGATCGTGCTGTTCGGCTGGCTGCCGTTCCCGAAGCTCTACGGCTTCGCGCGCGCCTGGGCACGACTCAACCTCGGGCTCGCGAAGCGGCTCTGCGGCCTCGACTACGCCGTGACCGGCGCGGAGCGAATCCCGCGCGAGGGCGCGCACGTCACGATGTGGAAGCACACGTCCACCTGGGAAACGATGGCGCAGATGGTCGTCTTCCCGCCGCAGGCCTGGGTGCTGAAGCGGGAGATACTCTGGATACCGCTCGTCGGCTGGGCGTCCTGGCTGCTCAAGTGCATCGCGATCGATCGCGGCGCGGGCCACCGCGCCGTGAACCAGGTGCTCGACCTCGGGCGCGAGCGTCTCGCCGCAGGCATCTGGGTGCTGATCTTCCCCGAAGGCACGCGCATGGCGCCCGGCGAGACACGCAAGTACGGGATGTCGGGTGCGCTCCTCGCCTCGCAGGCCGGCGTGAAGCTCGTGCCCGTCGCGCACGACGCCGGCGACTACTGGCCGCGGCGCGGCCTCCTGAAGAAGCCGGGCCGGATCCGGGTCGTGATCGGCCCGCCGGTCGAAGCAGCCGGCCGGGACCCCCGCACGCTCAATGCGGAGGTCCAGGCCTGGATCGAAGGGACGATGCGCGAGCTGCGTGCCGGCTAAACGTCGAGATTGGCGACCGCGAGCGCGTTCTTCTCGATGAACTCGCGCCGCGGCTCGACGGCGTCGCCCATCAGGGTCGTGAAGATGTCGTCGGCGGCGACGGCATCCTCGATGCGCACCTGCAGCAGGCGCCGGACCTCGGGATTGATCGTCGTGTCCCAGAGCTGCCCGGGGTTCATCTCGCCGAGGCCCTTGTAGCGCTGGATGGCCTGGCCCTTGCGCGCCTGCTCGAGGAGCCAGGTGACCGCATCGGGGAAATTCGCGATGTCCTGGCGCTCGCTGCCGCGGGTCACGAAGGCGCCGGGACCGATGAAGTCAGTGAGCGTCGTGCCGAGTTCGGCAATGCGGCCGTACTCGGCCGACTCGAAGAACTCCGGCTGCAGGTGCTTGACGGTCGTGACGCCATGCTCGGTGCGCGACACGTCCACACGCTCCGGCTCGCCCGCCTCGTTGCGGCGCACCTCGAGCTTGTAGCTGTGCACGAGGCTGCCCTCGGCGTTGAGCCGGGCTTCCAGCTCGGTCACCCAGCCCTCGAGCCAGGCCGGGTCCGCGAACTGCTGCTCCCCGACCGGGCGCATGGCGAGCAGCTGCTCGAGCAGTCGGCGGTCGTAGCGGCGTGCCCAGCGGCCGATGATCGCCTTCACTTCCATGTACTGGCGGGCCAGCATCTCGAGCGCCGAGCCCGAAAGCGGCGGCGCCTCCGGGCTCACGTGCAGCGCGGCGTTGTCGAGCGCGCCCGTCAGCAGGAGCTGGTCCAGCTCGGCCTCGTCCTTGACATAGATCTCCTGCTTGCCGCGCTTGATCTTGTAGAGCGGCGGCTGGGCGATGTACACGTGCCCGCGCTCGATCAGCTCGGGCATCTGCCGGTAGAAAAAGGTCAGCAGCAGCGTCCGGATATGGCTGCCGTCGACGTCCGCATCGCACATGAGCACGATGCGGTGATACCGCAGGTTGTTGATGTCGAAGTCGTCCTTGCCGATGCCGGTGCCGAGCGCGCTGATCAGCGTCACCACTTCCTGCGACGACAGCATCTTGTCGAAGCGCGCCTTCTCGACGTTCAGGATCTTGCCCTTGAGCGGCAGCACGGCCTGGGTGCGCCGGTCGCGGCCCTGCTTGGCGGAGCCGCCGGCGGATTCCCCCTCGACCAGGAAGATCTCGGACTTGCCGGGGTCCTTTTCCTGGCAGTCCGCGAGCTTGCCGGGCAGTCCCGAGGAGTCCAGGGCGCCCTTGCGGCGCGTCATCTCGCGCGCCTTGCGCGCCGCCTCGCGCGCCCGGGCGGCGTCGATGATCTTCAGGCAGATGCCCTTGGCGTCCGCCGGGCGCTCGAGCAGGAATTCGCCGAGCTTCTGCGCGACCGCGGACTCGACGACGCCCTTCACCTCGGACGAGACCAGCTTGTCCTTGGTCTGGGAGGAGAACTTCGGGTCCGGCATCTTGATGGACAGGATGGCCGTCATGCCCTCGCGCGCATCGTCGCCGGTCAGGGAGACGTTCTCGCGCCTGGCGAGGCCTTCCTTCTCGATGAACTCGTTGATCTTGCGGGTCAGCGCCGCGCGAAAGCCGGCGAGGTGCGTGCCGCCGTCCTTCTGCGGGATGTTGTTCGTGTAGCAGTACATGGACTCCTGGTAGGAGTCGTTCCACTGCGCCGCCACCTCGACGGAGACCGGCCCTTCCTGGCTCTGGAAGTAGAAGATGTTCGGGTGGATGGCCGTGCGGCTGCGGTTCAGGTACTGCACGAACGCCGACACCCCACCTTCGTGCTGGAAGGTGTCGCTCTTGTCCTCGCGCTCGTCGACGAGGTCGATGCGCACGCCCGAGTTCAGGAACGACAGTTCCCGGAGGCGTTTGGCCAGCCAGTCGTACGAGAAGGTCGTGTTCGTGAAGATCGTGTTGCTGGGCTTGAAGCGGATTGTCGTGCCCCGCTCCGTGGTCGTGCCGACGACGGTGAGCGGCCCCTGGGGCTCGCCCATCTTGTACTGCTGGCGGTGGAGCTTGCCCTCGCGCGCGATCGTGAGCGTCAGCGTGCCCGACAGGGCGTTGACCACCGAGACGCCGACCCCGTGCAGGCCGCCCGAGACCTTGTACGAGTTGTCGTCGAACTTACCGCCCGCGTGCAGCACGGTCATGATGACCTCGGCCGCCGAGCGGTTCTCTTCCCTGTGGATGTCGGTCGGGATGCCGCGGCCGTTGTCCGTGACGGTGACGGACTCATCCGCGTGGATGGTCACGACGATGCGGTCGCAGTGACCGGCAAGAGCCTCGTCGATCGAGTTGTCGACGACCTCGAAAACCATGTGGTGGAGGCCCGTTCCGTCATCGGTGTCGCCGATGTACATGCCGGGCCGCTTGCGGACCGCTTCGAGGCCCTTCAACACCTTGATTTTGGTGGAATCGTAGGTGTCTTTCGGGGGGGCCCCGGAGCCGTCTTGCATAAGCCGGAAATTGTACCAGAGAAAACCGGCTTTTTGCTTGTTTTTCAGTTGTTTGCGGGCTTACCTCAGAAAGCGAATCCGTAGGCGATCGCGGGTCCCGAATAGGTCTCCTTCACGGTCTCGCCGGCAGCCCCCGGGAGGTCCATTTCCACGTGCCGGTAGCCGGCGTAAAAACGATGCTGGCCGGTGCGGTAGACGCCGAATCCGCCGACGCTCCAGGTGCCCTCGGTATCGCCCTCGGACAGGTCCGCGTTGAACACGAGGCGCCAGTGTTCGTTGATCGGCGCCGCGTAGCGCGCGCCGAGCAGGAAGTCGTAGTAGCCCTTGTCCACGCCGGTCTGCAGCACCGGCGGGCCCGGCGGCTCCGGATCGATGACGAGGTCGAAGTCCGTCTGGACGTAGCGCAGGCCACCGTACACCTCGACGCCGGTGAACGCCTCCTCGGCCGGGCTCCAGACGAACGCCAGGTCCATGGCGGTCATGTCCACGTCCGTATTCACGCGGATGCCCTGCTGGACTTCGTTCGTGCCGACCGCCATGAACGAGACGTCGACGAATCCGCCGAAATCCTCCGCCTGCGCTTCCACGTGACCCTGGAAGCCCGTTTCCAGGTTTTCCACGGTGTCGCTGAAGGCGATGTCGAGCTGGCGGTCGCGCGCATCGACCTCGATGTCCGCGGCCCAGAGGTAGGCGATGCCGAGCCATTCGAGGCCTGAGCTGTCCGCTCGCGCGCTGCCCGCCGCGAGCGACAGCGCGAGCGCAGACGCAGCCGCGATCGCCAGCCTGCGATCGAATCGAATCATGGATGCTTACCTCGTCAGTTCAGTTTCTGGCCGGGCTTCAGGTCTTCCGGGACCGGCGACAGCTCGCGCAACTCGTTGAATCCCTTGATGCTGATGTCGGCCCATTGGCGGAAGAGCGCCTTGAAGTCGGAGAGGTTCGTCACCCGGTTCGAGATCTGCACGCGCCCGGTGTCCCGCGTCGCGCGCTTGTCGAGCCCGCGTCCGAGCAATGCACCGGTGGTCGAGTCACGCGCTTCGAGGAACAGCGTCGCGTGTCCGGACTCCATCGTGTACGTGCGCGAGCGGCCGCTCGTCATGTTGTCGGGTGCCGTCACGTAGAGATCCACGACGCCCGGCCGCAGGCGCAGGACATCCGGACCAGGCTCGGTCACGAACTCGAGGCCCGCCTTCTTGTATTCCTCGGTGAAGACCTCGGTGAAGGCGTCGCGCGCGCCCTGCGCGATGCGATCGACGTCCTCCTGGTCGAGGCGCTGCGAGAGCGTCGCCGCATCGCGGTTGTAGTCGCGCGCCCAGTCCTTCACGAACGCGACCTCGACCGGGTCCATCATGATTTTCTTGTACGCGCGGAAGTCGGCGCCCGGCAGCAG
Organism: Steroidobacteraceae bacterium; assembly: GCA_035281265.1. GTDB lineage: Bacteria > Pseudomonadota > Gammaproteobacteria > Steroidobacterales > Steroidobacteraceae > SCUD01. Next base: position 7,723 of record DATEEF010000025.1, read on the forward strand.
GAACACGGCGTCGAGCCGCTTGCCCTTGACCTCCACGAGTCCATCCCAGTTGCTGGAGTCCTGCGCGACGGCCATCGAGGCCACGAGGCAGAGCGCGGCAGCGAAGCCGCGGGTCATTGCGTCGAAACTCTTCATGTCGATCCCCTTCTTCTTCGCTATCGGCGCCGCGGCCTGAAGCCGCCGCCGCCACGGTTCATCGAGCGCGACGACGACGTCGCGCGCCGCTGGTAATTGTCGTAGCCACCACGCCGTGCCGCCGCATCGCGGTTCAGCTGGTCGTAGCTGTAGTTCGACTGCTGCGGCCGGGAACCGGTTCCCGTCGAGCTCAAGCCGCCGCGGTCGCCCGCCGCGCTGCGGTTCTCGAGGCTGCCGCTGCCGCCGTAGCGCTGCTCGCCGGCGCCGGCCATCTGGTCGCCGGCACGGTCGCGCGCCGCGTCGCGCGAGCTCGCGTCGAACTGCTCGCGGGAGAAGCTGCCATCACCCGCCCCGGCTGCGCGCTCGCCGTCGCCGAGTCCGGAGCCGTCGCCGAGGCCCGAACCGTCGCCCGGGCGCTCCGGCACGTCAACGTCGCTCCAGCCGCCGTCGCCATGCTGCTGCCAGCCATCCTCGGTCTTTCGATACACGTTGCCGTCGTGGCCGGCGTAGATGTCGCCGCTCCCGCTCTGCGCGATCGTCGTGCGGTCCCCGAGCCCATCCGACTTCGAGATGGCCTGTCCGCCGCCGCTGCCCTCGGCCTTGGTGATGCTCTCGCGGCCGTCCCGGCGCGTTTCGGTGTCGATCGTCTGGCCGTCCTTCGAGAAGCTCCCTTCGCGGGAAACGCTGCCGTCCTTGTTGCGCTCGCGGTCGATCGTCGCGCTGCCGCCTTCCGATCCCTTGATCGTCGTCGTGCCCTTGCCGCCTTCGTGCTCCCCGGAAATCGTTGCGGTGCGGCCGTCAGCGGCCTTCACCGTGCCTTCCGTCGTGAAGCCACCGCCCGCCTGTCGCTGGCGCGTCACGTCCGACTTGCCGCCCGCGCTCGTCGTGCGCTCCGTCGTGCGCGTGCCGGTGTCGAAATCGGTCCTCTTCTTGACATCCATCTCGCGGCCGCCCGGTCCCTCGATGGTGCGGTCCATCTTCATCATGTTGGAGTCCTCGCCGTAATGGCGGTCGGTCTCCGACGAGATGCCCGTGCGCGGGTTGTAGGTGCCGCCGGAACTCGCCCATTCGTCGCCGTCCCAGGCGGTCTCGAGATAGCTGGAACGTCCGGTCTTCGGGTTGTAGCCCTGGTTGTACGTGTAGCCGCCGTATGGCCCGTAGTACACCGAGCGTGAGCCGTAGCCACCGGTGTTCGGGTTGTACCAGCTGCCGTGGCCGTAGGAGCCGCCGCCGTAGTACGGGTAGTAGTAACCCCCGTAGTAATACGGCGGGTAATACCAACCGCTGCCGTAATACCCGATGCCGAACGCGACGAACATGCTCGCCGCATAGGCGCCGTCGTAGTCCGACTCGACGTCGCCGTCCTCGTTGGTGTTCACGATCACCTGCGTGACCGGATACGCCGGCGAGCTCGGCGGGATCTGGTACACCGCCGCCGGCACGTCGGCCGTCGCGGCCCAGGGGCCGGTCGGCTTGTCCGCGACGTACCACATGGCCTCGTAGCACAGGTAGTACTTGTCGCCGTACTGGATGATGTCGTTGCCCGTGTTCACCGCGCGCGCGACCTGCGTCTGCGGGATGTGCTCGAACTTCGGCGTGCCGCCGGCGTATGCGACCGTCACGTCCGGCGCCGCACCCGCCTTTACCGTCTTCGATTGCGGCAACTGCATCTCCAGCACCGCGCGCCGCGCTTCCAGCGTACCCGGCACCGATGCGCGCACGTCCGCATCGTCGTCGCCCTCGGGAATCCGCGCGAACGCGTCCGGCAGCGGCATCGTGAATGCCCAGGGGCCGCGCTGCAGGTCCTTGGTCGAGAACCAGCGGCCGGCGATGACGAGGTAATACGTTCCGTCCAGCCGGAACAATGGGCTATCGGTGTTTACGATGGATTCAAGCCCGCCGGTTCCGGGGATTTCCCGACCCTTCGGCTTCCCGTCGATGACGACGATCTCCGACGGCTTGAAGGTCGTGATCACGAGCGGCGCCGGGCCCGGCTTTGGAGCCGCCGCGGCTACCTTCGCCAGCGTCGCGAGCTCGCCGGTCGTCGGAATTTTGCTGAAAGCGGGTGGCAGCTCCTCCGTCGTGCCCCACGGGCCCGCGAGCTTCGCCGCCGAATAGCGATGATCACCGGAGAGCAGGTAATACGTGCCTGTCTTAGTGTCGCGGAACAACGGAAAGGTCGCGTTGCCGATCAGCTCGAGGCCGGTGTTGCCGATCGCCGTCGGCACCGGCTCGCCATCGACGAAGAGCAGGAATGCCGGTGACTCGACCACGTAGATCGGCGGCGGATCCTGGTTGAAACCCGCGGGCGGCGGAGATTCGAGAACACCGTCGGCCAGGTAGTAGAGGAACACGTCGAGCGGCACTTCGAGTGGCTCGCTTTCGATGCCCTTGCGGATGCGCTCCTCGAGTTCCTCCGAACCGGTTCCACCCGAGAACGTCACGCGCTCCACTTTCGGCTTCGGCACGCTCACGATGCGCGTTGCACGATCGAGCACCGTGTCGCCCGACAGGTCGATCGCGGCATAGCGCGCACCGGCAGCCTTGTCGGGAAACTCCACCGCGACCTGCGCGGTGAAATGCTCGAACTCGTCCCAGGTGCGGATCTGCGGCGCATACACGATGACCTTGCTGCCATCGGCAACGATGCGCTCGCGCGGATACTGCCAACGCGCGCCCAGCGATGGATTCGTCGCCTTGGCATTCGCACTTTCCGGCGCTTCGTCGCCGCGATCGCATGCGGTCAGTTGAAAAATGAAAAGAAGCAGGCACAGGGCCGTCAGCCGTGTCGATCGCATGGTCGTCGTCCTGGGTGGGCGGGAAAAAACCGGCGCCAGTGTAGCGGTGCGCCGGCTTGGACAGAATTTGTGTTCGCTGCGTTCATGCAGGCGATCCCGATGCTGGCGCCGTGGGCACCGGAATTTCCATCGGACCTTCGGGCAAGAGCACGGGATTGGGGGCGAGGCGTGCGGGAACGTAAATTCGGTTATCTTGCGTCTAAAATCTCCTAATATCTTCGATTATGCATCTATCGTGCGGCTATCATCCCCTGTTTCACGTGAAACACCCGCCCGGCCGGCACGAAATCCTCAATCTCGGGTTTGAGGGAGGTCACCCAGAGCTGGGCCGGCACGTCCCGTACCAGCGCCATGAGCCGTGCAAGGTTGTCGCTATCCAGCTCAGCGGCTGGATCGTCTAGAAGCAGGGCGGATCGTCCCGGCCTTTCGGCCTCCTGAATTTCGAGCTGCGCCAGCATCAGTGCCGCAGCGACGAGTTTCTGCTGACCCCGAGACACGCGATCCTTAGCGGGCCGGTCCCCGACTTGGACCGAGATGTCGCTGCGGTGCGGTCCGAGTTGCGTCGCGCGATATCGCCGATCCCGTGCGCGATCCCGTCCCAAGGCGTCCAGCAGGGGCTGTTCGATATTCCAGCCGCGGTGGTGTACGAGAGCGATCGGCTGACCCAGCAGCGACTGGCCAATACGGGCGAGGGGAGCGGCGATTCGCTCCAGATACACGTCCCGGGCACCGGCGAGCATCTCACCTGTGGCGGCTAGCTCAATTTCCCAGACGGCCAGCGCTTCGTCGTCGGCTTCATCCTTCAGCGCGGCATTGCGCTGGCGCAGTGCCTGGTGGTACCGGCGCCAGTTGCCGAGGAAGGTGTGTTCCACGTGGAACACACCCCAGTCCAAATATCTTCTCCGGCGAGCTGGGCCTTCTTCGAGCAGCTTGTGTACCTCGGGGTCGATGACCTGCGCCGGGAATACTTCAGCAAGATCGGCGATGCCGGAGGCGGGCGCGCCGCTGATGCGCCACTCCGTGTCGGAACGGCTCGCTCGAACGCCGAGCGGGACGACTGTCGGCCCAGATATGGCTTGCGCGGCCAGCGTAAATGAATCGGATCCGTGCGCGATCAGCGCCTCGCGCCGCCGGGAGCGAAACGATCGCCCCCGGCTCAGGAAAAACGCCGCCTCCAGCAAACTCGTCTTGCCGGAGGCATTCGGTCCGATGAACAGGTTGGCCTTGGGATCGAGGTCGAGCTCGATCGTGGTCAGGCAGCGGAACCGCTCGGCGTGAAAGGAGCCGAGAGGCATGGCGTCCGGATTACAGGCGCATCGGCATCACGACGTAGCGCGCGCTCGTCGCACCCGGTGCTCGTACCAGGCAACTCGAGTTGCCATCCGTGACGCCGATTTCAACCTCATTGCCGTCCACCGCGGACAGCGCATCCAGCAGGTACCCCACGTTGAAGCCGACTTCGAGTTCGTCGCCTTTGTAGTTCACCTCGACCTGTTCCTCGGCTTCTTCCTGCTCCGGGTTGTGCGCCTGCAGGGTCATCGAGTTTTTCTTCAACGCAAGCCGGATCCCGCGGTACTTTTCGTTGGCCAGGATCGCCGTGCGCTGGAGCGCCGCTCTCAGGGTTTCCCGATCCGCGACGACCGCTTTTGCCGGTGCGCTGGGGATGACGCGCCCGTATTCCGGGAATCTGCCGTCAATCAGCTTCGATGTGAAGCGAACGTCGCCGATCTGGGCGCGAATATGATTGCTTCCGATGGTAATCTGGACATCACCCTCCGTGCCGAGCAATCGCTGCAGCTCAAGGACGCCTTTCCGTGGAACGATGACCTGCTGGCCCGATTCTTTCGAGGGCAGATCCATCTCGCACAATGCCAGACGATGGCCGTCAGTCGCGACCGTTCGTAGCATTTTCCCGTCCGTTTCCAGCAACATGCCGTTGAGGTAATAGCGCACGTCCTGCTGCGCCATGGAGAAATGCGTCTTGTCCAGCAGCCGCCGCAGGTCAGCCTGGGCGATCTTGAGTCCCTGCTGCTGTGCGAGCTCGTCGATGACCGGGAAGTCCGAGGCGGGGAGGGTGGCGAGGACGAAGCGGCTTCGACCGGCTTTCACCGTCAACTTGTCGCCATCCTGCGTGAAGGTCAGCGTGACTTCCGGAGGGAGCGAGCGGCAGATATCCAGGAGCTTCCGCCCAGGCACCGTGAGCCGGCCGTCGACGCCGGACTTGATCGTCGCCGTGGCGACGAGTTCGACCTCGAGGTCCGTCGCCGTCACCGAGAGCTTGCCCTGATCCGCGGAGAGCAGGAGGTTGGCGAGGATCGGCATGGTCTGCCGGCGCTCGACGACGCCGATGACGGACTGGAGTGCCGCGAGCAGGCTTTCGCGTTCGGCGCTGAATTTCATCGGTGCACCTGGTGGGTTGGGGCGTTCGGATCTTGCAGGGATCATCTGTTTGTCTGATGACTGTAGTGACTGTAGGGGCGCGCATTTTCCGTGGAAAAACCCGGAAAAGCGACAGCCCAGAATGGCTTGCGCGAAGCACAATCCGGTGGCGCGATCGCGGTGATCCTATGCTACCCCTGTGGACGCGCTGTGGAGCGAAACACGCGCCACCGCGACCCACACATTATCCACATCAGCTGGTCAGGATTCGCAAGAGATTGAGGTAATCCTCGCTCGCGCGGCGCTCCATCTCGCGCAGGTCCTTCACGCGATCGCAGGCGTGCATCACTGTCGTGTGGTCGCGGCCGCCGAATGCGTCGCCGATCTCCGGGAGGCTGTGATTCGTGAGCTCACGCGCGAGCGCCATGGCCACCTGGCGCGGCCGCGCGATCGAACGGCTGCGTCGCTTCGACAGCAGGTCGGCGACACGGATCTTGAAATACTCCGCGACCGTCTTCTGGATGTTCTCGATGGTGACGAGGCGTTCCTGCGCGGCCAGGAGGTCTTTCAGCGCCTCGCGGGCGAGCTCGAGCGTGACGGGCCGGCCGGTGAAGCGGGAGGTCGCGAGCACGCGCCGCAATGCGCCCTCGAGCTCGCGGACGTTGGAGCGGATTCGCTTGGCGACGAAGAAGGCGACCTCCTCGGGCAGGTCGCCGCCGGCGGCCTGGGCTTTCGCCATCAGGATGGCGACACAGGTTTCGAGCTCCGGCGGCTCGATGGCGACCGTGAGGCCCCAGCCGAAGCGCGACTTCAGGCGCTCCTCGAGGCCGGTCACTTCCTTCGGATAGCGGTCGCAGGACAGGATGATCTGCTGCTGCCCTTCGAGCAGCGCGTTGAAGGTGTGGAAGAACTCCTCCTGCGACTGCGTCTTGCCGGCGAAGAACTGGATGTCGTCGATGAGCAGCGCATCGAGCGTGCGGTAGGTCTGCTTGAACTCGTTGATGGTGTTGTGCTGCAGCGCGCGCACCATCTCGCTGACGAAGCGCTCGCTGTGCACGTAGGCAATGCGCGCAGCCGGGTTACGCTCGCGGATCAGGTTGCCGACGGCGTGCATGAGGTGCGTCTTGCCGAGGCCGACGCCGCCGTAGATGAAAAGGGGGTTGTAGGCGCGGCCGGGGTTCTCGCCGACCTGGTTCGCGGCGGCTCGCGCGAGCTGGTTGCTCTTGCCCTCGACGAAGCTCGAGAACGTGAAATCAGGGTTCAGTCGGCTGCCTATAACTTGCGGATCGCGGGCTTTCCCCGCGGAAACCGGGACATTCCTGGATTCCGCGGCCGGAAGGTCATCCCGCCGCGATCCCACCTCGAGGGTGACGCGCGCGGCTCCGCCGTTGCCGGCGACGCTGACGAGCTCCTCGATTCGCGTGAAGAGGTTCTTCTCGATCCACGAGACGACGAAGCGGTTGGGGGCGAGAAGCTGGAGCTCGCCGTCGCGCTCGACGGCCTGCAGCGGCCGCACCCAGGTGTTGAATTGCTGCTCGGGGACTTCGCCCTCGAGATGCCTGAGACAGTGATGCCACAACGTGCTCTGCACGAGCATGCCCCGCGTGTTGTTGTCGGATCCGGAAAGGTCGAAAGTCTACGGCGGCAATTGCGGTCGCGCCAGAGTTATCCACAACCCCGCGCGGTTGACAGGGCGGGGCCGGCTCCGTAACCTTGCCGCCCTTTGCAGCGTCTGTTGTCCCTTTAATTTCAAAGGTTTGGGATCATGGCCACGAAGCGCACCTACCAGCCGAGCAAGATCAAGCGCAAGCGCACGCACGGATTCCGCGCCCGCATGGCCACGAAGAAAGGCCGCCAGGTCCTGAACCGCCGTCGCGCGAAGGGCAGGAAGCGCCTCGCCGTCACCGAACGCCGCTGACGAGTGGACTACGTCGCGGCCTCATCGTCTGCGGCCCCGCCACAAGCTGCACGCTGCCGCCGAGTTCGAGCGCGCACGACGGGCGCGCGACCGCATCACGGATGCCATGTTCGTCGTTCAGTATGCGTCCAATGAAACGAGTGGCGCCCGCCTCGGCATGGCCGTCAGCACGCGCGCGGCGGGCCAGGCCGTCAACCGCAACCGGCTGCGCCGGCTGATCCGCGAGTCGTTCCGCATGCACCGAGAGGAATTGCCCGCCGTGGATGTGCTGGTGACGGCGCGCGCAGGTTCCGCGAAAGCGACGAACGCCGAGATCTTCGCCAGCCTCGCGGCGGCCTGGCAGGCGATCGGGGCCGCGCGATGAAAGCGCTCGCGCTCCTGCCGATCCGGTTGTACCGCTGGTTCCTGAGCCCGTTCCTCGGCCGCCACTGCCGCTTCCACCCGACCTGTTCCGCGTATGCGCTCGAGGCGATCGAGACGCACGGCATCGCGCGCGGCTACCTCCTCGCGCTCAAGCGCGTCGGCCGCTGCCATCCCCTCGGCGGCTCCGGCTACGACCCGGTCCCGTCGGCGCCCCGCGCATGAATCCGCAGATCCGCGTCCTGTTGTGGGTGGCGCTCGGCTTCCTCCTGTACCTGAACGTGCAGGCCTGGATGAAGGACTACGCGCCCGTCGTCCAGGAAACACCCGCGGCGCCCGACGCGAAAAGCACCCCCGCGAGCCCGGCGGACGGACTCTCAGCTGAACTGCCGAAGGTCTCGGGCGAGGCGGCAACGGCTCCCGCCGCGGCGCCGGCAGACAGCACCCCCGGCTCGGTGGCGGCGGAAGCCGCGGCCGCGGGCAAGGTCCGCATACGCACCGACGTGCTCGACGTGGACGCGAGCCTCGCCGGTGCCGAGCTGGTCCGCGCCGACATCCTCCAGTACCCGCAGCACAAGGACGACCCGAATACGCCGGTCCGGCTCTTCAACACCGACTCGGCGGACACGCAGTTCCTGTTCCAGTCGGGCCTCACGACCGGCGAGGCGGGGCGCGCCGAACCGAACCACAAGGCGACGTTCACGAGCGCCGCGGCCGAATACCGGCTCGCGGACGGGGCCGATGTCCTCGAGGTGCCTTTCACCTGGACGGACGGCGCCGGCCTCACCGTCACCAAAACCTTCGTCTTCCGCCGCGCCTCGTACCGCGTGGACCTGCGCTATCGCGTGACGAATGCGGGCACCGCGCCCGTGAAGCTCGCTTCGTACGCGCAGTTCCTGCGCCACTCGCTCGGCAACGAGCGCTCGATGTGGGACCCGGACACCTATGCGTTCCGCGGCCCCGCGTACTTCGACGGCAACTCCTACCAGAAGCTCGACATCGAGGACACGGACGACCAGTCCCTGTCGCGGCCGGTGACGGACGGCTGGATCGCCGCGATGCAGCACCACTTCGTCGCGGCGATCGTGCCGGCGCCGAAGCAGGCCTACCAGTTCGAGCTGCGCGTCGACGGCATGGACTACCTGTTGCGCGCGATCGGCCCGGCGCACGTCGTCCCGGCGGGCGCCAGCGCCGACTTCTCCGAGACGCTGTTCGTCGGGCCGAAGCTGCAGGAACAGCTGAAGGAGGCGGGCCCGCGCCTCGAGCTGACGGCCGACTACGGGATGCTGACGATCCTCGCGCAGCCGCTCTTCAAGCTGCTGTCCTGGATCTACGGCTTCGTCGGCAACTGGGGCTGGACGATCGTCATCGTCACCTTCCTGATCAAGCTCGTCTTCTACAAGCTGTCCGAGACGAGCGGCCGCTCGATGGCGAAGATGAAGACGGTGGCGCCGCGGCTGAAGGCGATCCAGGAGCGCTACAAGGACAACCGCGAGGAACAGGCCCGCAAGATGATGGAGCTGTACCGCACCGAGAAGATCAACCCGGTCGCGGGCTGCCTGCCGATGCTGGTGCAGATCCCTTTCTTCCTCGCGTTCTACTGGGTGCTGCTCGAGAGCGTCGAGATGCGCCAGGCGCCCTTCATGGGCTGGATCCAGGACCTGTCCTCGCGCGACCCGTACTTCGTGCTGCCGATCCTGATGGGCGCCGCGATGTACGGGCAGTTCAAGCTGAACCCGGCGCCGCCCGACCCGGTGCAGGCGAAGGTCTTCGCGCTCATGCCGGTCCTGATGACCTTCATGTTCATGTGGTTCCCGGCGGGCCTCGTGCTCTACTGGCTCACGAACACCGTGCTGTCGATCGCCCAGCAGTGGAAGATCAACCGCGTGGTCGAGGCCGAGGCGAAGAAGCAGCGCAGCAACTGACCGGGGGCGGCGTGGAGATCATCCGCACCGAGGGGCTCAGTCGCCATTACGCGATGGGCGACGCGACGATCCACGCCTTGCGCGGGATCGACCTCGTGGTGCGCCGGGGCGAGTATGTCGCCATCATGGGGCCCTCGGGCTGCGGAAAGTCCACGCTCATGAACCTGCTCGGCTGCCTCGACACGCCAGACGAGGGCCGCTACTGGCTCGGGGAGCGGCTCGTCTCGGAGCTCTCGGACCAGGCGCTGGCCGGCGTGCGCAACCGCGAGATCGGCTTCGTGTTCCAGGCCTTCGCGCTGCTGCCGCGGCAGAGCGCGCTCGCGAACGTCGAGATGCCGCTCGCCTACGGCGGCGTCGCCGGCGCCGAGCGCCGCCGGCGCGCGCAGGAGGCGCTCGCGCGCGTGGGTCTCGCGGACCGCGCAGCCCACCGGCCGGGCGAGCTCTCGGGCGGCCAGCGGCAGCGGGTCGCGATCGCGCGCGCACTCGTCACGGGCCCGCAGCTCCTCCTCGCCGACGAGCCGACCGGCAACCTCGACACGGCCACCGGCGCGGAGATCCTCGCGCTCTTCGACGGGCTGCACCGCGCCGGCAACACGCTCGTGCTCGTGACCCATGAGCGCGCCGTCGCCGCGCGCGCCGGCCGGACGATCGAGCTGCGCGACGGCCTCGTGGTACGGGACGCGCCGAACGACGGAGGGACCGATGCCGCGGCCTGAAGCCGGAATGCGCCCCCTGGCCGCGCTCGTCGCCGTGCTCGTCGCCGCCTGCGGCGGCAGCGAGGCCCCCGCCCCGCGCTACGAGACCGCCGCCGTCGAGCGCGGCGACCTCAGCGTCACGGTCGAGGCTTCGGGGACCATCGAGCCGGTCGCGGCCGTCGAGGTGAAGTCGAAGGCCTCGGGCGAGATCCTCGAGCTGAACGCCGAGATCGGCGATACCGTGAAGGCGGGCGCGCTCCTCGTGCGCATCGATCCGCGCACGCCGCAGAACCTCGTCGACCAGGCACAGGCGGAGCTGAACGCGGCGCTGCAGCGCGAGCGCACGGCCGTCACGCAGCTGGAGCGTGGCGACAAGCTGCGCAAGGAAGCCTGGATCAACGACGCGGAGCTGGAGGCGCTCCAGCTTGAGGTCGCGAATACCAGGGCCGCCGCGGTCGCCGCGCGCGTCGCGCTCGAGAACGCGCGCATCGGCCTCGAGGACACGGAGGTGCGCGCGCCGTCTTCCGGCACCATCCTGACGCGGCTCGTCGAGCGCGGCCAGGTGATCTCCTCGCCGACGCGCGATGTCGGCGGCGGCACGGTGATACTGACCATGGCGGACCTGACGCGCGTGCGCGCCCGCGTGCGGGTCGACGAGACGGACATCGGCAAGCTCGCCGCGGGCGTGCCGGCACGCATCCACGTCGCCGCCTACCCGGGCCGGGAGTTCGGGGGCTCGATCGAGAAGATCGAGCCGCAGGCGATCGTCGACCAGAACGTCACGATGTTCGCCGTGCTGATCAACGTCGCGAACGACGACGGCCTGCTGCGGCCGGGCATGAACGTCGACGCGGTCTTCGACGCGGCGGGGCGCTCGGGCGTGCTGACGCTGCCGGTGATGGCGCTGCGCGCCGCGCGGGACGTCGACGCGACCGCGGAAATCCTCGGCCTCGACCCCGGGGAGCTGCGCAAGGCCATCGGCGCGCCGGCCGGCCCCGGCCGCACACGCGGTCCGGGCGAGCGGAGCGGGGCGCTCGGCCTCGGCCGCGGGCTCTGGGTCGTGGCGATTGATGACGGCAGGGAAGTGCCGACGCCCGTGGAGACCGGCATCACGGACCTCGATCGCGTGGAGATCGTGCACGGGCTGGCCGAGGGCGACGAGGTGCTGCTGCTGCCGACGGCGAGCCTCGTCGAGATCCAGCAGCAGATCCAGGACGTGGCGAGCCGACGCGGGGGCATCCCGGGGCTCACGCAGCCACCGGCGCCCGGCGCGCAGCCGCCGCCCGCCGCCCCGCGGTCGCGCTGATGCCGTTCTGGGAGACCGTGAAGCTCGCGCTCGACTCCATGCGCGGCAATGCGTTCCGCGCCGCGCTCACGATGCTCGGCGTGATCATCGGCGTCGCGGCCGTGATCGCCATGCTCGCGCTCGGGCGCGGCGCGCAGGCGGCGGTGGACGAGCAGCTCGCGACGCTCGGCACCGACGTGCTGACGGTCACGACCGGCATGCGCTGGATGGGCGGCGTGGCGCGCGACCAGCAGACACTGACGCTCGACGATGCAGGGTCCCTCGCGCGCGACGCGCGCCACGTCGCGGCGGTCGTGCCGGAGCAGAGCGCGCGCCAGCAGGTGCGGCTCGGCGCGCGCAACCTGAACCTGCAGGTCGTCGGGACGCTCCCGGAGCATGCGCGCGTGAACGGTTACGTGCTGGAGCACGGGAAGATGTTCACCGCGGCCGACGACGCCTCGCGCCGGCGCGTCGCGGTGCTCGGCGGCGAGGTGCCGGAGCTGCTGGAAGTCCCCGCGGCGAGCCTCGTCGGCGCGAGCATCGTCGTCAAGAACATGCCGTTCGAGGTCGTCGGCGTCTACCGGCGCAAGGGCGCCTTCGGCCCCGGCAACCCCGACGACGACGTCTACATTCCGCTCGGCACCTCGCGGTTCCGCATCACCGGCACGGAGGAAGTGCAGGCGATCTCGGTGCAGGTCGCGCCGGGGAGCCCGCTGCCGGCGGCGATGGTCGAGATCGAGCGCGTGCTGCGCCGGGAGCATGGCCTCACCCCGGGGCGCGACAACGACTTCACGCTGCTCGACCGCCGCCAGTTCCTGGCGACGCAGCAGGAGACGACGGAGATCCTCGGCTTCCTGCTGGCCGGCATCGCCGGCGTCAGCCTCGTGGTCGGCGGCATCGGGATCATGAACATCATGCTGGTGACGGTGACGGAGCGCACGCGCGAGATCGGCATCCGCAAGGCGATCGGCGCGACTCGCGGCGCCATACTGCGCCAGTTCCTGGTCGAGTCGGTGATCCTCTGCCTCGCGGGCGGCGCGCTCGGCGTGCTGCTCGGCATCGCGACCGCAGCGGCGCTCTCCCGCTTCGCCGGCTGGCAGACCGCGGTGACCGTCGACTCGCTGCTGCTCGCCTTCGGCTTCAGCGCCGCCGTCGGCCTCCTCTTCGGCCTCTGGCCGGCCAGGCGCGCGGCCGGGCTCGATCCGATCGAAGCGCTCCGCCACGAGTGATTGTCGTCACGTTCACGCACTGGTGCCGGGCGGAGTCTCCTCGCTCGCGCCGCCGGAACTTACGCGCTCGCTCGAAGCTCCGCCCGGCACCAGCGCGCGGCTGCGGTTACAATTAATGCATGGCGGAGACCGGCACGGAGGCGCGGCCGCCGCTGCTGCGCGCCGATGCGGCGCTGTTCCTCGATTTCGACGGCACCCTCGCCGCGTACGCGCAGCATCCGGACGGCGTCAAGATCGAGGCAGGACTGCCCGGCCTGCTCGCGCGGCTGCGCGAGCGACTCGCGGGCGCGCTCGCCATCGTCAGCGGCCGACCGCTCGAGGGACTGGATGCGATGCTCGGCCCGCCGCGCTACGCGGGTGCGGGCCTGCACGGCCTCGAATGGCGGCTCGAGCGCGGCAAGACGCATCGTTCCGCAAGCCCTGTAGGCGCAAGCCGCATTCTCGCGGCGCTGCGCGAAAGGTTCGGGGACGACCGCCGGATCGTGATAGAAGACAAGGGCGCCGGCGTCGCGCTGCACTGGCGACGCGCACCCGAGCGTGCCGCAGAATGCATCGCCTTCATGCGCGAAATCGTCACCAGCCCCGAGCTCGAGATCCTGCGCGGACACGCCGTGGTCGAGGCGCGTCCTCGTGGCGTGCACAAGGGCGCCGCGGTGCAGGCGCTCGCGCGGCATGCGCCCTTCCTGGGGCGGCGGCCCGTCTACGTCGGCGATGACCGCACCGACGAGGACGGATTCCGCGCGGCGCTCGTGCTCGGCGGGCACGGCGTGAAGGTGGGCCCGGAGCCCTCGGAGGCGCGCTATCGCCTGGCCTCGGTGAGCGCGGTGCACGAGTGGCTGGCGGCCAGCCTCTCGGCGCTGGGCGGCAGCGACAAGTCATGACGCGCGCGGCCTCGCTCGAGCTCGGCGTCACCGGCAACTGCATCATCTCGGCGCTCGTCGACCGCGAGGCGCGCGTGGTGTGGAGCTGCCTGCCGCGCCTCGACGGCGACCCGGTCTTCCACGCGCTCGTGGACGACGGGGAGCGCGAGGGCGCGCGCGGCTTCTGGTCCATCGAGCTCGTCGGCCTCGAGCGCACGGAGCAGGAATACGTCGGCAACACGGCGGTGCTGGTGACGCGCCTCTACAGCTCGAACGGGTCGGCCGTCGAGGTGACCGACTTCTGCCCGCGCTTCGAGCGGGGCGGGCGCATTTTCCGCCCGCAGATGCTGATGCGCCGCGTGCAGACGCTGGCGGGTACGCCGCGCCTGCGGGTGCGGCTGCGGCCCTCGTTCGGCTACGGCGCGCTGGCGCCCGAGATCACGCACGGCAGCAACCACATCCGCTACGTGAGCCCCGACCGCGTGCTGCGGCTGACGACGGACGCGCCGGTGTCGTACCTGCTCGCGGAAACGCCCTTCGTGCTCGAGAGCTCGATGCACTTCGTGCTGGGCGCGGACGAGACGCTGGCGGAGAGCCCCGGCCGCGTCGTGCGCGAGTTCCAGGAGGAGACGGAGGCGCACTGGCGCCAGTGGACGCGGCGGCTCGCGATCCCGCCGGATTGGCAGGATGCGGTGATCCGCGCCGCGATCACGCTGAAGCTGTGCACCTTCGAGGAGACGGGCGCGATCGTCGCGGCGATGACCACCAGCATTCCCGAGGCGCCGGGCAGCCGGCGCAACTGGGATTACCGCTATTGCTGGCTGCGCGACGCCTTCTTCGTGGTGCGGGCGCTCAATTCGCTGTCCGAAGTGGACACGATGGAGCACTACCTGCGCTACCTCACGAATGTCGTCGGCCAGGCGACCGACGGCCACCTGCAGCCGGTCTACGGGATCGCGCTCGAGAAGAGCCTCGTGGAGCACGAGGTGCCGACGCTCTCGGGCTATCGCGGCATGGGCCCGGTGCGCGTCGGCAACCAGGCCTTCGAGCATTTGCAGCACGATGTCTACGGAAACGTGGTGCTCGCGACGGCGCAGTCGTTCTTCGACCGGCGGTTGCTGCGTCCCGCGACGGACCACGACTTCCTGCGGCTCGAGCGGGTGGGGGAGCAGGCCTACCGCGTCTACGCCACGCCCGACGCGAGCATGTGGGAGCTCAGGACGCGCGAGCGCGTGCACACCTCGTCCGCGCTCATGTGCTGGGCGGCCTGCGACCGGCTCGCGAAGATCGCGGAGCACCGGGCGCTGCCGGAACGCGCGCTGCTCTGGAAGGAGCGCGCCGCCGAGATCAGGAGCGCCATCGAGGCGCGCGCCTTCGACCCGGCGCGCGGCAGCTTCATGGAGAGCTTCGGCGGGACGGATGTCGAGGCCGGGCTCCTGCTGATGGCCGAGGTCGGCTTTCTGCCGCGCGGCGACCCGCGCTTCGCCGGCACGGTCGCCGCCGTCGAGCAGCGGCTGCGGCGCGGGCCGCACCTGTTCCGCTACGCCGCGGCCGACGACTTCGGGCTGCCGACGACGGCGTTCAACATCTGCACGTTCTGGTACATCGACGCCCTCGCGCGAATCGGCCGCGCCACCGAGGCGCGCGAGCTCCTGGAGCAGATGCTCGCGAGCCGGAACCACCTGGGGCTCCTTTCGGAGGACATCGACCCGGCGACCGGCGAGCACTGGGGCAACTACCCGCAGACGTACTCGCTGGTCGGCATCGTGAATGCCGCCATGCGGCTTTCGCGGGGCTGGGAAGCCTTCACGTGAAGGCGTCCGCCCGTCTCGTCGCCGTCTCGAACCGGGTCGGGCCGGTGCGCGGCGCGGCGGCGGCGGGCGGCCTCGCCGTCGGGCTCGTCGAGGCGCTCCGCGAGCGCGGCGGACTGTGGTTCGGCTGGAGCGGGCGCCTGACGGCCGCGAACAAGGCGCGCCTGAGGACCGAGAAGGACGCCGGCATCACCTGCGCGACGCTCGACCTCACGCAGCACGAGCACGACGGCTACTACAACGGATTCAGCAACAACTGCCTGTGGCCGCTGCTGCACTTCCGCATCGACCTGATGCGCTTCGAGCGCGCGGAGCTCGACATCTACCGGCACGTCAACGCGCGCTTCGCGGCGGGGCTCGCGCGGCTCCTGAAGCCGGATGACCTCGTCTGGGTGCACGACTTCCACCTGATCCCGCTCGCGGAGGAGCTGCGCAAGCTGCACCTGCGGCAGCGCCTCGGCTTCTTCCTGCACACGCCCTTCCCGCCGACCGAGATCCTCTCGACCCTGCCGGTCCACGAGGGGATCGTGCGGGCGCTGCTGGACTACGACCTCGTCGGCTTCCAGACCGACGAGGACCTCGCGCGGTTCGTGGAACATGCGCGCCGCGCCTGCGGCGCGACGGTGAAGGGCGACCGCATCACCGCGTTCGGCAGGACGACCTCGGTGGGCGCCTTCCCGATCGGCATCGACGTCGACCAGGTCCACCGCTACGCGTTCACCTCGCCCGGCAACCGCGAGTTCTCCCGCATGCGGCGCGTGCTGCGCGGGCGCGACCAGTTCATCGGCGTGGACCGGCTCGACTACAGCAAGGGCCTGCTGCGGCGCATGGACGCCTTCGGCCGCTATCTCGAGCGGCATCCCCGCGCGCACGGCAAGGTCATCCTGCTGCAGGTCGCGCCGGTGAGCCGCGGCAGCATCGAGTCGTACCGGAATTTCCGCCAGGAGCTCGACCGCGAGGCGGCGCGCGTGAACGGGCGCTTCGCGCGCTTCGACTGGACGCCGGTGCACTACCTGAACCGGGCCCTCCCGCGCCGGACGCTGGCCGGCCTCTACCGCGCGAGCCGGGTCGGCATCGTGACGCCGATGCGCGACGGCATGAACCTGGTGGCCATGGAGTACATCGCCGCGCAGGACCCTGCGGACCCGGGCGTCCTCGTGCTGTCGCGCTTCGCGGGCGCCGCGCGCTACCTGCGCGAAGCCCTGCTCGTGAACCCGTATGATGGCGAGGAGACGGCCACCGCGATGCACCTCGCCCGCGAAATGCGCATCCAGGAACGCCGCCGCCGCCACGAGGCGCTGATGCGGCGCCTGCGCGCGCGCGACGTCGGCCGCTGGCGGCAGGACTTCCTCGCCGCGCTCCAGGAAGCGCCCGCCTGGCGCAAGGGCTCGCGGAAGGCCCGATGATCCTCGTCGGCGACGTGGGCGGGACGCGCACGCGCCTGGCATTCGCCGAGCGTGCCGGCGGCACGTGGAAGATTTTTGCGGTCGAGGAGCGCAGGACCGCGC
>DATEEF010000026.1:0-10780 GCA_035281265.1 Steroidobacteraceae bacterium
AGCTCGTATTCGACCACCTTGCTGCCGTTCAGCCAATGCTCGACGTGGACGCCGTCGACGACGATGCGCGTCGAGTTCCATTCGCCGTGGGGCTTCACGATGCCAGCCGGCGCCGCGTACAGCCCGTAGCTGGAGGCGGCCGAGGTCAGCCTGTTCTTTCCGTCCGGTGCATTGGCGTCGTCGAGGAGCTGGTATTCCGGCGCGCTCCAGAAGATGTAGTCGTACTCGCGAGTGCCGCGATAGAACAGGCCGCTGTTGCCGCCTGCGCCGATCTTCCACTCGAGCTCGAGCTCGAAGTCGCCGAACATCTCGCGCGATACGAGGTCCTCGACCTCGCCGTCGTTCGAGAGTTCGTCCTGCGAAACCTGCCATCCCTCGGGGAACGCAGTGGACGTCCAGCCGCGCCAGGCGGACCCCTTGTCGTCGAGCAACGAGCGCCACGGGCCCACGTTGCCGGCATCTTGCGCCCACGAGCCCGCGACCCACAACGTGCCGACCAGCATCAAGATCCTGTTCACTTCGACCTCCCGGTCCAAGTCCCGCGCGCCACCGCCGGAACGAAGCCTTCGAGCCCCTGCGGTGGAAACGCCAGCGTGCGACCTTCCTCGGCACTCTGGTACGCGGCCATCAACATCTCGACGACCTCGAGGCCGTCGTCGAAAGTCAGGAGCGGCGTCTCCTTGCCGAGGAACGCGCGCGTGAAGTGCCGGTCCTCGTCCTCGTAGCCGTACGCCGCGGCCTCGTTCGCGACCACCGGCATCAGCCCCGCTTCCGCATTCTGCTTCTCGACGAGGTCCTCGCCAGCCTGTCCTGCCACCGCGCGCGAGAAGAAGACCTTGAGCCCGCTGTCGAGCGTGTTCCAGGACAACGAGTATTCGGGTCCGAGAAGTTCGGCCGAAAGGCGCAGTCCCGCACCGACGAAGCTCCAGGAGGTGGTCGCCTCGCCGATCACCGTGTGGCCGTCGTCGGTCTCGAATTCGATCGTCAGGCTCGCGAAGTCCTCGGACGGCCTCTTCGCATAGTCGACCTCGGGGCCATGACTCGCCGCAAGCTGGCGCGCGTACTCGGGTCGGGTCCACTTGAGGCTCGCGATATGCGCCGTGACGCGTGCGGGCCGCACGGAACCGCGCGGCGCGCCCGGGCGCGTGAGCAGGTGGCGGACGAGCAGGGCGGAGTGGCACATCATGTCGTTCAGGACGCCGCCCCCCTGCAAGTCACCGCGCCAGAACCAGGGTGCGTGCGGGCCGCTGTGCTCCTCGGCTGCGCGAGCGAGATACGGCCGGCCGGTTTGCGCGGCGCCGCGCGACCAGATCAGAGCGCGGCCCACCTGGACATGGGGCGAGAAGACCTGGTTCTCGAGATAGCCGTGCGCGAGCCCGGCGTTTTTCACGAGCTGGACGATGCGCCGCGCCTCGGCGACCGTGCGGGCGAGCGGCTTCTCGCAGGCGATGCCACGCAACGTGCCGCGCCCTCGAGCGATCGCGTCGACGATTTCCTCGATGTTCTCGACGCGCCGGTGGTTGGGGCCCGCGATCCAGATCGCGTCGATCTCCGGGTCCGCCACCATCTCCGCGATCGATCCGCGGGGCTTCGCGTCGCCGACGTCGAGTGCGCGGGCCCGGGCCGCGGCAGCCGCCGCTCTTGCCGGATCGGGGCTCCAGACGCCCCGCACGTCCGCATCGCGCACCGCGCGAAAGGCCTGGAGGTGGAATCCGGCGTTGAAGCCGCTGCCGACGAGCCCGACGCCGAGACGAGCCGATGCACGCCCGGCCGCGCTCATGACGGGGGCACCGGGAGGCCGACTTTTCGTAACACCTCGGGCGGCGGGCCGTCGAAACGTGCCAGCGCCACGTTGCCGACATAGCGGATGTCCTTGGAGCCGGCGGGCGTCGTGTAGAAGCCGCCCGCGGTGAGGTCGCGGAAGGTCGCGAAGAATTTCGCGGCCTCGACGTATTCCGGCTTCGCCCGTGGCAGGTAGCAAATGTCGTCGCAGATCGCGGCTTTTTGCGCGTCCGTGAGGTCCACGAAGAAGCTCTTGAATCGCTTCCTGGACTCGATTTCGAGC
This sequence comes from Steroidobacteraceae bacterium, assembly GCA_035281265.1. GTDB lineage: Bacteria > Pseudomonadota > Gammaproteobacteria > Steroidobacterales > Steroidobacteraceae > SCUD01. The sequence continues at coordinate 2,066 of DATEEF010000026.1, forward strand.
CAGCCGAGTCCCTCGAGTATCGTCTTGCGATCCGCCTTCTGTGCCTCGTAGGGCGCGCTGATCCACTCGTCGATGAAGTCGACGACGCCGACGGCCGACGCGGCAGGTGACTCCGCGTCTGCGGGAATGATCACGTCGCAAAGAGCCGCCGCGGCCGCCCGCATGTACGGCGGCAGGGTCAGCGGCCAGAGATCGCCTGGCTTGTAGACGTGGTTGAGCCGTGGGTCGGTGCCGTAGGGCTCGGCCGCCGGCGCGCCCGCCGTTCCGAGCGCGGGCCTTTGCAGCCACGGCAGGGCGGATGCCGCCGCGACCCACTGGATGGCGGTGCGACGGTCGATGCGAAAGTCGTCGCTCATGGCGGCTTCAAAGCTCCTTGCGGGTCATGCGATCGAGAATGTGGTCGGCAGCGCGCCACGCGAGCGCCATGATCGTCAGCGTGGGATTCTTGTCGGCGTTGGAGGCGAAGACCGCGCCGTCGGCGATGAAGAGGTTCGGCACGTCCCAGGTCTGGCCCCAGCGGTTGGTCACCGATCGCCCGGGATCGTCGCCCATGATCGCGCCGCCCACCTCGTGGATGATCGATCCGCCCGGGGCGATCGCCTTTGCCCCCTCGGCAATCACCGGCTCCTTCATGCGGCCGCCCATCGCCTCGATGATCTCGCCGAAGGTGCGCTGCATGTGAGCCGCCTGCCGCGTCTCGTGCTCCGACCACTTCCAGTGGAATCGCAGCACCGGAATGCCCCAGCGGTCCTTGACCTCCGGATCGAGTTCGCAGCGGGACTGTTCGTTCGGGATCATCTCGCCGCGGCCATCGAACCAGACGAACGACCCGTAATAGCGGCGCGCGTCTTCCTTGAATTTGCGCCCGTAGCTGCCGCCCGTGAGCCACTCGATGCCGGCCACGGTGCCGACGCCCGGCATGCCGCGGCCGCCACCGAACTCGACGTGGTAGCCGCGCGCGAAGCCGAGCTTGCCGGCAAGCTGCTCGCCGTACAGCCACCACGGCGCGTACATGTGGCCGCCGCTGGCGCCGTCCTCGTTGTGCGCCGGCAGGTCTTCGAGGAGCGGGATCTGCCCCTCGACGCTGCTGCCGACCGTATCCATGAGGTAGCGGCCGACCTTGCCGCTCGAATTGGCGAGCCCCTCGGGGAACTGCGCGCTCTTCGAGTTGAGCAGGATCCGGACGGTCTCGCAGGAACTGGCGCCGAGCACGACCGCGCGGGCCGTGGCGTGGCGTGGCTCGCCGGTCGTCTTGTCGACATAGGCGACGCCGCTCGCGCGGCCCTTCTTGTCGAGCGTAACCTCGCGCACCATCGCGTTGACCAGGATATCGAGCTTGCCGGTCGCGAGGGCCGGCGGCAGGTGCACGGTCGTCGACTGGTAGGTCGCGCGGATCGAGCAGCCGCGGCCGCAAGGCGTTGCCCAGAAGCAGGCGGCGCGGCCGCGCATGTGTTCGGCGAGGATCTTCTGTGCATTGGGATTGCCGGGATGGAGCCTGGCCGGCAGCGTCCGGTGATCGAGCTGTTGGGTAAGCACCGCGCGGTGTCCGGCCACGACCGGTATGCCGAGCTTCTTCGAGCGATCCGCGATCAGCAGGTCGCTCACGCGCGGCTTCGGCGGCGGCAGCAGGCAACCGGGCGACGAATCCGGCGTGTTCTCGAGGCCGTCGTTGTGCCCGTACACGCCGATCAGCATCTCGACCTTGTCGTAGTAGGGCGCGAGCTCCGCGTAAGTGAGCGGCCAGTCGAAGCCGAGCCCGTCGCGGCTGTACGGCTTGAAGTCGTAGGGCCCGTTGCGGAATGAATAGCGCCCCCAGTGATTGGTTCGCCCGCCGAGCATGCGCGACCGCCACCAGTCGAAGCGGCCCGAGTCGTCCTCGGACGTGTTGACATAGGGCTCGCCGGGGACCTGCCAGCCGCCGTCGATCGTCGCGTCGTGAAAGCCGAAGGGCTTGTCGGGCGTGGAAGCGGCGCGCAGCGGCGCGTCGCCCCGCGTCTGGAACATCGGCGTTTCCTGCTCGGGCACGTAGTTGCGGCCGGCCTCGAGCATGAGGACGCTCGCGCCGCCCATCGCCAGCGTGTAGGCCGCCTGGCCGCCTGCGGCGCCGGACCCCACGACGATGACGTCGTAGTCCCCCAGGCCGTCCGGCTTGACCAAAGGCATGCGGAATCCTAGCGGCCGCGCTCGGCGGATGCGAGCGGAGCACCACGGAACGCGAACGCGAAGGCGGCGAAGACGACCGCCGCAATCGCCGCCGGGACCCGCCAGATGGCGGGCCAGTCATGTACGCCAGCGCCGGCGTGCAGGTCCACGACCCGGCCCGCCATCCAGAATCCGATCAGCATGCCGACGCCGTAGGTTGCGAGCGTGATCAGGCCCTGGGCCGAGCTGCGGTAGCGCTCGCCCGCCCGCGAGTCCGTGTAGATCTGTCCGACGACGAAGAAGAAGTCGTAACAGGCCCCATGCAAGGCGATGCCGGCAAGCAGGAAGATTGCGAGTTCGCCGGCATCGCCGAATGCGAACAAGAGGTAGCGGAGCGCCCAGGCCAGCATGCCCAACAGCAGCGTCCACTTGACGCCGACGCGCACCAGGAAGAACGGCACGGCTAGCATGAAGAGCACTTCCGAGGCCTGCCCGAGCGTCTGCTTGCCGGCGGCATTCTCGACCCCGATCTCGGTCAGGAACTGGTGGGCGTGCTGGTAATAGAACGCAAGCGGGATGCACACGAAGATCGAGGCGACGAAGAACACGAGGAAGTTGCGGTCGCGCAGCAGCCCGAGCGCGTCCGACCCGAAGGCCTGCGCGAGCGTTGCGCGCCCGCCGCCCGCGCGGGCGAGCGGCGGCGTGCGCGGCAACGTGAAGGCGTAGAGGCCGAGTGCCAGCGAAGCGACGGAGCACATGAGGAAGGTGCGGCTCAACAGGCCGCCGTGGAGCGCTTCGGGTGCGTCCCACGCGAAGGCGTAACTGATGGCAAGGCCGGCGACGATCCAGCCAATCGTGCCCCAGAGGCGAACTCGCGGGAAATGCGCGCGCGGGTCCGGCAGCGCCCGGAACGCGATCGAGTTCACGAGCGCCAGCGTCGGCATGTAGAGAAGCATGTAGGTGAGCAGGAGCGGGTGGAACTCCGCGAACTGCTCCGCTCGCGACAGCAGGTACATGAGCACCGCGCCGGCCAGATGGATGGCGCCGAGCAGACGCTCCGCGCTGACGTAACGGTCGGCGACCAGGCCGACGACGAACGGAGCGACGATCGCACCCCACGACTGCGTGGAATAGGCGCTCCCGATTTCGGCCCCGCTCGCGTGGAGCGACGTCGCGAGATAGGTTCCCAGGGTCACGAACCAGCCGCCCCAGATGAAAAACTGGAGGAACATCATCGCGCTCAAGCGGGATTTCAGGAGGGTCTGCATCGGCGACAGCCCGGGTAAAGCCCTGAATAATGCATTCTGAAGCAACCGCGTGAGAAGTCATCCCGGATTGACGGTCCGTTCACCGTGCCGATAGACTGGCCACGCTCATCGAGACCGGCTGAGGGTTCAGGCCCGAAGAAGCCGGGGCAACCGCCGAAGATCGTTCGGCACGGTGCCAAGTCCTGCGGAGGACGGAGGAACGTCCCCCGACAGATGAGTGGTCGCAGGCTCCCGCCGTAACGGGCTCCCGCATGCGATCAGCCCCAGGCGGGCTCCCCGCAGGACGACGGCCGATGGCCGTGGAGCGAGGAGAGCCCGGAAATGCCGGAGTCGACAGTATTGCGCCTGCCGTTGCGGACGGACCCGCCGCGCGCGCGCGCCGTCGTGAGTCACGGCCTGCTCGGAATCCGCAAGCTGCGCTTTCACGGCGACGGCCGGCTCGAGCGGGTCGTCGTGGCCTGGCGGCTCGTCGGCCCGCCGGGCGCTCCCGTCGTCGCGGCGCTCGGCGGAATCTCCGCGGGCCGGATCACCTGCGACCTCGAGGCACCTGCACGCGGTTGGTGGCGCGAACTCGTGGGCCCCGGCCTGCCGCTCGACACGAATCGCTTCGCCGTGCTCGGCATCGACTGGCTGGGCGGCGCGGGCGCGAGCTCGGCGCCGATGCCCGGGCAGCGCGATTTTCCGGCGATCGACGCACGGGACCAGGCGGCGGCGTTGCTCGCCGTCTGCGACCGGCTTGGAATCGCGCGACTGCATGCCGTGGCGGGCGCCTCTTACGGCGGCATGGTCGGGCTTGCGCTCGCGGAAACCGCGCCCGAGCGTGTCGGTGCCGTGCTGGCGATCAGCGCCGCGCACCGCAGCAACGCGCTCGCGACCGGCTGGCGCAGCATCCAGCGCGCAATTGTCCGTTACGGGCTCGAGCACGGCGACGGCACGGGCGCACTCGCCATCGCGCGCTCCCTCGCAATGACCACCTACCGCACGCGCGCTGAACTCGAGCGCCGCTTCCCCGTCGGCGCGTCGGCAGAAGGCTTCGCGGTCGAGCGCTACCTGCTCGCCCGCGGCAAGGACTACGCGGGGCGGACCCCGCCGGAGTCTTTCCTCTGCCTGTCCGATTCCATCGACCGGCATCGCGTGGATCCCGCGAGTATCCGTGTGCCGGTGCACCTGGTCGCGATCGCCGAGGACCAGCTCGTCACGCTCGCCGAGATGCGCGAGCTCGCGGCGCTCCTCGCAGGTCCCGCGGTCCTGCACGAGCTGCATTCCGAGTACGGCCACGACGCATTCCTGAAGGAGCGAGAACTGCTGGCGCCGGCATTCCGCGCGGCGCTCGACGGAGAGACGACATGACGAGAGCAATCCAGCCCGAAACGCTGGCGGTGCGCGCCGGCATCCAGAGCGACGACCAGCACGGAGCGGTCGTGCCGCCGATCCACTTGTCGGCCAACTACGCGTTTGCGGGCCTCGGCCGGCCGCGCGCCTACGACTACTCGCGTTCCGGGAATCCGACGCGCGACCTGGTCGGCGACGCGTTGGCCGCCCTCGAGGGCGGGGCCGGCGGCATCGTCACCGCGACCGGCATGGCGGCCGTCACGCTCGCCTGCTCGCTGGTGAAGTCGGGGGAGCGCGTGCTCGCGCCCTACGACTGCTACGGCGGCACGCACCGCCTGCTGTCGGCACTCGCCCGCATGGGCCGGCTCGAGGCGGCCTTCGTGGACTTCACCGACTTCTCGGCCGTTGCGCGCGCACTCGTGGAGCGGCCTCGGCTGGTCTGGATCGAGACGCCGAGCAATCCGCTGCTGCGGATCACCGACGTCGCGGCGGTCAGCCGGCTCGCGCGGGCGGCGGGCGCCCTCACGGCCGTCGACAACACCTTCCTCTCGCCCGCCTGGCAGCAGCCGATCGCGCTCGGCGCGGATCTCGTCGTGCACTCGACGACGAAGTACATCAATGGCCACAGCGACGTCGTCGGGGGCGCCGTGATCGCACGCGACCGCGCGCTGCACGAGCAGCTCGCCTGGTGGGCTAACTGCCTCGGGATCACCGGCAGCCCGTTCGACGCCTACCTGACGCTCCGCGGCCTGCGGACGCTCCATCCCCGCATGCGGCAGCATGCGGAGAACGCGGAGGCCGTCGCGGCGAAGCTCGCCGCGCATCCGGCCGTGCGGCGGGTGTATTGGCCGGGCCTGCCGGATCACGCGGGCCACGTGCTCGCTTCGCGCCAGCAGCGCGCCTTCGGCGCGATCGTGAGCTTCGAGCTCGCGGGCGGCGAGCCCGCGGTTCGGCGCTTCGTCGAGGGCCTGCGCTGCTTCTCGCTCGCCGAGTCGCTCGGCGGCGTCGAAAGCCTGGTGGCGCATCCCGAGACGATGACCCACGCCGGCATGGACCCGGCCGCGCGCGCGGCGGCGGGGATCACGCCGGGTCTGCTCAGGTTGTCGGTCGGCATCGAGGCGACGGCAGACCTGCTCGCGGATCTCGATGCGGCGCTCGCGCGCGCCGCCGGCGCCGGGCGAAGGCCGGAGCGGACTGCGTACCTGGCCGGCGCGGCGGCCGTGACCGGCTGAGCGCCTCTCAGTACCGCGGCACCTCGACGGTTCCGAGCGCCGCCTGCGTGCCGGCGGCATCGCGCGCGCGCAACGCCTGGTCCACCGGCCTGCGCGTCAGGTGTGGCGCGAAGAGGCGGATGAACTCGTACATGTAGCCGCGCAGGAGCCGTCCGCGGCGCACGCCGATCCACGTCACCGATTCGGGGAACAGGTGCGTGCCGTCGATGGCGACGAGGTCGCGGTCCTCTTCCTCCTCGTACGCCATGCTGGCGATGATGCCGACGCCCAGGCCGAGCCGCACGTAGGTCTTGATCACGTCCGCATCGCGCGCCGTCAGCGCCACCTCGAGCTTGAGTCCCTCGCGCTCGAACAGCTCCGAGAGGGAGGAGCGGCCGGTGAAGCTGAACACGTAGCTGACGATCGGGTACTCGCTGACCTGCTTGAGGGTCGGTTTCGCAACGCCGGCGAGCGGGTGGTCGAGCGGCACCACGATGTCGCGGTGCCAGCGGAAGCAGGGCATCAGCGCGAGCGTGGGGAAAAGCTCGTGCGAGCCGGTCGCGATCGAGAAGTCGACGCGATCGGCAGCCGCCAGGTCGGCGATCTGCTCCGAGGTGCCCTGGTGCAGGTTCAGGTGCACATTCGGGTACTTGGCGCGAAACTGCTTGATCACGGGCGGCAGCACGTAGCGGGCCTGCGTGTGCGTCGTCGCGATCGACATCATGCCGCGGCTCTCGTCCTGGAAATCCGCGGACAGGCGGCGGATGTTCTCCGCTTCCTCGAGCAGGCGCGACGCGTGCTCGACGACGGACTGGCCGGCCGCCGTCACGCGCGTGACGTTGCGGCCCTCGCGCTCGAAGATCTGGAAGCCGAGCTCCTCCTCGAGCAGCCTGATCTGCTTGCTGACACCGGGTTGCGACGTATGCAGCGCACGGGCCGCAGCCGTGATGTTGAGTCCGTTCTGGACGATCGTGACGAGATAGCGGAGCTGGTGGAGCTTCATGGCGTCCGGCCACCATACCGGCTGGCACGATGCCGGGGGAAGGCCGGCGCCGTCAGGCGGTCTTCCGCATGTCTTCCACGATCGGCGGCGGCCCGAACCAGCCGAGCCGGGCGGCTTCGGCGGCCGATCCGCCGATGATGAGGAGTGCCGGGGAGGCGATCTGCGCCGCGGCGGCGGCGTCGGCGAGCCGGCCGAGGTCGGTCAGTAGCACGCGCTGTGCCGGCCGCGTCCCGTTCTCGATGATGGCCGCCGGTGTCGACGCGGGAAGGCGCGCCTCGAGCAGGCGTTCCTGCACGCGCGCGGCGCCTGCGACGCCCATGTAAACGACCAGCGTTTGGCGCCGGCCCGCGAGGCGCTGCCAGTCCACGTTGTCGACGGCGTCCGCACCGTGCGCCGTGACGAAGTGCAGCGTTTCCGCGAACCGCCGGTCCGTGAGCGGAATGCCGGCATAGGCGGCGCAGCCGAGCGCCGCAGTGATGCCGGGCACGATCTCGAAAGGCACGCCGTGCCGCGCGAGCCAGGCCGCTTCCTCGCCGCCGCGGCCGAACACCAGCGGGTCGCCGCCCTTCAGCCGCACGACGCGCCGCCCGCGCCGCGCGTGGTGAACGAGGAGGCGGTTGATTCGCTCTTGCGACACGCCCGGAGCCCCCGCGGTCTTGCCCACGTCGACGACTTCCGCCTCGCGCCGCGCGCGCGCGAGGATTTCGGGGCCGACCAGCCGGTCCGCGAGGATCACGTCCGCGGTCTGGAGTGCGCGCAGCGCGCGCAGCGTGAGCAGCTCCGGGTCACCGGGACCGGCGCCGACGAGCGACACGAACCCGCGCGGCGACGGCGACTTGTTCGACAGCGCCGCCCCCAGCAGTCGGTCGGCCTCGGGCTCGTGGCCGGCGCGCACGGCCGCGGCCACGGGTCCGTCGAGCAGCCATTCGTAGAGCCTGCGCCGCGCGGAAATCGCGGGCCGCGCCACGCGGATCGCCCGACGCCAGCGATCGGCGAAGCCGGCCAGCCGCGACCAGGACTGGTCGAGGAGGGCCTCGATGCGCGCGCGGACGGCCGTCGCGAGCATCGGCGCGGTGCCGCCGCTCGAGATCGCCACGAGGAGCGGCGAGCGGTCGACGATCGCCGGCAGGATGAAGCTCGAGCGCGCGCCGTCATCGGCGACGTTGACGGGAATGCCGGCAGCGCGCGCGGCCACGGCGACGGCGTCGTTGGCGGCTTCGTCGTCCGTCGCGGCGAATACCACCCGCTGGCCTGCGACGTCGGCCGGCGCGAAGGCCCGCGGCAGCCACGCGAGTTCGCCTTGCGCCGCCCGTGTCGCGATCTCGGGGCAGGCGGTCGGCGCGACGACGGTGACGAGGGCGCCGGCCGACCGCAGCAACGCGATCTTGCGCGCGGCGATGCGCCCGCCTCCGGCGACCAGCGCCGGCGCGGACTGAAGGTCCAGGAAGACGGGGAGGTGACGCATGATCAGGGACCCGTTGCGGCTGGAGCGCCGATCAGGTGCAGGCCGCACTCGCGTTGAAGGCCGAAAAAGCGCGTGCCTTCGGCGTCGTCGCCCGCTTCGCGCAGGGAGCGCGTGGTGTGCCAGTCGCCGATCGACACGTAACCGCGCTCCCACAGCGGGTGATACGGCAGGTCGTGGCGCTTGAGGTAGTCATAGACGTCGCGATCGGTCCAGTCGAAGATCGGGTGCACCTTGTAACGGCCGGGGCCGACGCGCTGAACGGCCTCGATGGCGGCGCGGGACTCGGACTGCTGG
>DATEEF010000027.1:0-10888 GCA_035281265.1 Steroidobacteraceae bacterium
CCGATCAACCTCGGCGCCAATACCGATCCGTACCAGCCGATCGAGCGCAAGCTCGGCGTCACGCGCTCGATCCTGGAGGTGCTGGCCGAGTCGCACCATCCGGTCACCGTCGTGACCAAGGGGGCGCTCGTCACCCGCGACATCGACGTCCTCTCGCGCCTCGCCGCGGAACAACTCGTGAAAGTCTTTGTCAGTGTCACCACGCTCGACGACGAGCTGAAGCGGCGGATGGAGCCGCGCGCAGCCTCGCCGAGGGCGCGGCTCGCGGCGATCGGCAAGCTGGTCGCGGCGGGCATTCCGACCGGGGTGATGTACGCGCCGGTGGTTCCGGCCATCAACGACCACGAGCTCGAGGCAGTCCTCGAGGCGGCGGCGGCCCAGGGCGCGTCGACGGCGGGTTATGTCCTGTTGCGGCTGCCGGGAGAAGTGAAGGATCTCTTCTATGAGTGGCTCGAGCTGCACTACCCGGAGCGGGTCAACAAGGTTCGCAACCGCATTCGCGAGCTGCGCGGCGGCCGCGACAACGACTCGCGCTTCGGCCACCGCATGCGTGGGCAGGGCACCTGGGCCGCGCTGCTCAAGAGCCGCTTCGAGGCGAGCTGCCGGAAACACGGGCTCGGCAGCGGCCGCGCGGCGCCGCTTACAACGGCGCTTTTTCGCCCGCCAAACCGCTCGCCGGACCAGATGGCACTGTGGTGAGTGCGGCGTATACTCGATCGAAGCGGGGAGCGAGAGCCCAGGAGGCTTCGCATGAGGGGCCGGACATTCTGGACGTCCAGCCGTGGCGGCGCGGGGACCGCGACGCTGCTCCTGCTGAGCGGCTGCATGACGGCGCAGCTCGAGGAAGACCGCCAGTTCACGACGGCCATCGCCTCGCACGAGGCGGTCGTCCTGCTGGCGAAGCCGCACGTTGAAGGCATCACCGCCGAAGACGATTTCATGGATTGCGTCGGCGACAAGATGGCGCGCCAGAGCGGCATCCAGGTGCGTCCCAACGACGAGTTCGTGGACTCCATGTTCCCCTGGCTCGAGCCCTCGACCGCGCCGCAGCGCCCGGAGGGCGTGACGAAGCTGCTCGCGAAGGACGTCGTCGCGGACCGCATCGCCGAGAGCGGCGTGCGCTACATCGTCTGGATCGACGGCGCGACGCGCCAGACCGACAGCGGCGGCAGCATCACCTGCACGCTCGGTCCCGCCGGCGGCGGCTGCATCGGTTTCGGCTGGTGGGAAAAGGAATCGGATTACCAGGCGATCGTCTGGGACCTCAACACGGCGAAGACCGCCGGTTCGGTCTCGACGAACGTGACGGGCACATCGGCCCTCGTCGGCGTGCTGGTGCCCCTGCCTTTCATCGCGCGCGTGCAGGGCACGGCCTGCGACCGGCTCGCGGGCCAGCTCGGCGCGTTTTTGAAGGGTGAGGACGCGGCGGCCCCCGCAGGAACCTGAGCCCTTCGCGGTGCCCCGGCGGGTGAACCAATCCCCGAGGCGCGTCTCCAAGTTTGATCAAGGCCCGTGGCCGGGAGGATTGACATGAAATCCATCCGCATCCTTCGCGCGATCGCCGTGGCGGCGGCACTCGGCGTCCTCATCGGCTGCATGACCCAGCAATCCTCGCAGCGCCCGAGCTCCGGCGGCTCCGGCTCGTCGGGCGGTTCTTCAGGCGGGCAGAGCGGCGGTGGCGGCGGCGGCTCGTCGGGCGGCGGCTCGGACGGTGGCGGCGGATCGTCCGGTGGTGGCTCTTCCGGCGGCGGCTCCTCGGGGGGCGGAGGCTCTTCGGGTGGAGGCTCCGCGGGCGGCGGCACGTCCGGCGGCGGGTCGGCGGGCGGCGGATCGGATGGCGGCGGCGGGTCGAGTTCGGAATTTCCCACGCAAGGTGGCCAGTCGGGCGCCGAGGCCCCCATCCCGATGCCGGGAGATGCCGGCGGCGCTTCGGGCGGTTCGAGCACGGCCGACGGCGGCCAGCCTGGCCAGGGTCCTGAATCTGGCGAGCCGGGCGGTGCCAGCAGCGCCGGCGGCAGTACTGCAGCGGACGGCCGACCCTGCATTGGAACGGACGATCCGTCCACCACCGAGGATGACGACGACCTCAATGTCGAAGGCTGCGTGACCGCCGGCAGCCCGCCCGGCGCAATGCCGGGAAGCGTTCCGGGCAGCGTGCCCGGCGGCCTGCCAGGCGGGGCGCCAGGCGATGCCGGGGGAGCTCCCGGTGCGCCGGGTGCACCTGGCGTGCCAGGCGTACCCGGACTTCCGGGGTCCGGCGGAGCATCCGGCGGGACCGGACAGCCGGCGGGCGGCACTGGACCTGCCGGGAGCGTCGGCGGACCTGCCGGCGGTGGCGCCGCGACTCAAGCCGGCGTTCCGGGTGGCGAAGAAGGCGGCGCGGCGGGCCAGGGGCCCGGCGCGACGGCGGGCACGGGCGACGGCGGCGGCAACCGCAGCGAACAGATCGGCCGTCGTCTCGACGAAACGTTCGGTACCTTCGATTCGGCGGTGCGCACGGCGCAGGCCGATATCGCCAAGGAGCGGGCGGAAGCCGCGGGCGCCGGCAGCACCGGCAGCGGAACCGGCGCGGATGAGGCCGGCGACGGTGAAGAGGGTGCAGCCGGTGAGGGCGAGGGCGGCGAGGCGGGCAGCGGGCCGACGCGCGAAGGCGGCCTCGAGTCGACGGGCAAGGGCGGTGCCGGCGGCGAAAGCGGCACGGCCGGCGAGGCAGGCACCGGCAGTTCGGAGGAAGGCGCTGCGGACAGCCAGCAGGGCGGCGTCGGCGGTGGCGGCGCAAAGGGCGGCAAGGGTCCGAACACGATCCCGGCCGACATCCCGGACGGACAGGATGACGACATCGTCGCGCGGCAGATCCGCGAGGCGGCCATGAAGGAGACGGACCCGGAATTGCGCGCGGCGCTCTGGGAGGAATACCGTCGCTACAAGAAGGGATCCTGAGGAATCCGGCATGCGCCTGAACGGGCTGTCAGCACTGGGCGTGATATTCGCGGGCGCGATGCTCGCGGCGGGTTGCGTCAAGGAAACGCGGCCCGTGCCCGTCATGCAGGCGACGCAGGCGACGACCGAGATTCCCCAGCAACAGCTGCTCGACGTCGGCGTGCACATCTTTGACCCGGGCATCCCGCCCGAAGTCGAGGACGACCCGGCCATGATGGACAAGAAGCGGATCTACCCCGAGATCCGCCGGGCCGAGGCGCGCTACCAGGCCATGCAGCTGCGCGACACGCTCGAGGACACCGGCCACTGGGGCACGGCCCGCGTCGTGCCGACGTCGGTCAGCAATTTCGACCTCACCGTCGACGGCAAGATCGTCGAGTCGAACGGCGCGTACCTGAAGCTCGAGATCACGGCGCGCGACGCGACCGGCAAGGTCTGGATCGAGGACAAGGAGTTCGAGGGCCGCGCCGACACGCGCACCTATCGCGACAACTACACCGCCGGCCGCGACCCCTTCGAGAACGTCTACGTCGCCATCGCCAACGACCTGCTCGCGGTACGCGACCTCATGAAGGGCGCGGAGCTCGAGAACATCCGCCGCGTGAGCGAGCTGCGCTTCGCCGCCGACTTCGCGCCGGTCGCCTTCAGCGAGTACCTCGCGAAGGACAAGAAGACCGGCCAGTACAAGGTCCTGCGCCTGCCCGCCGAGGACGACGTGCTGATGAAGCGCATCGACCAGATCCGCGAGCGCGACTACGGGATGATCGACACGGTCAGCGAGCACTACACGGTCTTCAGCGAGCGCCTCGAGGAGCCGTACTCGAGCTGGCGCCGCTACACGTATGACGAGATCGTCGCCGAGGAGAAGCTGAAGGCGCAGGCGCGCAACCGCATGATCCTCGGTGCGGCCGCCATCGCCGCGGCGGTCTTCGTGCCGGACCATTGCGCGGGCGGCAGCAACTGCGACCGCATCGCCGACGCGGCGCGCTACGGCGGCGTGGCGGGCGGCGTCGCCGGCGTGATCAGCGGCTACAAGAAGCACGAGGAAGCGAAGATCCACGCCGAGTCGCTGAAGGAAATTTCGGGCAGCTTCCAGACCGAGGCCGAGCCCCTCGTGGTGGATGTCGAAGGTCGCGCGCTGCGCCTGACCGGTACCGCGGAGGAGCAGTACGCCGAATGGCGCCGCCTGCTGCACGAGCTCTACAAGGAAGAAACCGGCCTCGTGCCGTCGGCGCCGCCGCCGGCTCCGGCCGCGGATGCGAAGTCGCCTGCCGCGCAATCGAGCGGTCCGGGTTGAACCCCCATGCAAGAGTTGACACCCGGGCTCGAACTCGGCGCCCGGTTTGTGCTGGTGCGACGGATCGGCCGCGGCGGCAGCGCCGAGGTCTGGCTCGCCACCGACCGCGCGCGGGGCGCCGACGTTGCGCTCAAGTTCTTCGATGAAACGGTAACCGCCGATCCGGCGCGCGTCGCGCGGCTGGAAGCGGAAGTCGCGCAGGCAGCTTCGCTGCCCCCCGACCACGTGGTCGGCATCTACGGCGTCGAGCACGTCGACGGGCGGACGTTCCTGGTCATGGAGCACCTGGAAGGTGGCGATCTGGGGCAGCTTCGCGGCCGTTCGTTCGAAAGCTGGTCGCGCGCGGTCGACGACGTGGCCGCGGCACTGGAGGCGCTGCACCAGCGCGGCTTCGTGCACCGCGACCTCAAGACCTCGAACGTCTTCCTGGACGGGCAGGGACGCGCGCGACTCGGCGACTTCGGCCTGACGGCGCTGGCGGGAAGCCTGCGGTCGGATCACTCGCCGTACAACGCGAGCCCGCAGCAGCTGCGCGGCGAGCCCGCGCAACCTGCCGACGACCTCTACGCGTTTGGCGCGCTCCTTTACGAGTTGATCTCCGGCTATCCACCTTATTACCCGGAGATCACGCGTGACCGCGTGCTGCACGAGCCGGTGCCGCCCCTGGTGCCGCGAGGCGCCGTGCCGGCGGGCGTGCGTGAGCTTGCGCTGCGCCTGCTATCCAAGTCCGTCAACCAGCGGCCCGCGAATGCCACGATCGTTCGCGCGAAGCTCGCGGTCGCGGTTGCGGACGATTCGGGGGCGCTCAAGCCCCTCGTGCATGAGGCGCCCCCGGTTGCCGGGCGCAAGCGCGAAAGCCGCCGGTGGCCGGCGCTGCTCGGGGCGGCGGCCGCCCTCGCCATCGCTGCGGTCGTCCTGTTGCCCCGGGCACCGCTCGAGGAGTCGGGGTTTGCGCGAAAGGCCCGCGAGGAAGCCCGCAAGGCGGGAGTCGCCCGGCAGAGCGCCGAGGCGGCGCGCGCGTCGACGGCCGCTGCACGCGCCCTGGCCGAGGCGGCCGACGTGCGCTTCACGGCAGCCTTCAAGGCCGCCGAGGCCCGGGCCGCCGCGCATTGGGCGACCGCGGAGTTCGCGCGCGCCCGTGACGGGGGTGCGCTCGCGGCGCAGCGGTTTGCCGTCGGCGACTACGCCGCGGCGGCTTCGGCGTGGGACGAAGCATCGGGCGTCCTGGCGAGAATCGAGCAGTCCGCGCCGAAGGCCCTGGCGGACGCGATGAGCCGGGCCGATCAGGCGCTGGCGCAGGCGCGCACCGCGAATGCCCGCGACGCCTATCGGCTGGCACTTTCGATCCAGCCCAACCACCCGCCGGCAGTCGCGGGCCTTGCGCGCGCGGATCGTCTCGACCAGGCGCTCGCGCTCATGGACGTCGCGCGCCGGGACGAGCAGGCGGGGCGCGTCGCAGCCGCCGAGGCTGGATACCGGAGGGCGCTTGCGGCCGACGGCGCGGTGCCCGGCGCGCAGGAAGCCCTGGACCGCTTAGCTGCCGGTCGGAGCGCCGACGCCTACTCCGTCGCGATGTCGCGCGGGCTCGCGGAGTCGGCGGCAGGACGCAGCGAGGCGGCCCGGGCTGCATTCAAGCAGGCCCTCGCCGTGCGTCCGGGATCGCGCGAAGCGCAGGAGGCCATGGCCGCGCTGGATCGCGGACAACGGGCATCTGCCGTCGCCCTGCTCGAGGCGCGCGCGCGCAGCGCGGAAAGCGACGAGCGCTGGGACGAGGCGGTGGCGGCATGGCAGGAGGCGGCCGGTCTCGAGCCCAAGCTCGAATCGGCGCGCGAAGGGCTCGCCCGCTCGACGCCGCGCGCCGAGTTGCAGCGGCGCATCGACGCGTTGAATGCGAAGCCGGAGCGGCTGTGGAACGCGGAAGGCCGCGCCGAGGCGCGCGGCCTGGTCGCGGCGGCGGCCGCTGCCGGCAACCCGCGGGTGAAGCTCGCGGCGGCTGCAGCGCAGCTCGACGCCCTGGCGGCGGCCGCGCAATCGCCAATCAGCCTCCGGCTCGAGTCCGACGGCCTGACGCAGGTGATGATCTATCGCGTCGGGCAGTATGGGTCGTTCGCCACGCGCGAGGTGCAGTTGCTCCCGGGGCGATATACCGTCGTCGGGACGCGCACCGGCTTTCGCGACGTGCGCCGCGAGGTGGTTCTGCCGCCCGGGGCGCCGGCCGCCGCGGTCGTCGTCCGCTGCGAGGAACCGATTTGAAGGACGTCTGGCTCGAAGATCCGCTCGGCAAACGCAGGCTGCTCCCGTCGGAATTTCCGCTCACGATGGGCGGGCCGGGCGCCGCCGTCGTCATTCCTGGCTGTCAGCCGGGTGAAGTCCGGGCGCACGTCGACATCAGGGACGGCCGGCTCGCGGTCACTCCGGAGGCAGAAGCGGGGCCGGATGCGCTCGACGGCGTCGCCATTGCGCTGGAAGAGAGCGACGGTCGCGCGACGATCGTCGTGCGCCACGATGGCGTCTCGAACGTCACGCGGCCGCCGCAGTTCGCGGCTGGCGCCGGCGACGCCGGGCCGGGCGACCGGCTGCCGATCGACATAGTGGATTATCGCCCGCGGGCCTCGACTCCGGTGCGCGTGAAGGCCGCCCGCTCCGTCAGGACTCGCGGGCTCGTCGCTGCGGCCGTTGCCGTGGTCGGCATCGTCCTCCTCTACCTCTTCACGGCGACGACGGTGCACGTGTCCTCGACGCCGGAAGCGGACCTCGATGAGGTGAATTTCGCGGGTACGGCGCTCGATGTCGGGATCCGAGGCCGTTATCTGGTGCCGCCCGGGAACTACGAGCTGCAGGTCGAGGCCGAGGGCTATGCGCCCACGCGCCAGCCGGTCACGGTCGGAAGCCTTTCGGGACAGCGTATCGTCGTCGCGCTGCGCCGCCTGCCGGGTCGCGTCGCATTCGATACGGGCGGCGTCGCCGCGACGCTCGCCGTCGACGGTCGCACGGTCGGGAAGCTGCCGGGCGAATACGAGCTGGCTGCCGGCACGCGGGAGCTCACCGTGACCGCGCCGCATTTCGCCGAGGAGCGCCTGCGATTCGAAGTGGCGGGCGGGGGCGAGCGGCAGGCGCTGAAGGTCACCCTCAAGCCGAACTTCGCCCGCATATCGGTGACGTCCGTGCCGGCCGGAGCGACGGTCTGGGCCGACGACCGCGAGCTCGGCACGACACCGTTCGAGGGGGAGCTGGACGCCGGGCGCTACACGCTCGCGATCGTCCACCCGCAGTTCCGCCGCTTCGAGAGCCCGCTGACCGTGGTCGCGGGCCAGCCGATCAAGGTCGGGCCCGTGGAGCTCGGCATGCCGGACGGCAGGCTCGTCGTGGCGAGCCGGCCCGCGGGCGCGGATGTCAGCATCGGCGGCCGTTACCGCGGACGCACGCCGCTCTCCGTCGCGGTCCCGCCGGGCATGCCGCAGGACGTGTTGCTGACGCTGGCCGGATACGCGCCCGCATCGCAGACGGTATCCGTCGAGAGCCGGGCCGAACGCCGCCTCTCGGTCGAGCTGCGCGCGATCCTGGGCGAGGTGCGCGTCAAGGGCGAGCCTGCCGACGCAATCCTGTTCGTGGACGGCGCCTCGCGCGGACCGGCAAACCAGACGCTGTCGCTGCCTGCAGCGCCGCACGTGATCGAAGTGCGCAAGAGCGGTCTCGAGCCGTTCCGGGCGACCGTGACGCCGCAGGAAGGCCGGACGCAGGTCGTCGAGTTCGCGCTGAAGACCGCAGGCGAGGCACGTGTCGCCGGCATGGCGGCGCAGCAGGCCACCTCGCTCGGACAGGCCCTCGTCCTCGTCAAGGGCGGGCGATTCACGATGGGCAGCACGCGGCGCGAGCCCGGCCGCCGCTCCAACGAGACCGAACGGCAGGTCGAATTGCGCCGGCCGTTCTACATCTCGCGCTTCCAGGTCACGAACCGCGAATTCCGCGAGTTCCGCGCCCAGCATCTGTCCGGCATCTTCAAGGACGAGTCGCTCGATCTCGAGCGCCAGCCCGTGGTGCGCGTGACCTGGCAGGACGCGGCCGCCTTCTGCAACTGGCTCTCGGAGCGCGACAAGCTGCCGCCGGCGTATGTGCGCCGCGCCGACAAGCTGGAGCTGGCCGAGCCCGTGACGACGGGGTACCGCCTGCCGACCGAGGCCGAATGGGAATACGCGGCGCGATTCGACGGCAACAGTGCCGTGCGGAAGTATCCGTGGGGCAATGACCTGCCCGTTCCGGCGAAGGCGGGGAACTGGGGCGACGCCTCGGCGATCTATCTCACGCCGGTCACGATTTCCGGGTACGACGACGGCTATCGCGTCTCGGCGCCGGTGGGCAGCTACGCCTCGAACCCGCTCGGCCTGCACGACATGGGCGGCAACGTGCTCGAGTGGACGACGGATCGCTATTCGATCTATGTCGTCGGTCCCGATTACCAGTCGGTCGACCCGGTCGGCCCCAAGGCCGGTGACAATTACGTCATCCGCGGTGCCGGCTGGCTCACCGGCAAGGTGCCGGAACTGCGTCTCGCGGCGCGCGAGTCGGGCTCCGCCGCGCGGCCCGACGTGGGCTTCCGGATCGCGCGTTACGCGGAGTGAACCGTGCGCAAGCTGCTGCCATTGACGCTATCGCTACTGGTTCTCGCCTCCGCGGCGATCGAGCCCCCGCAATCGCCACCCGGGACGCCGCCGAAAGACGCGCCAGCGCAGCCGGCGCCGCAGGACCCCGCAGCGGAACCCGCACCGGAACCCGCGGCGGGGCCCGAAGACGGCTCCGACCCCGGCACGGAAGGCGTAGAGACCGACGAGGAGCTGCCGCCTCTGCCGCCGGACGTCGCGCCTGCCGGGCCGTCTCCGCAACGCTTCAATCCGACGGAGAAGGTGCGCGCCGACTTTCCCGTCTCCTTCCCGATCGACATCTGAGGGGATTCATGAAGACGCGCTATCCGAAGGAGTTCGTCTGGAGCCTGGGTTCGCTGCTCGCCGCCGTCGTGGTGGTGCACGCGATCTGGTCGGTGTGGGTGCGCCCGAACGCCCAGGCGGTGCTGACGGTGCAGGCGGAGGCGATGCGCAAGGATCCGAATTTCGTGCCCGAGCGGTCGATGTTCGTGATCATGAAGGACTGGGAGCAGGAGAGCTGCGTGATCCTCATGATCTGGGCGATCGCGATCATCGTGCTCAAGAACCGCACGACGCGGCGCGAGGGCGAGATCATGGATGGCGACCCGGTGCGGATCCCCGAGGGCATGCGCATCCTGCCCGAGGACACGCGCGAGTACGTCCGCCAGCTCGAATCGTTGCCGGGCGACCAGCAGCAGTCCCTGACCGTTCGCGCCGCCAAGGCGGCGCTTTCGCGCTTCGGGGCCACGCGCAACGTCCAGGACGTCAGCGAAGCCGGGCACGCGGTGTGCGCGGCGGAAGCGGAGCGGCTGGATTCCGAGCTGTCGATGGTGCGCTACATCGCCTGGGCCATCCCGGCGATCGGCTTCATCGGCACCGTGCGCGGCATCGGGGATGCGCTGGCCGAGGCGCACAAGGCGGTCACGGGCGACATATCGGGCGTTACCGAGGGCCTCGGCGTGGCGTTCAACTCGACGCTGGTCGCCTTGCTGCTGTCGCTGGTGCTCATGTTCCTGCTGCACCAGCTCCAGCTCGCGCAGGAGCGGCTCGTGCTGGACGCCGAGACCTATCTCGACAACCGCGTGCTGCGGAACCTGCAGGTGCGTTGAGGATGGCGGCCATCGGCATCGAGGCGGTGGACGCGGCGGTCGTCGCTGCGCGCGACGGCGAGCTGCTCGCGGCAAGTCCGGGGGTCGCGGTGCTCGCAGCCGGCGGTCCGGTCGTCGGCGCGGCGGCCGCGGCCGCACTGCGCCTGCAGCCGGTGCTCGCTGCGGACCGCTTCTGGTCGGACTTGTCGCAGGACGCGCTGGCCGGCGCGGGAGGGGAGTCCGCTTCCCACGCCGACCTTGTGCATTCCCACCTGGGCGCGCTGTGGAAAGCGGTGGCGGCGGCAGAAGACGAGGCCGTCTTCGCAGTGCCCGGCTCCATGCGCCCGCGCCAGGCGGGCCTGCTCCTCGGCATCGCCCGCTCGCTCGCGATTCCCGTCGCGGGCGTCGTCGACGCGGCGGTCGCGGCCTGCGCCTCCCTCGAGGCCGGGGCCACGGTCCTGCACCTCGACGTGCAGCTGCACCAGGCGGTGCTGACCGAGCTTGCGGGCCATCGCAGGCTTCGGCGCAGGCGCGTGGAAATCGCGCCGCGCGCCGGTCTCAAGGCCATCTACGCGTCCTGGGCCCAGCTCGTCAGCGAGGCGATGGTGCGGCGAACGCGCTTCGATCCCCTGCACCAGGCCGCCAGCGAGCAGCAGCTCTACGACCGGCTGCCGGCCTGGCTGGACGCGCTTGCGGCCGGCGAATCCGTCGACGTCGTCATCGACTCCGGCGCGGGCAGCTTCAGCGCGACCGTCGCGCGCGAGCATTTCACGCTCGCCGCCGAGGCCTGGTACGCGCAGCTCGATGATCTCGTGCGCGGAATGCACCGAGCCGACGAGCCCGCGACGCTCGCGATGACGGCGCGCGCCGCGCGGCTTCCGGCGCTCGCCGAGCGCCTCGCAACGGCGGGGCGCCTGGACGTC
>DATEEF010000028.1:0-17740 GCA_035281265.1 Steroidobacteraceae bacterium
CGTACGCCGTGAACTCACCCCCGTTCTTCTCCGCCATCACCTTGGTCAACGCCGCCGTCAGCGTCGTCTTCCCGTGATCCACGTGCCCAATCGTCCCCACGTTCACGTGAGGCTTCGTACGTACGAACTTTTCCTTAGCCACGCCGCACCTCGTTCGAAAAATTCTTCGCCGTAATGGAGCCCACGAGCGGGATTGAACCGCTGACCTCGTCCTTACCAAGGACGTGCTCTACCGACTGAGCTACGTGGGCACTCGTCACCGACCCGACTGGAGCGGGTGATGGGAATCGAACCCACGTCATCAGCTTGGAAGGCTGAGGTTCTACCATTGAACTACACCCGCATTCCTTCACACGCCGCATCACGCGGAGGTTCGTGGGTTGCCAAAGTAGCCGGGCCACCAGCCGCTGCGAGCAGTCCTGGTGGAGGGGGTAGGATTCGAACCTACGAAGGCATGAGCCAGCAGATTTACAGTCTGCCCCCGTTGGCCGCTTGGGTACCCCTCCCAAATTGAGCCGCGTATTTTCGGATGCGCTGCCCCGGCTGTCAACGCCGGAGAGGCCCTAAGTCCCTGATCCGGAAAAAGGGGACAGACCCCTTTTTCGGACTGAGAAAAAAGGGTCTGTCCCCTTTTTCTTAACCGTAGCCGCGGGCGACCAGGACGCCGAGCAACGGCAGGATCAACCAGAGGCCGAGACCGAAGGCGATGCTGCCGCGGATCCGCTCGACCTCCCGGGTCAGCGGGGCGAAAGTCGGGGCTGACCGGGCCTCCCGGTTCCACCGGATGCATTGGAGCGTCGGGGCGATGGCGACCACGACAATCAACCCGAAGACGGCAACCTTGAGCCAGAACAGCCGGTTATCCAGGTAATAGCTGGCGTCCTGCCCGTAGTAGAGGGCTCGCGCAAGGCCGGTGGCGAGTGAACCTATCAGCGCGAGCTGGTAGCCGAGGTCCACCTGGCACAGCAGCCGCACCTGGGTGCGGTCGGGCATCCGGCGGCACAGCCAGTACTCGGTCAGGAGCAGCCCCGCCCCGACCCCCATCGCCAGGAAATGCAGCCACGCAAAGACTGCGGCAATGATGGGAGGTCCGGCTGGCACTTAGCCTCCGATCAGATGGGCATACGCATCGGCAGAGATATTGGATCCGCAGACGATCAGTCCCACCCGGCGCCCGGCCAGGCGGTCCCTCAGCGGTCCCAGCAGCGCCGCAGTCGCGGCGGCGCCTGCGGGCTCGACCGCGAGCCGCGCGTGCGTCGCGAGGAAGCGCATCGCCGCGACCATCTCGTCATCCTCGATGCGGACGACCTCGTCGAGACTCGCGCGGCAGAGCGCATAGGAAATCGGCATCGCACAGGGGGCGCCGAGGCTGTCGGCGATCGTGTCGATGTGGTCGATGCCCTGCGGCGAGCCGGCCTCGAAGCTGCGGTACATCGTGTCGGCACCATAGGGCTCGACGCCGAAAACGCGGCAATCCGGCTTCGCCAGGCGGATCGCCGTCGCAAGGCCCGCCGCGAGCCCGCCCCCGCCGATCGGCACAATCACCGCCTCGAGGTCGGGCGCCTGCTCGATGAATTCGAGGCCTAGCGTCGCCGTGCCGAGCGCGGTTCGCAGCCCCTCGAACGGGTGAATGAGCGTGCGGCCCTCGCGCTCGCGGATCTCCTCGACGCGGCGAAATGCCGCATGAAAATCGGGCTCGAAGACGATCTCGCCGCCGTGCCGGCGGCACTCGGCGACGCGAAAGGCGTTCGCGCCCTCCTTCATCACGATCTTCGCGCTCGCGCCGACGGCGCGGGCGGCGTAGGCGGCGGCGATGGCGTGGTTGCCGGCGCTGATGGCGCAGATCCCGCGGGCGCGCTCCGCCTCCGTCAGCGACAGCGCATTCACGAGGGCGCCGCGTGCCTTGAAGCTGCCGGTGTGCTGGAAAAGCTCGAGTTTCAGCAGCACGCGCGTGCCCGGAGCAAGCGCGGCCTCGACCGCCGGCCCCGCGAGCGGCAGCGCCGGAGTCGTCAGGATCCGGTCTCCCAGCAGCGCGCGCGCTGCGCGGATCTCCGCCAGGGTCAGTCGGGGCGCGGCCAGGGGCTCGGCAGCCATGGGCGGGCATGGTATCGGATCCCCTGCCATCAACGGCTTACCGCAACGCAAAAAACCGGCCGTCGGCGCGCGCTTTTCAGCCCCGCCCGGCACCGGCATACTGCCCGAAAACGGCGATTGCGCCGCGAAAAGTACGGGGATCAGGGGTAATGGAGCGCCGCCTTCACAGCCGGCATCGGGCGCGGGCAACCGTGTATGTCGTGGTCCCGGGACGCCGGGGCGCCCTTTGCAAGGCTCACAACTTGTCGGCCAACGGGGTTTTCGTCGAGACACGGAACCTCGGGCTGGCCAAGGGCTCTATCGTGGAGCTCGCGTTTGCGATCAACCTCGGGGCGATCACGAAAATTCATCGCCGCAAGGCGATCGTTGCCCATGTCTCGCGCGGGGGCACTGGCCTTAAAATGGAGTGCTACGCGGCGCGCTGAAGCGCCGGCGCGAGACCCGGTTTCCATGTCGGGGAGGGTTCCCGGTCCCATCAGGGAACGGGGACCCTTCCCCTTTTTTCAGGCATGAGGCGCGACGCATGGCGAAGATCTACGACAGCATCCTGCAGACCATCGGCCGCACGCCGCTCGTGCGGCTCAACAAGATAGGGCGCGACCTGCCCGGACGCATCCTGCTGAAGCTCGAGTTCTTCAATCCCTGCGCGAGCGTCAAGGATCGCATCGGCGTCAGCATGATCGAGGCGCTCGAGAAGCAGGGACGCATCAAGCCGAACACCGTGCTCGTCGAACCGACGAGCGGCAACACCGGCATCGGGCTCGCATTCGTCGCCGCGGCCAAGGGTTACCGGCTCGTGCTCACCATGCCCGACACGATGAGCCTCGAGCGCCGGCGCATGCTCCAGGCCTTCGGCGCGGAGCTCGTGCTCACCGAGGGCGCGAAGGGCATGAAGGGCGCGATCGCGAAGGCGGACGAAATCATCGCGAGCGATCCCGAGCGCTTCCTGCTCGTCGGCCAGTTCACGAACCCGGCGAATCCCGAGATCCACCGCCGCACGACGGCCGAGGAGATCTGGGAAGACACCGACGGCGCGGCGGACGTGCTGATTTCAGGCATCGGCACCGGCGGCACGATCACCGGCGTCGGCGAGGTCATCAAGAAGCGCAAGCCCGACTTCCGCGTCGTCGCCGTCGAGCCGGCGGCGAGCCCCGTGCTCTCCGGCGGCCAGCCCGCCCCGCACAAGATCGCGGGTATCGGCGCGGGATTCGTCCCGCCGATCCTCAACACGAAGATCTACGACGAGATCATCCAGGTCACCAACGAGCAGGCCGCCGAGTACGCCCGCATGCTCGGCCGCGAGGAAGGCGTCCTCGTCGGCATCAGCTCCGGCGCCGCGCTCTATGCGGCGCTCCAGGTCGCCGCGCGGCCGGAGAGCAAGGACAAGCTGATCGTCACCATCATCCCGAGCTTCGGCGAGCGCTATCTCTCGACCTGGCTCTACGAGGAGGCGCCCGCCGGTGGCCCGCGCATCGTCCCGGCCTGATCCCGCACCCGGCGCGGAGCACGCGGCGATTGCCGAGCGGCTGATCGCGTCCGGCGATCCGGATTACCACGTCCTGCAGGAAGGCTACTGGCCCGACCGCACGATCGTGCTCGGCGCCATCGACCGCCTGCACCGGCTGCTGATGGCCGAGTCGCTGCCGGACACGAGAGCGGGCGAGTCCGCCGCAGCGCGCATCGCGCGCGAGATCGCCGACATCGAGGCGGCGCTCGTCCCGCAATTCCACCTCGCCTTCGAGCTGCCGGCGCGCCTCGGCGAGACCGGCGCACAGGGCGTCGGGATCGCGGCGGCCGAGGCCCGCCGCGTCGTCGAGGCATTGCTCGCGAAGCTCCCGGAGCTGCGCGAGCGCATCTTCGACGATGCGCGCGCCGCCTGGCGCAACGACCCGTCCTGCCGGCACCCCATCGAGGCGCTCTACGCCTACCCGGGCGTGTTCGCGATCACGCGCCACCGCATCGCGCACATCCTCTACCAGCTCGAAGTGCCGCTGCTGCCGAGGCTCATCGCCGAGGACGCGCACCGGCGCACCGGCATCGACATCAATGCGGGCGCGCAGATCGGCCGCGAGTTCTTCATCGATCACGGGACGGGCGTCGTGATCGGCGAGACCGCCGTCGTCGGCGATCGCGTCACGCTCTACCAGGGCGTGACGCTTGGCGCCAAGAGCTTCCAGGTGGACAAGTCGACCGGCCGGCTGGTGAAGGGCGTGCCGCGGCACCCGATCGTCGAGGACGACGTGACGATCTACGCGAGCGCGACGGTGCTCGGCCGCATCACCGTCGGCCGCGGCAGCATCATCGGCGGCAACGTCTGGCTCACGCACAGCGTGCCGCCGAACTCGCGCGTTGCGCAGGCCGCCCCGCAGCAGAGCGGCTTCACGGACGGCGCCGGCATCTGATCCCTGCGCGGTGCGGGGCCTCTCTCAGCTGCGCGCGGTCTCGCCCTCGCGCGCTGGCGCCGATTTCCCGGAAAAGCCCAGGTGCACGAACAGCCCCAGCACGGCCATCGTCCAGACGATGACCGCGGACGAGGGCAGGTCCGTCACGACGGAGAGAGCAAGGCCCGCCAGGTAGCTTGCGATGCCGAGCCCGTAGCCGACCGCGAGCTGGCGTGAACCGCCGATCCGGTAGGTGGCGACGGCGGGCACGATGAGGCTCGTGAAGACGAGGTACACGCCGACCATCTGGACGGATGCGGTCACGACGACCGCAAACAGCAGGTAGAAACCGATCCGGCCGATGCGTTCCCGCATCGTGAACCAGATGGCGGCGAACACCGCCGTCAGGATCGCGGTGCGGATCAGCTGCGAATCCGACACCCACAGGATCTGGCCCGACAGGAGGTCCTTCAGGTTCTCGCCGCCATGCGGGTCGTTCGCGAGCAGCAGTATCTGCGCCGCGGACGCGAGCACGAACAGGATTCCGATGAGCGCTTCCTGCGCCTCGGGCCGCTTGCGCTCGGTCCAGGTGAGCAGCAGAGCGCCGGCGAGCGCCGCGATGCCCGCCGCGGCCTGCGCTGGCCAGCCGTCCACCGGCAGGCCCAGCCCGCTCGCCACGATCACGCCGAGCCCCGCGACCTGCGCGATCGCAAGGTCGATGAACACGATGCCGCGCGAGAAGACCTGCTGACCCAGTGGCACATGCGAGATCACCACGAGGACGCCGGCGAGGAGCGCGGGCCACAGGATGCTGAGGTCGGTAGACAGGAGATTCATCGGGCCGCTCCCGTCAGCTTCTCGATCGTGTCGTCGAACAGGCCGAACAGGTCCTTCGCCGCGGGCGAGCCCCCGACCGAGAACGGCAGCACGACGGCCGGCGCGTGGATGCGCTCGGACAGCCATTTCGCCGCCTTGGGATCGTTGTAGGCATTCAGCAGGATGAATTTCGGCGGCGATGCGGAAAGCTTCGTGACGAGCTGGCCGAGGTATCCCGCGCTCGGCGGGACGCCCGGCTTCGGCTCGATCGCCGCAAGCTCCTTCAAGCCGAGCCAGCGGCAAAGATAGACCTGGTCGCGGTGCATGATGACGACGGGGACGCCCTTCAGCGGTGCCGCCTTGGCCTGCCAGCGCGCCGTCGCCTCGCTCCAGCGCTTGTCGAAATCCGCAGCGCGCGTCGCGTAGTAATCGGCGCCCGCCGGGTCGATCGCAGCCAGCCTGGCCGCCAGCGCCTTGGCGACTGCGGCGACATTGCGCGGATCGAGCTGGATGTGGGGATTGCCGAGCGGGTGGATGTCGCCCATGGCGCGGTCGAACTTCTCCGGCTTTTCGACCAGCGTGACGGCCGACGTCGCCTCGAAGTATCCGGGCGCGTTCCGCTGGATCTTGCGGTTGCCGGATTCCTGCAGGAGGATCGGAAGCCAGCCGACCTCCAGCTCGGCGCCGTTCGCGACGAGCAGGTCCGCCGTCCGCGCACGTGCGACCAGGCTCGGCTTGGCCTCGACGCGGTGCACGTCCTGCATCGCGCTCGTCGCGGTGTAGACGTCCACGCGCTCGCCGCCCAGCTCGGTCGTCAGCGCGCCCCAGTCGGCGGTCGTCGCAAGCACGCGGACCGCCGCCTGCGAAGGCAGTGCCAGGGCGAGAAGAACCAGGGCAAGACCGCCGCGTTTCAGGAATTTCATGGTTGCGGCTCCTAGTACTTGTGCGCGCCGTGCGCGCCGATCCCGATGAGGTATTGCAGCTGCAGCTGGCGATCCGTGTCGCCGTCGTCGCGGGCCTCGTCCCAGGCATACTGGAGCCGCCAGCGCGAGAACTCGCTCGGGCTCCAGTCCAGCATGAGCGTCGTGCGCGTCGGGTCGCCTGCAAGCAGCGCGGGGAAGTCCGCGGGCGCCAACACTCCGGACGTCACGAGCCCGATGTCGGTGCCGCCCGAGTCGAGCGCGTCGTAGCGAAGGCCGGCGCGCCACCGTGGCCGGAACTGGTAGACCCCCTGGACGTACCAGCCGGATTGCGTGCTGCGGTAGGCGTCGCCGAGGGCGGCGTTCTCGATGTCGAATTCGAGGATGCCCGACTCACGGCGGCGCATGTACTCGCCCTGGAGTTCCACGTACCGCAACGCGGAATTCCCGCCCGGCGCCCACTTGAGCACGGCGTCCGCGACCCAGGTTTCCGAACTGCCCGTGAAGGCGTTCACGACCGGGTTGCCGGCCGCATCCGTGTCCTCGTAAGGCCGACCCTCGGCGTCGAGGTCGATCCACGAGCCGCCAGCGCGCCAGCTCGCGTTGTCGCCGAGATCGCCACCGACGTGCGCAAAGAGGGTGATGCCATTCAGGCCATTGCCGCCCTGTCGCGTGCCGGGAAACGCCTCGCCATTTCCCGTTTCGGCGCCGAGCTCCAGGAACAGGTCGACCGGCGCCAGCCACTTGAGCTGCAGCCCGTCCTGCGCGCGCTGCCCACCGAACAAGGCCTGGTACACCAGTGGCTGGTCCGCGAAATCCCAGGCATGCGCATGCACTTCGTTGAGGTAGCCGAAGCCGGAGAAGAAGCGCCCGCCCTTCAACGTGAACCCTTGCGGCAGCGAGGTGGTGCGGAAGAAGGCCTCTTCCACCTCGATCTCGTTCTCGCCGGTGATCGCCGCGATCAGCGACGCCGTGAAGTACGGGTCGACGCTCGCGGTCATCACGAGCTCGGACTCACCGAGGTTGAAGCTGCGCTCTCCGGGACCGATCTCGTCACCGCCCGGGATGAAGCCGGCCATGCGCCAGTCTTCCGGCTCGCGCGACGTGTCGGCGTAGTTACCGGCGAGGATCAGCGAGATCGCGGGATTGAACGCGGATGGAGTCGCGGCGGCGGGCGCCGGTGCCGCCTCCGCCGGCAGCATTTCCGCGGCGGAGGCCGTCGCGGCCGCGGTGGTTTCGAGTTGCGAGATGCGCGCCTCGAGCGCGGCAACACGTGAATCGTATTCGGCCTTCAGGGACTGCAGCTCGGCGCGCAGTGCCGCGGCGTCATCCTCGGCCAGTAGGGCCGGGGCAAATACGGCGCTCGCCACGGCCGCGAACGCCGCAAGGGGCTTGCAAGCAGACATGTGGATCCTCGCTTGAAAACGCGGAACGCCGGCCGCTAGCGGCCGGACCTATCCAGCTTCAGGCGAGTGCGGGTGGTGCGCGGGAGCGAAAGGCCCGGAAGGGCTCGGAACGTGTCTCGGGAGCGGACGCCTCGGGGACGATCGTGACCCAGGCAACCGAACGAACAGGCATTGCGGGCGGCGCTGTGCCGACCGCGTTCTGGAGCTGAGAGGACGCGAGGCAGGTGCGGCAACTGCGCGCCGCGCCGAGATCGTCGGACGGATCCGTCAGCGCGTGCGAATAAAGGTGGACTTCCGCGCCGAGCTGGGCAACGAGCAGCGCGAGCGCGAACCAGCGACCGGCCTTGAGGATGCGTTTGCGGGTGAGGCGCAGCACCACGGTAGCGGGAATCCTAGCATATACAGACGGGTTTCCCGGCTTTCAGTCCCCGCACCGCGCCGACGGGTCGCTCTCCTCGACTCGCGCCAGGTTGTCCGCATCGAAGGCAGGCGCCGCACTCTCCGCATTGTGATTGCCCGACAGGTAGCAGCCGTACTGCGTCGCGCGCAGGAAGTGGAATTCCCAGTTCCACGGCCGGTTCTGCACCAGCGGAATCATGTAGATCTGCTGCAGGGTCTCGATCTCGCGCGCCATCCGCAGCGGTCCGAAGTCCACGGGATCGAGCCCCATCGCCTTGACGATGCCGGCGACCATCTCCTTGGCTGCCTTGTCGTCCGATGCGACGGGCAGGCTGATGGTCCCGCCCGCGCTCCGGGGCTGATCGATGATGCCGGAGCCCATCGTCGCGAATGTCTTCACCACGCGGGCGCCCGGATTCCATTTCTGGATCATCTCCGCACTCGAAGTCTGCAGGAGGGGTTCGGGATAGCCGTCTTCTCCCTGCTTGAATGGCATCGAGATGTCGATGACGATCTTCCCATCGAGCTTGCCGAGCTTCTGCGCGACGGTTTCCATGGCCGGCCAGGGGACAGCGAGGACGACGATGTCCGCCTCCGCGGCTGCTGCCGCGGGTGCTGCGGCAGAAGCAGCATGGCCCGTCCGCGTGACAAGCGCCTGCACCTTTTCGCTCTGCGGATCGCGCGAGCCGTAGATCACGCGGTAGCCGAGCCCCGCGAATCGCGGACCGAGCGTGTCACCCATGTCCCCGGTGCCGATTACCGCAACCGTTTCCGGCTCGGCCGCATCGCAGGTGGCGGCACAGAGAACAGCGGCCAGGCTAATCAATGTAAAGACATTCCCATTCATTGGCTCAGCCTCGAATGCGCTTGGAGAGGCATGGAACGCCTGACGGTGCTAATCCACGGCATCTGTCCGGCGCAGAAAGTCAATCAGGCCCGTGAAGTACGTGGCCTGGTCGTCATACTGCGCCAGGTGACTCCCGTTCGGACAGTAGAGGTAGCTTCCTTTCGGGAGCTGCTTCGCCATCCATTCCATGTGTTTCGGATCCATCGTGTCGTACCGGGCCCCGATGACCAGCGTCGGGACCTTGATCGCTGCCAGGTCCGGGGTCCTGTCCCAGTCCAGTAGTTTACCGCCGGCCCCGAGCTCGCTCGGGCCCTGCATCGGCAGGTAAATGTCGTAGTTGAGATTCTTGAATGCGCGCTGCACGGGGTCCGGCCACTCATCGGCCGGCATGCGCAGGACATGTTTTTCGTAGTGATGCGGCATGAGCAATTCCATGTAGCGGGGATTCTCGTAATCCCCAGCCTTTTCGAGCGCTTGAATTTCTGCCAGGGCTTCCGGGTCCATGGCAGGCATCAAGACGGATTTCGCGTACTCGTTGTACGCGGGAACGCTCGCCATCATGTTCGAGATGATGAGTCCCTTGAGATTCTCCTGGTGGGCAAGCGCGTACTCGATCGCGAGAAGTCCACCCCAGGATTGGCCGTATAGAAAGAAGTTGTCCGCATTCAAGCCAAGCGCCGTCCGTACCTGCTCGACCTCGTCAACGAAGCGCGGCAGGTCCCACAGCTCGGGCTCTTTCGGCTGATCCGAATAGCTCGAACCGAGCTGGTCGTAGTAGTAGTACTCGATACCTGCGGCGGGGAACCATGAGTCGAATGCCTCGAGGTATTCGTGCGTAATGCCCGGCCCGCCATGCAACAGCAATACCTTGATCGAAGGGTTGTTACCGACCCTCTTGGTCCAGACCTTGAATGTTCCTTTCGGCGTCTCGATCGGGATCAGGCGAACCCCGCCGGCAAGGATGTCTCCACGACCCTCGTGGTCAAAATAGCCGGCAAGGCTGTCGTCGCTTGGGATTTCCGGGGCACACGCCAGGAGTACCAGCGCAAGCGTGATCGGCCAGCAAGGCCTGGACATGGTGGAACCCCCCCTTCCTGCATGCCGCCGGGCCGAATCTACGCGCCGTACGCACGGTTGGCCAGTTAGGACATGCCAGCGGCTGATCGGACACCACTGTCTCGTTCACTCCTGCCGCGGCTGCAATTCAGCCCACGAGCGCACCCATATCGGGCGCAAACAGGACCGACCGCATGCATCGCCACTGGCATTCGTGATTGGTACGCGATCGTCAAGCAGTTCGACTCGACTTGCGCTATGCTGCGGCAGTCTGGTGATTCCCGAGTTCTGACTTGCCTGGCTCGATGCGCCGCTTTGGCGCGCCTTCTGATCCGGTCCAGCCACCACGAAACGTATCGCCTAACCAGCAGGTCGCCATGCGCCTGCTGACATCTTCCTTACACGAGTATTCCAAGTGACCAAGCTTTTTGTCGGCAACCTGCCTTTTTCGGCGACCGAGCAGTCGGTTCGCGCGCTGTTCGAGCCGCACGGCACGATCGAGTCGATCGCGCTCATTAGCGACCGGGAGACGGGCCGCCCCCGCGGTTTCGGCTTCGTCGAGATGTCGAGTTCCGATGCGTCGAAAGCCGCGCAAGCACTGAACGGCATGGATTTCGACGGCCGCCCGCTCAAGGTGAACGAGGCCCAGTCGAAAGTTCGCAGTGGCAGTGGTGGCGGCTACCGGGCCGGCGGTGGTAATCGCTACTGAGCCGGAGTTCCAGGTCGACAGGCCAGGATGAGAGCCGGTGACAACGGCAATCATCATTGGCCTGTCGGCCATCGCGGTCTATCTGGGCGCGCGACTGGCAGGCGCACGGGCCGAGATTGCCGAGTTGTCGCTGCAGAATGCCCGGCTCAAGCGGCGGCTCCATCGAGGCGACCGCTAGTTGGCTCCAAAGCCCGCGAGGTGGAACCCATGCGCATCGTGTCCCGCACCGCCGTTTCAGTCCGCGAACAAGAGCGCGAAAAATCGATGCGCAAGCGTGAGGCCGCCGGCACACTGGCGACGGCATTCCCGCGCGCCGAGTTCGTGCGCGTGCACCTGCAGTTCGTTTCGGACCGTAGTCCGCCGCTCTCGCCGAGGACGCACTCCCTCTATTCCTCGGCGCAAGCTTATTTCGAATTTTCCTGCCCACGCGGAGACTGCGACGCCAACATCGATCTGAATCCCGCAGCGCATGCACTCCTGCGGAACGGTGAAACCGAAGCCAGCGGCACGCTGCATTGTTCCGGCACTCGCACTGGCGACGGCGGCGCACCCCGTCGTTGCAATCAGCGCGTCGACTATTGGATCGCTGCCCGCTATCGACCGGTGACTCGGGGCGCGGGCTGATCGGTCAGACAGCCATCCTCAGGAAGACCAGAACGCTTACGCCGGGCTTGATGCTGCCCATGATGCGCCAGCGCAGGTCCGCGCTCGGGATGTGGAATACCGTCATCGTGTCGCCGTACTGCCTGCTTTTTGTGTGCAGCGAAAGCTTGGCTCCGCTGCAAAAGACGTCCTGGATGGTCGCATCGCGCATATCCGGCCTGTGGCGACTGCTGGTAACCGTGTGGCGCCAGGTGGAAGGTTCGCCCAGGACGTCCCGGAATGTTTGATTGGCTATCGCCCTGCCCTCTTGTTTCCGGCAGGCAGTGAGTCCGCCCGCGTCTCGATCATCGCGCGCCTCCTGTGGGTGTCGGCGCGCCGTCGCGTCACGGAGCCTCGATTCTTATTTATTCGGCCTTTACCGGCTGATTCTTAACGTGCTCTGCCGAATCACCATACTCCGATTGCGGGAGATAGCCAGTCATTTTCTCACCACGAGCGCTCGAATATCAGGCCGATGATCGGAAATGCCTCCCCTTCCTCTTCGACATTCACGCCCCGCCGCGGGTCGAACTCCTGCGCTTCGGCGCCTGGACCGGCATAGACGTTGATAACGTCCAGGAACGCGACCAGGTCCACCGGCCCGAGAGGGAGCCGGTAATCCACCCGGATGTTGAGCGAGTGATAGTCATCGAGCCGAAGCTCGTTCTTCTGCGTCAGTTCCTTCGAGTAGCGTAGCGGCTGTCCCGGTCCCAGCACGTCACTATTGATGATGAAGTCGTCCGTGGGTCGCCCGGTCGCCCACTTCCAGCGCGCACCGACTTTCCAGCGTTCGGTGATCTCCCAGCTGCCGCCGATGGAGAAGAAGTGCTCGCGGCTGAAATCGGCGTCATACTCCCCGAAGCCGTCGTTATCGTCGATCCGGGCGTCGTTGTAGGAATAGACGACATTCCCGAACCAGCCATCCGCAAAACTGCGCGACAGGACGACGTCCAGGCCGAGATTGGTGCCGTCTCCGTCGTTGCTGACCTGAAGGCTCGTGCGTTCCGGCTCGACGATCATGTTATCCAGCCACTGGTAGTACGGCTCGACGAGCAGCGACCAGTTGGGGCCGAAGTACCGCTCGAAGCCGACACTCACGTGAGTGATTCGCTCGTTTTCGATACCGAAGTTCTCCGGGCTCGCTCCGCGGACCAGGAAGCGCGGCGACTGATAGAACACGCCCGCAGTTGCCGACACCCGCAGGTCCGGCCCGGGGCGCCAGTTCGCCGCAAGCCGCGGAGAGACGAGCGATTCGTCGGAAAAGCCGTCGCGATCGTAACGAAGCCCTGCTCTCAGTTCCCAGTCGGCGAACCCGAACACCTGCTCGCCGTAGGCTGCGTAGCTGGTCTCCTTCGCCTCATAAACCGAGTCGATGTCGTCCGGCGTCAGCGTGATGTATTGCTGGCCGGGCGGACGCGAGTCGGTCGAACGATAGACGAACCGGTCCCAGTCCTCCCTGAGGAACGTCGAGTAATCGACGTCGGTCTGCCAGACGCGCAGCCCCGCCGATCCCTGGCCAAAGCGGTTGCGAGTGACATAGTCGCTGTGCCAGCCGATCTCGGTTTCCTTCTCGGTGACGGTCATCAGGCGCTCGCGCACCGGGATGTCCGCCGCCGGCGTACCCTCCGGCACGAGGTCCGGATACGCCTCACCCTCGGCTGAAGTCTTGTCGTTCGCGCGGTAGTAGATCCGATTCGTCCATTCACCGGTCTCCCCGACCAGATGGCGCCAGGTCAACCCAGTCAGGTACAGGTCCTGCTCGGTGTCGATCAGCGACACGTCTTCGAAGTCCGGGGACTCGAGGACGTTGTCGATATCGCGCGTATATTCCTCCGGCGCGTAGATACCGAGGAACTCGATCGTGTCGCCGGAATCGAGCGTGGTCACCGTCTTGAGGATGACATCGGTCAGTTCCGGATCGCCAATGTCCAGTTCCTCGATCATTTCGAAGACGTTGCCGAAATCGAATTGGCGCGCCGTGAGAAACATGGTCGTATCATCGTGGATGCCGCTCGGCCCCTCGTAGTTGAGTTCGAGCCCCGCGATGTCCACCCGCAGGCTGGCGCTGGGCGTCGGGCTTCCGCCTACGACGTCGAGGTTCAGCAGCGAACCCGAGCGCCCTCCATACGCAGCGCTCCAGCCGCCGGGCGAGAACTCCGCATTCGCGATGGAGTTCGGCGCGAAAATCGAGTAACGACCACCGCCACCGATGTCCTCCTCCTCGCCGAGTGTCTGGTCGAAGTGGACCACACGGTCAAAGGGCAGATCGTCAACCAGGATCAGGTTGTCCCGGGGTCCACGGCCGCGCACCGAGAAATCGGCGAATTCGCCGGTGGATACCAGCCCCGGCAGGCCGTCGAGCGCTCGCATGACGTCACTGCCCGTGCCAGGGGCACTGCGCAGTTCCTCCCGATTCAGCAAGGAATTGCTCGCCGCCCCATGCGGATCGGCAAGCTTCGCGCGGGCCAGAACCACGACTTGCTCGAGCGCCTCCGTGCGGGCAAGCATCTCGAGGTTCAGCGGGGTCACCTTGCGGCCGACTACACGCACGCTGGGTTCGCTGGCTGTCACCAGGCCGGGGCCCTCAGCCGTGACCGCATAGAGCCCTATGTCGAGGTCACTCAGTTCGACGATTCCGTTCGCCTCCGTACGACCGGTAATGACGTCACCGTCGCGGTCGGTCACCGTCACGGTCACGCCCTCGAGAGGCCGCTGTGTTTGCTTGCTGACCACTGCGATGCGCATCCCGCCGTCTGCGCTCTGCGCCATCGCGGCAGATGATGCGCAAATGACCAGCAGCCCTGCGAAAAGCCGAGTGATCCGTTTCATGCCGATTCCTCATGGTCCCGGGCGTGGTTGCCATGGATGCCAAGCGCGGGTGAATTATGGGTCCATCAGGGTGAAGGCCGCGTGAAGAGTGCGCGGCGGCTGCTTGGCGTGGCGCTACTTGCGCCACGCGGCGTAGGAATGCGCCTATCGGTGACGCATTACTGGCCGCCTTGCGCGACGGGCTCGGAGCGTGCGCCGGGGAAGCGCACCTCGATACGCGTGCCGACGCCCGGCTGGCTGTCGATGCTCACGGGCCATCCGAATCGGTCCGACAGGCGCCGCACGATCGACAGTCCGACACCGAATCCGCCGCGCCGCGCCGGCTCCCCGCGCGCGAACGGCCGGTAGATCTCGGCGAGCCGCTCCGGCGCGATGCCGACCCCGGTGTCGCTGATCACGACGCCCTCGGCGTCGATCGAGACCTCGACTTCTCCGCGATCGGTGTAGGAGAACGCGTTGCGCAGCAGGTTGCCGACCAGCACCGCGAGCACGCGCTCCGGTGCGTCCAGGTGCAGGCGGTGGCTGGCGTGGAACCGCGACTCGACGGGCTTGTCCTCCGCCAGGACCCGCGCGCGCTCGAGTTCCGCGGCGACCACCTCGTTGACGCACAGCGCGCTCGTCGGCAGGCCGGCCTCGGACTCGCGCGCCAGCAGCAGGAAGGCGCTGGTCAGCTCGTCCATGTCGTTCGCCGCGCGTCGTATCCGCTCCGCGGCGCGGCGGCCGGCGTCGGACAGCCGCTCGTCGTCGAGCAGGAGCTCGGCCGAGATGTGGATTACGGTGAGCGGGCTGCGCAGCTCGTGGCTGGCGTCGCGCGTGAACTCCCGCTCGCGGGCGATGAACTCGGCGAGGCGCTCGGAGTAGCGGACGAGCGCGTCGGCCAGCTCCTGGACCTCGTCGTCCGTTGGCGGCAGGCTCGAACGATCGAATCGCCCGGGCTCCGGCGCCGAGGGATCGAGCCCGCGGACCTGGCGGGCGAGGGCGACCACCGGCGAGAACGCGCGCCGCGAAGCGCGGAAGGCGAGCCAGGTCGAGAGGTAGAGCACGAGCAGCACCAGGGCGAGCGGCAGCAGACCGAACAGCACGACCAGGCGACCGACGCCGCTGCGGTCGAACACGAGCACCAGGCGCTCGCCCGCGCGCTCGGTGACGTATACGACGTTGTGGCGTGACCCGTCGTTCCAGTCGTGGAACCCCGGTGCGAGCGCGGCGATCTCCCGCGGGGCGTCGCCGATGTATCCGGTCAGGTTCAGCGTGGCCGGCAAGGGATGCGCAGGGTCCGCGCCGCGGTGCGACCAGTAGAAGGACGCCTCGTCGCGCAGCGCCTGCCGGATCAGCACGCCTTCGAGCATCACGTTCGCGAGGAACACGCTGACGATCGCCGCGATGCCGATGAAGGCGCCCTGCAGCAGGAAGGCGCGGCCGAGCCGCGCGCCGACGCCGCTAACTGCCCGCGTCATCCGCAAGCCGGTATCCTGCCGTCGCAACGGTATGCAGCAGCGGCCGGTCGAACGGGCGGTCGATGGCCTTGCGCAGGTTGTAGAGGTGGCTGCGCAGCGCGTCGCTGTCGGGCGGCATCTCGCCCCAGACCTCGCGCTCGAGGTCGCGCCGGCTCACCACGCGGGGCGAGGCGCGCGCGAGCACGGTCAACAGGCGGAACCCGATGGGCGTGAGCGAGAGCGCGCGGCCGGCGCGCGTCACCTTGAGCGTCGCGAGGTCGATCGTGAGGTCGCCGACCGTGTGCGTCTCCCGCGTGATGGCGCCGCGGTAGCGGCGCACCATGCTGCGCAGGCGCGCCTCCAGCTCGCGGATCTCGAAGGGCTTCACCAGGTAGTCGTCGGCGCCCGCGTCCAGGCCGGTGATCTTGTCCTCGAGCGTGTCGCGGGCCGTGAGCATCAGGATCGGCGTTTCCCGGTGGGCTTCCTCGCGGATCTTGCGGCACACGGTAAGGCCGTCTATGCCGGGCAGCATCACGTCGAGGACGATAACGTCGTACGGGTTGGTGACGGCCAGGTGCAGGCCGGTGATGCCGTCGGCGGCGAAGTCGACCGCGAAACCATGCGGCTCAAGGAAATCGACGATCGACTCCGCAATGTCGCGGTGGTCCTCTATCAGCAGCAGGCTGGCCTGCTGCAGTTCGTCCGGCGCTGCCTGGGTTCTGGTCATGGCTGGAGCCAGAGTGTACTCGGGGGCGGCGCGTGAGATGCAGCGGAGGCGACGCCCGAGGGCCGAGCGCGGCCCGCTGCACCTTCCGCGGTTGGGGGAACGCCTTGCCCGCCGACACATGCTAGCCTTGGGCATCGTACAGGCTGGATGGATGTTCACCCGATGATCGCGAGCCCGAGATTTACGGCAGTGGCGGCGCTGATCTTCGCGATAGCCGGCCTTGCCGGCTGCACGCAGTCCATCCGCGCGACAGGGGCCTGGGCTGAAGGAGTGACCCGCCCCCAGACCTTCAGGAAGCTGCTGATCGTCGGCGTGAGCCCCGACTACAACCAGCGCTGCAACTTCGAGTGGGTGCTGGCGACGAAATTGCGCAGCGAATCCGTCGAAGCGATCACCAGCTGCTCGTTGATGAAATCCGACGTGCAACTCAGCCGGGAAAGCATCGAACCGGTCATCCGGTCCTCGGGGACGGACGGCGTCGTTGCGACCCGCCTGGTGGATTCGGGTGCCAGCCTCAAGGAGGGCGGAACGGGCGATACGCGGGGAAGCGCACTGTACAAAGCCACGGACATAGGCATGGGTTACGGCTACGGCTATTACGGGATGCCCGTGGTGTACGGCGATTTCGCGGCATCGCGCCCCATCATCGAGCTGGAAAGCACGTTCGAGGTGGTGACGCAGGTGTATGAAACCCGCGGCGCCTCGCCGGTCTACAGCCTCAAGACGACGGGGAAGAGCCGGGATGCCATCAACATCGTGCGCGAAGACATCAGCTCGGCGATTGCGGAGCGGCTGCGCCAGGACGGCTTGGTTCGATAGCGGCCCGGGCCATCCGGGGGATTCGGCGCGATCAGAATCGCCAGGGTCGTGACGATGAGTTCTAGGCGATGGTGCCGGCGGAGGGAGTCGAAAGGGCTGGGTAAGATGCTGTTTTAGTTGCACGACATCGCTGCTTGTCCGACCTGATGCCCCCAATAATGCCCCCAAGTACCGCACGCGCGGACGCTCGAGCGACGCAATCAAACTTGGATTGCATAAGAGGCCACAGTGAGCGGTAGTGGCACACTCTCCGACGACCTATTTTCAAGTTAAGGACTCTAATACACCGCCAACACTCCCATTTTCACAACGCGGGCACGTCGCGCGGAGGCGGGCATGGATTCTTTAGGTCGAAGGCCTGAAGCTTGCTCTAGGGTCCGCAACCGTAATGATTGCAGTCACGCACGGGAATCATCGCCGTCCTGGAAACATTGTAGGCGCACTACATGGTGCCGTATTGACGGGGCGTTCGGGGAAGGGTGGTACGCCGGCATACGGGTATGCCGCAAGACGACGGGCGGAGTCCCGAATAAATAATGATCCTTGTGCGTCCAATCCCTATTGGATTTTTTTTTTATTTTTTTTCCACAGTTGGCTCGACAGTGGGATCAATTCCATGTGCCGCGTTCAACTTGTGGCACCCACCAGAATGAATAGCG
>DATEEF010000029.1:0-10126 GCA_035281265.1 Steroidobacteraceae bacterium
TGAGCCGGCCTTCATCGAGCGACCTTCGCGCGCGAGGCGCCGCCTGCGCTCGCGCGGATCCTCGGCCAGCGGGCGCAGGACCTCGACCCGGTCGCCGGCCCGCAGGACGCGCTCGCGCGGCACTTCCTGTCCGAAGATTCCAACGCCGCAGTCGCGGGCATCGATGCCCGGATGCCGCTCGAGGACGCCGGAGAGAACCAGGGCCTCCCCCGCCGTGCAGCCGGCCGGCACCTCGAGCGCCACGACGGTCTGCCGCTCCGCTTCCGCGCAGGCCACCTCGATGGCGATGCGCTCAGCGCCCACCGAATACCTGCCGCGCGCGGCGCGCGAATGCGTCCACGAGATGGTTGCAGATGCCCTCGAACGCCGGGCCGATTGCGAGGGTCCCGACGAGCCCATGCGTCGCGAATCGCACGTGCAGGTCGGCGCGCGTGCCGGCGGCGGCGATCGGCGCGAAATCCCAGCGGCCTTCCAGGAGGTCGAAAGGACCGTCCACGAGGCTCATGGTGACCGACCGGAAGGGTTCCAGCCGGTTCTTCGTCGTGAAGCTCGCGCGCGCGATGCCGCTCGCCAGGCCCAGCGTGACCGTCACATCGCGCTCGCCCGCGGCCAGGATCCTCGCTTCCGTGCACCAGGGCAGGAATTCCGGGTAACGCTCGACGTCCGCGACGAGCCCGTACACCTGGGCCGGCGCATAGGGCAGGAGCGCGCTGCGCCGGACCTCACGCATGGTTCGACCGACTCACGCGCGGATTGTCACCGCAGCCCGCCGCATGGACAACCGCGGCATGCGGCTAGAATGAACCATGCCCGGCAAGAAGGATGAACACGCCGGCCGCATCGCGGTCAACCGGCGTGCGCGGCACGACTACTTCATCGAGGAGACACTCGAGGCCGGCGTCGTGCTGCAGGGCTGGGAGGTCAAGGCTCTGCGTGCCGGGAGGCTCCAGCTCGCCGAGGCCTACGTGCTCCTCAAGGGCGACGAGGCCTGGCTCTTCGGTGCCCACGTGTCGCCGCTCGTCGCGGCCTCGACGCAGACGCAGGCCGACCCGACGCGCACGCGAAAGCTGCTGCTGCATCGCCGGCAGATCGACTCGCTCGTCGGCCAGGTCGAGCGGCGCGGCCGCGCGCTCGTGCCGCTCGCGATGTACTGGAAGGACGGCCGCGCCAAGCTCGAGGTCGGCCTCGCGCGCGGCAAGAAAGAGCACGACAAGCGGGCCGACACGCGCGACCGGGACTGGCAGCGGGAGCGCGCGCGCGTAATGAAGGCGCGCCGTTGACCCGCGCGCCCGCTCAAAATCCCGCGGCGGCCGCCAGCACGACCGTCGGCGACTCGTCCGGATTCAGCACGTAGGCCGTGAGGTCAAGACGGCCGAACGAGGCGCCCAGCAGCAATCCACGCTGGATGTCGAAGTCCGTCTCGTAGGCCCGCGTGCGCTGCGCCACGATCCCGATCCGCCAGCGCTCCGCCGGCGCGATCGTGAGCTCGCTCCAGGTGTAGAGAAAGCTGTCGGAAGAATCATCGGCATCGAAGACGTACTCCACCTCGCCGTAGAGCGCGAGGCCCCTCCAGCTCAGCGTTCCCTTGAACCCCGGCGCGATTCCCTCCGTGCCACCGGCGACCACGCCGAGCATGGGCGTGATTTCGAGCGACAGAGCGTCGCCCGCGGCGAGGTTGATGCCGATCCATGCGGAGGCGGTATCGCGGTCCTCGTAGTTGTAGCGCGCCTCGAGGTGCAGCCTGTCGCGATCGAAGGTAACCGTCGGTTGCAGGTAGTCCTCGTCCTCCTCGAGGAAGTAGAAGCTCGCGGATGCCGCGTAGGACGCCGGTTGCGTCGCGCCGGCGGGCTCCTGCGCGGCCACGTGCGTGCAGGCGAGCAGGAGGACTGGCAGGAGACGTACGGTCATCGGGATCGATCGTACACAGCCGGGCTTCCGCCAGGTCGCCCGCGACGATCTGCTAGAATGGCGTCGACTTCTGGGGGCGACCGGTTTCGACGTGGGTCGCGAAACTCCAGGGGCGTGCCGAGGTGCAGGCCTCCTCGTAAATCAGCTTGCAAACCTATAGTTGCCAACGACGACAACTACGCTCTGGCGGCTTAATCCCGCCTAACCCCCGCCCGGCATGTGCCTGTGCATCCGGATACGGGGGACGCGCTCACAGGATCGCGGAAACGGTGTGCTCCGGGCCGGCTCCGCTAAAACGTTCCGAAGCTGGTCCCGTGTTTTCCCCGCCCGCCGGGTAGCACGGGACGAGATCAATAGGCCGGGACACGCACGTAGATCCTGTAGCGTAGGGCTTGCGGACGTGGGTTCAATTCCCACCGCCTCCACCATCACCCCGTCCCCGGCCGTCCCGGCCGGGGATTCCTGAGAACTGCGTCACAAGCGGCCGACCTCTGCGTCCATGGCGCCGGACGCCCGCCAGAAATGCCCACCGGCACACATCGCCATGCGCGGCCGCCGACGACCATGTGGTCTTTCGCGCGGGGGAATCGCCTCGAAGCCGATGGAAAAGCTGCGGCCACACCTTCGATCGGCGGCAACGACGGCCCGCGCGCTCCGCCGCGCGCTGCTTCGGCTGCTGCGGCTGCTGCGGGCCTCGCGACTCGGCATCGCCGCGCGTCTCTCGTCCGCATTCCTCGCCGTCGCGATCCTCGCCGTCGCGGCCAACCAGGTCGCCGAGCGCGGCGACTCGCTGCTGAACGCCATCGCAGCCAAGCCCGTCGTCGCAGCCAAGCTCGACGAGCGCACGGCAGAGCTCCTGCCGGCCGCGCTCGACCGCTACCAGCGCGCCGTCCTGGCGCGGGCCGAATCGTCGG
This sequence comes from Steroidobacteraceae bacterium, assembly GCA_035281265.1. GTDB lineage: Bacteria > Pseudomonadota > Gammaproteobacteria > Steroidobacterales > Steroidobacteraceae > SCUD01. The sequence goes on from DATEEF010000029.1 coordinate 2,823, forward strand.
CGCAGATGCGCGCGGCGGCGCTCGCGGAATCGGCGGCCTCGCTGGACGACGCGCGCGCAGACTTCGCGGCCGCGGTCCGGCCCGATGTCCGCGCGGCCGCCCTGTCCGGCCTCGAGGACGAAGTCGCGGCCTACCTCGAGCTCGGGGCCCAGTCGGTCCGCTCCGCGGACGCGCGGCGCCGCCTGCTCGACGAGCTCGACATCGAGTTCCAGTCCCTGGACGCCCGCGTCAAGTCATCGCTCGACCGCGTCCGGGCGGTTTTCGGGAAAGTCATCGGCCGCGACTACCTGGTCGAGGCGAGCCGCACGCTCGACGAGATCGCGCGCCACCTCGACGACCTCGACGACCTGCACGGCTACGGTGCGGCAACTGTCCGCGCGATCGCCGTGCGCGAGAAGGCCTTCGCCGGCCTCCTAGCCGAGAACGAGCAGGCGATCGGGCGCGTGCTCGGGCCCGAATGGCTGGCGGAATCGCGCGCGAGCCTCGATCGCGTCGTGTGGCTGCGCGAGCTCCTCGTGCGCACGGACGCCCGGCGCAAGGAAACCTACGAGGCCTTCGCCGCCAGCCACGTGGCGCTCGCCACCACGATCCGGCGCGTCCAGTCGCAGTTCGAGGCAACGCGCGCGCTCGAATCCGCGCGCCGGCAGTCGGCGGAGGTCCTGAGCGCCGTCAACGACCAGGAACGCCGCCGCCGGACCCTCCTCGCCTGGGTGAGCGCCGCCGTGCTGCTCCTGCTGCTCGCGACGATCGCAAGCATCGTCCGCAGCGTCGTGCTGCCCGTGCGCCGGCTGGTGCGCGCGACCGAGCGCCTGTCCCGCGGCGAGACCGGCGTCGTCGTTCCGCGCGGCGGCGTGGCCGAGCTCGACACGCTGGCCGTCTCCTTCAACCAGATGGCGGAGCGCCTGTCCGCGGCGCAGGAGCTGGCGCGCCAGTACCACGGGCAGCTCGAGGCCAAGGTCGAGGAGCGCACGCGCCAGCTCCAGCATCTCGCCGCGCACGACCCGCTGACGCGGCTGCCCAACCGGAGGCAATTCCTGGTGCAGCTGCACGAGGCGCTCGCGCGCGCGACCGCGCGTGACGCGCTCGCGGGCGTCTTCTTCCTCGACCTCGACAACTTCAAGAACGTCAACGACAGCATGGGCCACGTATTCGGCGACCGCGTCCTGCAGGCCGTAGCCGACCGGCTGCGTGCCGTGGTGGAGGAAATCGGCTTCTGCGCGCGGCTCGGCGGCGACGAGTTCACCATCGTCGTCGAGCACGTCCAGGACGCGGGGGACCTCGAGCGGGCCGCGGAACGGCTGGTCGAGGGGTTCCAGGAGCCGCTGGTCGTCGATGGACGCGAGATCCTGATGGGACTCAGCGTTGGCGCGAGCCTGTTTCCCGTGCACGGCCGCGATCCCGAGGGACTCCTGCGCGCGGCCGATGCCGCGCTCTTTCACGCCAAGGCCCAGGGGCGCAGTCACCTGCGCATCTTCAGCCCGGAACTGCTCGAGGCGGCTGCCGCGAAGTTCGCGACCGAGCAGGGCCTGCGGCGCGCGGTCGACCGCGGCGAGTTCGAGCTGCATTTCCAGCCGGAGGTGGACCTCGCGACCTGCGAAGCCGAGGTCGTCGAGGCGCTGCTGCGCTGGCGCCTACCCGACGGCAGCTACGCATCTCCGCATTCATTCCTGGCCGTCGCCGAGGAATGCGGCCTCATCCGCGATATCGGCGAGTGGGTGATCCAGTCGACCGTCGAGCATGCGGCGCGCTGGCGCGCGGCGGCCTGGCCGCCGGTGCGGATCGCGGTGAACGTGTCCGCGCTGCAGCTGCTCGACAGCCATTTCGTGCACCACCTGGCCGATGCGCTCGACCGCCACCGCCTGCCGCCCCGGGCGATCGAGATCGAGCTGACGGAGAACGTGCTGCAGACGGCCAGGCACACGACCGAGGCGCTCGGGATGCTGCGCGACCTGGGCGTCGGCGTCGCGCTCGACGACTTCGGTACCGGCTACTCCTCGCTCGTGTCCCTGCAGCAGCTGCCGCTCACGCGCGTGAAGCTCGACCGCAGCCTCATTGCGACCATCGACTCGAGCTCGCGCTCGCAGGCGATCACCCGGGCCATCATCGCGCTGTGCCAGAGCCTCGGCCTCGAGGTCACGGCCGAGGGCATCGAGCGTCACGAGCAGCTCGCCTGGCTGCTCGGCTACCCGGCCATGCACGTGCAGGGCTACCTGCTGTCCCCGCCGGTTGCGGAGGCAGACCTGCTCACGGCGCTCAACGCCATGCCGGCGCGGATGGACGCCCTCCTGCTCGATGCGCTCCCCGCCAACGCGGTGCCGATCGCGCGCCTCACCGGCTCGCGCCTGCGCCGGCAGCGCTGAACCGCCTCAGGACTCCCCGAGGATCGTGATCTCGACGCGCGACGTCGGGCCGAGTTCCATGCCGGCCGACGCCTCGGTGAGCTCGATCGTGAACGAACGGTCCCGCCGTGCCGTCTGGCCCGGTACGAGGGGCACGTACAACATGCGGAAGCTGTTGCCCTCGACGAAGTGCTCGACGCCGGACTGCGGCCCGCCGTAATCCCGCCCCGAGCTTGCCGAGCCGTCGATCGCCCGCCAGTGCACGTTGACCGCACGCCTCGAGTGGCTGAGGTGCCTGAGCGGAACCGGCACGACGACCGCGCGCCGGCTCACGACCATGTGCGGGTGGTCGAAGAACACGAGGCCGGTCGGCGCGGCCGGCCGCGGCTGCGCAACGGTTTTCGCCCCGGCGTTCAGCTCTTCCTGCGGCGGGTCCGCCGGCTCGGGCAGCGCGACCGGCGGCGCCGCGAGGGCAGGCTCCGGCTGCGGCTGGATGCCGCTTGCTTCCCGCGATCCCGTCGCCGGCTGCGGGCCGGGGTCCGATTCGCCGCCGAAGCGCCCGATCAGGATGCCGAGCATGAGCGCCGCGCCCGCCGCACAGGCAGCCAGCGTCGTCATGCGGTATCGGCGCCCCGGGGGCGTAGCTGCGGACGCGGCGGGCGGCAGTCGTGCTGGCGCGGCGTCCACGGCGACAGCTGGCGTGCGGGCGGGCGACGAGACGTCCGCGCGCAATGCGATCAGCAGTTCCGGCATCGACGGGCGCCCGGTGCGCGCGAGCGAGAGCGCCGCGGACACCGCCAGGGCGCGCTCCTGTCCGAGCGCCGCGAGCCGCCCGGGCAGGACGGCGGTGTCATGTGCTCGATCCACGCCGCGGCGGCCGAAAGGATGGCATCCCGCGACCATCTCGTAAATCACGCAGGCCAGGCTGAACACGTCGTCGCGCGGCTCCGGGGCCTCGCCCGCCAGCACCTGCGGACTTGCATACACCCGGGTTGCGGCGGCGGGCACCGGAGTCTGCGATTCGGTGCCCTGCGGCAGCGGACCGTTGTCGGGCGCGACCCCGAAATCAATGAGGCGCACGTCGCCCGCCGCTCCCAGGAAAATGTTGTCCGGCTTCACGTCGCCATGCGTCACGCCGCGGGCATGGGCATGCGCCAGCGCGTCGCCGGCGGCGAGCGCGATGCGCATCGCGTCGAAAGCCGGCAGTCCCGATGGCGCGACCCTGCGCAGGAGCGGCCCGAGCGCCTCGCCCGAGAGCAGTTCCATGACGATGAACCAGGCGTCGCCGTCGCGGTCGAGGTCGAGGAAGCGCACGACGTTCGGGTGCGCGACCGCCTGGGTCTGCCGGAACTCGCGCTGCAGTCGGGCCACGGCCTGCGGCCGCTGCCGCAGCTCCGGGCGCAGCAACTTGATCGCCACGTGGCGGCCCTCTCCGGCGATTGCAGGATCGCGACGCAGGTCGATGGCTCGATGCACCGTTGCCGCGCCGCCGTTGCCGATCTGCGTCTCGAGCAGGTAACGGTCCCGGAGGACGGTTTCGCCGCCCTTGCCGTCCACGGGGGTAGCGACAACCGGTGCCCCCGGTCCCGGCACGGCAACGACGCGCAACGGGCGCGGCGACGTGCCAAGTTCACTCGTGACTTCGTCGGCGAGATCCTCCGTGAAGTCGGGCACGTCGGGCCGGGCGGCTTCCGGCACGTCGAGACCGCGCAGGGCGCCCTGCGCTCCGTTCACCGCGTCGTGCCCCGTCACGCTCATGCCGGTTCTTCTTCGTTCTCGGCGCGCAATCGTCCTGCGCTCTGCGCAGTCTGTCGAAGCCGAAGAATCGAATGCAAGGCCGCGTCGACGTTCGCGGCCACATCGCGCGCATTATGGTAAGCGCGCGCGCGGTCAACGCTCGCCGTCGGGCCCCGGTTCGGCGGGAAGCCGCCGCCTGTCGCGTCGCAGGATCCTGTCATAGGCCTCGCCGAACATAATCTCGACGCCGACCGCCGCGCCCACGCAGGCGTTGCAGCGGTCGGCAGGCAAGGGTCCATCCGCCCAGAAAAGCTCGGCACCGAACTCGAGGAACAGCCAGTCCCGCCACGCCGAGCGGCGGTGCGTGATGCTGACGCCGTACAGGTCCGGTTGCGTGCCGTCCGTCTCGCCGCGCACGAACGCCTCGTAGCGCATCGCGCGCCGGTAGTCGATCGCCTGGTACAGCGCGGGCCGGACGCGCCAGCGCACGCCTTCGGTCTCCTCGGACATGCGTACCGAGTTGCTGAGGCGAAAAAGGTAGGCGTCGTTCAGCACCTTGTCGAAATCGAAAGCCTGCGTGACCCCGAAGCCTTCGTCGTTCTCGACGAACAGGGTCGTCCGCAGCGTCAGCAGCGTGCCTTCCTTCCCGTAAATGTAATGCCGGTAGCGGGCGTTGGCGTAGGGATTGAGCGGCGACTCCAGCTTGATTCCGGCGCCGAGGTCGAAGCGGCTGTCACGGCCGCGGTGCGCGCGATACCCGACGCCCGCAAACCACTCCGCGGGTTCGTCGTCGGAGAATGACCCGGCCGCCGGGTTGAAGATGCCGATCTCGTCGGCCAGGTATTCGTCCCGGCTCGCGCGGCCGATCGTGGCATTGAACCGCTCGTTGATCTGCGGAAGGTTGGCACTGGCGCGGAACCTCGTGTCGACGTCGAACTCGTCCTGCTCGTCCCAGCCGAGCGTCACGCTGGCGCGACCGTTCGATTCGTCCTCGTACTCGGAGAACTGGTTTTCCCGGCCGAACAGCCGGTCCACGAAGCGGGCCGTGCTGCAGACCCCGCGCTGCAATCCGGCGCGCACCGTGTCGATGCCTTCGGCACCCGGGGGCGACTCGCCCTCGCAGCCGGCGCCGGGATTGCTCGAGAGCTGCGCGGACCGCTGTTCCGGCTCCGGCGCCGGCGCGGTCTCCGCAGCGAATGCGACGGCCGGAAGGCACAACCACAGCAGCGCGAGGACGGGCGGCCGTCTCACGGCCGCCGTCGTCAGACCCGGCGCCCCCATCCGCTCGCCTCGAAGTAGTGCCGCCGGCACAGGGACACGTAGCGCTCGTTGCCTCCTATTTCCACCTGCCGGCCGACGCTCTCCGCGCGGCCATCGGAACCGACGCGAATGACCATGGTGGCCTTGCGCCCGCAGTGACAGATGGTCTTGAGTTCGGAGAGCTCGTCGGCGAGCGCGAGCAGGCGTGAGCTGCCTTCGAACAGCTCGCCCCGGAAATCGGTCCGCAGCCCGTAACACAGCACCGGTATCGAGAGTCGGTCGACGACCATGGCGAGATCATCCACCTGTTCGCGGGTCAGGAACTGCGCTTCATCGAGTAGGACGCAGCTGACCTGCTGACGGCCATGCTCACGCCCGATTTCCCCGTACAGATCGGTGTGCGGCCCGAAGTGGCGCGCCTCGCTGGCGAGGCCGATCCGCGAGTGCACTTTCCCGCCTCCGCGCTGGTCGAGCTCGGCCGTGTAGACCAGCGTGTGCATGCCGCGTTCGCGGTAGTTGTGGCTCGACTGGAGCAGCGCGGTGGACTTCCCCGCGTTCATCGTCGAGTAATAGAAATAGAGCTTCGCCACGTGGTGAAGCCTAGTAGAGCAGCTTGATCTCGCGCAGGCGCTGGCGCAGGTAGTCGTCCGCGAGGATCGGATCGGGGTAGCGGTCCGGCCGGTCCGGCCCGACGCAGGAGGGCAACGTCGCGATCGGGAAGTCCGAGTTGAAGTGCAGGAAGAAGGGCATCGAGTAGCGGGGGCGCCGGGCGCGCTCGCCGGTCGGGTTGACGACGCGATGCGTCGTGGACGGCAGCACGTGATTGGTCAGGCGCTGCAGCATGTCGCCGACGTTGCAGACGAGCGTACCGGGCGGCGGGTTGACGGGCAGCCAGCGGCCGTTGCGGTCGAGGAGCTCGAGCCCTCCCTCCTCGGCGCCGAGCAGCAGGGTGATGACGTTGATGTCCTCGTGTGCGCCCGCGCGGACGCCGCTCATGCCTTCCTCGAGCGGCGGGTAGTGGATGACCCGCAGCACGCTGTTGCCCTCGCCCACCTTGTCGTCGAACCAGTGGCGGTCGAGCTTCAGGTAGGTCGCGATCGACTCGAGGAGCTTGCGCCCCATGCGGTCGAACGATTCCCAGAGCTCGAGCGCCGCGGAGCGGAATCCGGGGTCGCCCTCGATCCAGACGTTGTCCGGCATCGTGGAGCGGTAGCGGTGGCCGGGCGGCAGCTCGCGGCCGATCTGCCAGAACTCCTTTAGGTCGTGGTGCGTCGCGCCCTTGGCGGTCTCGATCCCGAATGGCGTATAGCCGCGTGCACCGCCGATGCCGGGCACGTGGTACCGCCGCTTGAACGACGCATCGCGAGCGAAGAACTTCCTGAACCGGTCGAGGCAGTCGTCGATCAGTGCCTGCGGGAGCTCGTGGTCGCTGACCACTGCGAACCCGTAGCGCTCGAAGCTGCCTGCGAAGCGCCGCACGAATGCGTCGGGATCGCGCGTCGCGAGCGCATAACTGACCGGTTCGATCGCGTCGGGCATGCGCGCGCATTATGGCCCATGATGACGGAGATGATCGACCGGGATGCCTGGTACGTCGTCGTCAACCCGGCGAGCGGCGCGGGCCGCGCCGCCCGTTTCCGGCCGCACCTCGTCGCGACGCTCGAGCGCGCGCGTCTCCCGTTCCACTGCGTCGCGACCGCGGGGCCCGGCCACGCCGAGCGCCTTTTCGCCGATGCGGCACGCGATGGCTGGCGCCGACTGCTCGCCGTCGGCGGCGACGGCACTTTCAACGAGCTCGTGAACGGCCTGCTCGGATCCGGCGTCGAGCCGCGCGACTGCCTCGTTGCCGCCGCCGCCGGCGGGACGGGCAACGACTGGTCGCGCGCGATGGACGTGCCGGACGACGCGGGCCGGCTCGCCGCCTGCATGGCGCGCGCCGCGTCACGCCCCGCCGACATCGGCATCGCC
>DATEEF010000030.1:0-4644 GCA_035281265.1 Steroidobacteraceae bacterium
CCTCGATCTCTCGCGCGGTCATGCGCGAGCGGTCGGTCGCCTTCAGCGCGTAGTCGCCGAACGCGACCGAGCTGCCGCGGTGCGAGCTGCCCTTCAGGTTGCCCTTGAACTGCTTGCGGAACCTGGTCCGCTTTGGCTGCATCATGTCCGTTATTCCCCGGCTCAGCCGGCCGCCGGCTCGGGCGCCGGGCCCTCGGCGGGCTTTGCGGCTTCCTTCTCCGCGGCCTCGACTTCGGCGACCTCCGCCTCGGCTTCCTCGCGGTCGAACACCTCGCCCTTGAACACCCAGACCTTCACGCCGATCACGCCGTAGGTCGTGCGCGCCTCGGCGGTGCCGTAGTCGATGTCGGCGCGGAAGGTGTGCAGCGGGATGCGGCCCTCGCGGGTCCACTCGGAGCGCGAGATCTCGGCGCCATTCAGGCGGCCGGCGATGCGGACCTTCACGCCCAGGGCGCCGCTGCGCATCGTGTTGGTCACCGCGCGCTTCATGGCGCGGCGGAACATCACGCGCTTCTCGATCTGCTGCGCGATGCTCTCGGCGACCAGCGTCGCGTCGAGCTCGGGCTTGCGGATCTCGGCGATGTTGAGGCGCACGTCGGCGACCGCCATCTTCATCAGCTTGGCGACCTCGACGCGCAGCTTCTCGATGTCCTCGCCCTTGCGGCCGATCACGACGCCGGGCCGGGCGGTGTGGATCGTGATGTTGGCCTTGCGGGCGGCGCGCTCGATGTGGATCTTGCTGACCGAGGCGTCGGTGAGCTTGCCGCGCAGGAACTCGCGCACGCGCCAGTCGGACAGGATGTGCGACGGGAAGCCCTTCGTGTCGGCGTACCAGCGCGACGTCCAGTCGCGCGTGATGCCGAGACGCATGCCGATCGGATTGACCTTCTGACCCATGTTCCGCCCTTACCGCGCCCTGTCGGCTACGGTTATCCTGATGTGCGAGAGCCGCTTGACGATGCGGTTGCCGCGGCCCTTGGCGCGCGCGTGGAAGCGCTTCGCCACCGGCGCCGCGTCGACCTCGATGCGCGCGACCTTCAGCTCGTCGATGTCCGCCTCGTGGTTGTGCTCGGCGTTCGCGATCGCGGATTCCAGCACCTTGCGGACCAGCCTGGCCCCCTTCTTCGGCGTGTACTGCAGCACCGCGAGCGCGTCGCCCACGGGCCGGCCGCGCACGAGGTCCGCGACGAGGCGGCACTTCTGCGGCGAGATGCGCGCGTGGCGCAGGATGGCTGAGACCTGCATCGCCTTACTCCGCCGTCGCCTCGACCTTCTTGGCCGAGGAGTGGCTCTTGAAAATCCGGGTCGGCGCGAACTCGCCGAGCTTGTGGCCGACCATGTTCTCGGTGACGAGCACCGGGACGTGCTGGCGGCCGTTGTGCACCGCGATCGTGAGGCCCACCATGTCCGGCAGGATCATCGAGCGGCGCGACCACGTCTTGATCGGGCGGCGGTCGTTCTTGTCGCGGGCCGCCTGCACCTTCTTGGCGAGGTGCAGGTCGACGAACGGGCCCTTCTTCAGCGAACGTGACATCTCGCTTACGCTCCCTTCTTGCGGCGGCGCACGATGAACGCATCGGTACGCTTGTTCTTGCGCGTCTTCTTGCCCTTGGTGTGCCAGCCCCACGGCGAGACCGGGTGCGGGTTGCCCTGGCCGGAGCGGCCCTCGCCGCCGCCGTGCGGGTGGTCGACCGGGTTCATGACCACGCCGCGCACCGTCGGGCGGATTCCGCGCCAGCGCTTGGCGCCCGCCTTGCCGTAGCTGCGCAGGTTGTGCTCGTCGTTGCCGATCTCGCCGATCGTGGCGCGGCAGTCGACGCTGACCTTGCGCGTCTCGCCGGACTTGAGCCGCAGGATCGCGTTGCCCGCCTCGCGGCCGGAGAACTGCGCGCTGCTGCCGGCGGCGCGCGCGATCTGGCCGCCCTTGCCGGGCTTCAGCTCGATGTTGTGCACGATCGAGCCGACCGGGATGTGGCGCAGCTGCATCGAGTTGCCCGCGCGGATCGGCGAGTCGGCCCCGGACTGCAGTTCGTCGCCCACCGCGACGCCCTTGGGCGCCAGGATGTAGCGGCGCTCGCCGTCCTTGTAGAGGAGCAGCGCGATGTACGAGGACCGGTTCGGGTCGTACTCGAGGCGCTCGACCTTCGCGGAGACTCCGTCCTTGTCGCGGCGGAAGTCGATCATGCGGTAGTTGTGCTTGTGGCCGGCGCCCTTGTGCCGCGTCGTCAGGCGGCCGACGTTGTTGCGGCCGCCCGTCGACTTGTGGCCGGCCACGAGCGCGCGCACCGGCTTGCCGCGGTGCAGGTGCGACCGGTCCGGGCGCAGCTGGAAGCGCGTGCCCGGGGAGGTCGGCTTGAGTTGTTTCATTGCCATGTCGCTATACCTTCACGAACCGGCGCCTCAGGCGCGCTCGCTCCCGCCCATCTCGATCTGCTGCCCCTCGACGAGGCGGACGTAAGCCTTCTTCCAGTCCTGCCGGCGGCCCAGCGAGCGGCCGAACCGCTTCTCCTTGCCGGGCTGGTTGACGACGCGCACGGCGTCGACCTTGACCTCGAACAGGAACTCCACCGCGGCGCGGATCTCGGGCTTCGTCGCGTCGCGGCGCACGCGGAACACGTACTGGTTGCCCTCGGTCGCGACGCGCGCGGCCTTCTCCGACACGTGCGGGGCGATCACGACGCCGGCCAGGCGGTCCTTCGAAAAGCCGCTCATGCCAGCCTCTCCTCGAGCATGCGCAGGGCGCCGACGGTCGCGAGAACCTTCGGGTAGCGCGCGAGCGACAGCGGGTCGAGGCTCGCGACGGTGCGCACGTCCACGTTCGCGAGGTTGCGCGAGGCGAGGTGCAGCTTCTCGTCGTAGGCCTCGATCACGATCAGCACGGCGTCGAGGCCGAGCTCGGCGAGCTTGCCGACCAGCATCTTCGTCTTCGGCGCCGCCAGCTCGAGGCCGCCTGTGACGACGAGGCGCTCCTGCCGCGCGAGCTCGGAGAGCATCGAGCGGATCGCGCCGCGGTACATCTTGCGGTTCACCTTCTGCGCGTGGCTGCGCGGCTTCGCCGCGAAGGCGCGCCCGCCGCCGACCCAGATCGGGCTGCGCGTCGAGCCCGCGCGCGCCTGGCCCGTGCCCTTCTGGCGCCACGGCTTCTTGCCGCCGCCGCGCACCTCGGCCTTGGTCAGCTGCGCCTTGGTGCCCGCGCGGCCCGCGGCCGCGTAGGCCGTCAGCACCTGGTGCACCAGCGGCTCGTTGAACTCGCGTCCGAATGTCGCGTCGGAGAGTTCGATCTCGGAGCCCTGGGCTCCCCCATTCACCAGCTTCAGCTTCATTGCCAGTGTCCCTCGATCACTTCTTCGCCGCGCCGACGGTCTTCCGCCGCGCCTGCGCCGCCGCCTTGACCGACGGGCGAATGACGACACGGCCACCCGGGGCGCCCGGCACCGAACCGCTCACGAGGAGCAGGTTCCGCTCGAGGTCCACCTGGACGACCTTCAGGTTCTCTTCCGTGCGCTGGGCGTTGCCCATGCGGCCCGCCATGCGCTTGCCCGGGAACACGCGACCCGGCGTCTGGCGCTGGCCGATCGAGCCCGGCGCGCGGTGCACGACCGAGGCGCCGTGGCTCGCATAGCCGCCGGCGAAGCCGTGGCGCTTCATGACGCCCGCGTAGCCCTTGCCGATCGTGGTGCCGGTGACGTCGATGACCTGGCCTTCCTTGAAGAGGTCGGCCTTGAGCTCGGCGCCGGTCTTGAGGTCCGCGCCTTCGCCCTCGGCGAGGCGGAACTCGACGATCTTCGCGCCGGCGAGGACGCCGGGCTTCGCGTAATGGCCTGCCACCGGCTTGCTCAGCCGGGAGGCGCGTCGCGTGCCGAAGGTGACCTGGATGGCCCGGTAGCCGTCGGACTTCGAGTCCTTCACCTGCACGATGCGATTCGGCAGGACTTCGATGACGGTCACCGGCTGGGCGTCGCCCGCGTCGGTGAAAACCCGAGTCATGCCGGCCTTGCGGCCGACCAGACCTATGGTCATGATTTATATCCTTTTTTCACCGCGCCGGCTGCAATTGGCCGGTGCTGTTTCAACCTGGTGCCGGGTCGAACAATTCGAACATTTGCATCCGGCCAAATGTTCGAAATGTTCGACCCGGCACCAAAGAGCCGCCCAGTATAGCGGCCCGAAAAATCAGTTCAACTGCCGTCAGTTCAGCTTGATCTGCACGTCGACGCCCGCCGGCAGCTCGAGGCGCATCAGCGCGTCGACCGTCTTGTCGGTCGGGTTCAGGATGTCCATGAGCCGCTTGTGCGTGCGGATCTCGTACTGGTCGCGCGCGTCCTTGTCGGCGTGCGGCGAGACCAGCACGGTGAAGCGCTCGATCTTCGTCGGCAGCGGCACCGGGCCGCGCACGGTGGCGCCGGTGCGCCGCGCCGTCTCGACGATCTCCCGCGCCGAGGTGTCGATCAGCTTGTGATCGAAGGCCTTCAGGCGGATCCGGATGTTCTGGCTCGTGGGCATCGCCGCTCCTTACTTGAGGACCTTCGAGACCACGCCTGCGCCGACGGTGCGGCCGCCCTCGCGGATCGCGAACCGCAGGCCCTCTTCCATGGCGATCGGAGCGATCAGCTCCACCACCATCTTGATGTTGTCCCCCGGCAT
>DATEEF010000031.1:0-13728 GCA_035281265.1 Steroidobacteraceae bacterium
AATACGCGCGCGAAGATGACGGTGAGGGCAGGGTAGGCGGCGGACAGCGTGCCGACAATCGAGATCGGCCCATAGGTGAGCGACTGGTAGTAGAAGATCCACGCAAGGCCGTCGAGGACGTAGGCGAGCAACCCCCAGAACGCGAACTCGCGGCCCTCGGGCGCAAAGGGGGGCGGCGTATCGTGGAAGAGCCAGAAGGCCGTGTTCACGACCGCGTTGGCGATCGCGTAGTAGAGGCAGAAGCGCGCGGCCGAGACTTCGCCGATGTATTTCTTGACGAGCCCCTGGGCGATGCCCCAGGCGAAGAGCGCCGCGATGGTCGGCGCAAGCCATGGCAGCTGCCCGATTTCGTTCGGCTGCATGCGATCCCCCCCCTTCAGCCGCCGGCGGTCGGCCGGCTCAGTTGCTCAGCGTGCCTCCGAGCCCCGCGAAGTCGGCCGGCCTTTTCGCGACCCTGCCGCCGACCATCACGAAGCTGACGCTCTCCAGCGCCTTCATGTCCTCGAGCGGGTTGCCGTTGACGGCGACGAGGTCGGCGAGCTTGCCCGCCTGCACGGTACCGAGGCGATCGTCCCAGCGCAGCAGTTCAGCGCCGACGCGCGTGCCGGCCTGGATGGCTTCCATCGGCGTGAAGCCTGCCTCGACGAGAACGGCCATTTCGCGCACGAACACCTTCGGGTCGGTCATGTAACCGCCGAGGTCCACGCCGACGGCGATCTTCACGCCCTGCTTGTGGGCGCGGCCGACGGCGGCGAGGAATTTCGGGCGCTGGTTGGCCGTGTAGTCGTCCTGCTTGTCCTGGGCGCGCAGCTTGTCGCCCTCGGCGTAGTAGTCGCCGACGTAGATGGTCGGCACGAGGAACGTCCCTTTCTCCGCCATCATCCGGATGCCCTCGTCGTCGAGGAAGGTGCCGTGCTCGATGGAGCGCACGCCGGCGGCGACGGCCTGCTTGATGCCCTCGATGGCATGCGCGTGAGCGGCAACCGGCACGCCGTGGCGGTTCGCCTCGGACACCGCGGCCTCGAGCTCCTCGGGCGAGAACGCGACGTTGCGCGGGTCGTCACCCACCGACTGGTACGCACCCGTGACGAGCAGCTTGATCCAGTCGGAGCCGTACTTGATCTCCTGGCGCACGGCCTTGCGGATCTCCTCGGGTCCGTCCGCGACGAGCCCGTCGGCGATGACGGCTTGTTCCGGCGAGAAATAATTGACGTCGCCGCCGCCGCCCGTGATCGAGATGTAGTGGCCGGCGCCGGTCAGGCGCGGCGCGATGAAGATCCCGGCGTCCACCGTCTTGCGGATGTCCTGGTTTGCGTAGTGCACGTCGGCGTCGCCCATGACGCGCACGGTCGTCCAGCCCGCAAGCAGCTGACGCTGCAGCGCGGCGAGTCCCATGAGCGCCTTGTAGGCCGACGACGCCTGGAGGTGGGCATTCTGGTAGTCGTCCGCGTACATGAGCGGATGCTCGTGGCAATTGATGAAGCCGGGCATCAGCGTCTGGCCGGCGAGCTCGACGACCTTCGCGCCGGCGGGGATCACGGAACGATCGCCGACCGCGACGATGCGCTCACCGTCGACCACGACCACGGTGTTCTCGCGCGCGGCCCTGCCGACGCCGTCGATCACGCGATCCGCCACGAGCGCGACGGGTTCGGCGATCGCCGGCGCGCTGGCGATGAGGGCGGTGAATCCCAGGATCACGGCGTGGCGCATGTCGGCTCCGGATTGCTGCCTGTGCGGTGCGTCATCATAATCGCTGCAGGGGGAATTCGTGGTCGATTTGGCTCGCTTGAGGCGCGACCGTCTCGCCAAGGTGCAGCGCGAGATGGCGGCGCGCGAAATCGGCGCGCTCGTCCTGACGGATATCGTCAACATCCGCTATTGCACCGGCGTCGCTGTCATGCCGCTGTGGACGGCCGTCAACATCGCCCACTACGTCTTGGTGCCGGCGACCGGCGACCCCGTGATCTTCGAGTACGGCGGCGCGGAGTTCCGCCAGCGGGCGCATTGGCCGGACGTTCGGCCCTCGATGTTCTGGCAGGCGCGGGTCACGGACGCCGATTCGCCGGGCAAGGCGGCGGCCTGGGCCGGGCAGATCCGCGACGTGCTCGCCGAGCGCGGTCTCACGCGCGAGCGCGTCGGGATCGACGTGCTCGACTACAACGGCTTCGCGGCGCTGCAGGCGCTCGGCCTCGAGCTGATGGACGCCGACCGGACGATATCCGCGGCGCGCATCATCAAGCTGCCGGACGAGGTCGAGCTGATGCGGCGGTCCTGCGTCGTCGTCGAGGCCGCCCTGCAAGAGGTGGAACGCTCGATCCGTCCCGGCATCACCGAGAACGAGCTGCTGGCGATCTTCTGGCACCGAATCCTTGCGCAGGGCGGCGAGCACTGCTTCACGCGGCTTATCGTCTCGGGCCAGAAGACGAATCCCTGGTATCACGAAGCCGATGACAAGCGGGTCGAGACCGGCGACCTCGTCGCCATCGATACGGACACGGTCGGGCCCGAAGGTTACGTGGCCGACTTTTCGCGCACCTTCCTGTGCGGTGAGCAGCCGACCGTCGAGCAGAAGGAGGCGTACAAGGTCGCGCACGACTTCGTGCAGGGCTGTTCCCGGCTCATCCGGCCCGGCCTCGCGTTCTCCGAGTTCGTCGCGCGCTGCCCGGCGCTGCCGGCCGCCTATCGCGAGCAGGGCTACGGCGTGATCGTGCACGGCATCGGCGTCGACGACGAGTCGCCCAACATCCCGCTGCCCGGCGATCCCTATACGGAGATGCCGGAAGGCGAGTTCCAGGAGAACATGGTCGTCGCGGTCGAGTGCTACGCCGGCAAGGTCGGCGCGCGGGACGGCGTGAAGCTCGAAGACGAAGTCTGGGTGTCCGCGAACGGACCCGTCGTACTTTCCCAGTATCCTTACGACTCGAAACTGTTGGGTTGACCCATGAATCGATCACTCGTGTCCGTCGTCATAACGCTGCTGCTCGGCCATTACGCCGCACTGGCAGACGAGGAGCAGTTCGGCCCGGCCGATCCGGGCGTGCGTGACACGGGTCAGTTCGACCCGAAGCGCCCGATCGAGGGCGAGATGCAGGCGAATGTACCGGACGGATTTTCAGCCGCCGCCGTAGGCGATCTCATCATCTCGCGGCCGCTGTCGCAGCATGCGGAGGGCATGCCGTCGTTTGCCGCCGTGCTCGCGATCCTCCGAGGCACCGACGTCACCTTCGGCAACCTCGAGACCACGATCTTCGATCCGCGCACCTTCATCGGTGCGCCGTACTCCTGGGACGGCGACTGGACGAATGCGTCGGTACCGGCCGTCGCCGGCGACCTGAAGGCGATGGGCTTCGACATCGTCGGGCGCGCGAACAACCACAGCCAGGACTGGGGCCTCGAGGGCATGCGCGAAACGGCGCATTGGCTCGACGAGGCCGGCATCCCGCACGCCGGAGCCGGCGAATCCCATCGCATGGCGCGGGCGCCGGCCTACTTCGAAAGCCCGGCCGGCCGGATCGCCGTCGTGTCCTTCGCCTCGACCTTCCGTCCGACCAGCGAATCCATGCCGTCCGCGACCTCTGCGCCGGGGCGTCCGGGCCTGAGCGCGCTGCACGTCCAGGAGACGACGGAGGTTCCGCGCTCGGTGGTCGAGGCGCTTGCCAAGCTGCAGTGCACGCTGTACGGGACGCGTTGCACGGACGTGCCGCGCGAAGGGAATTTCTTCGGCACGGCTTACCGCCAGGCGGAAAAGTACTCCCACGAGCACACGATGGATCCCCAGGACCTCGCGGAGATCTACGCAGCCATCCGCTCGGCACAGCAGAACGCGGACTTCGTGATCGCTGCGATTCATGCCCATCAATGCTCGACGGGCTGCGACGACGACGATGCGCCGCGCGGCGCCGCCAATTTCCTCAAGGAACTGGCGCATGGCGCGATCGATTCGGGTGCGGACCTGTTCGTGACGACGGGGAACCACAACCTCGGGCCGATGGAGATCTACGATTCGCCCGCGCGCGGCAAGCGGCCGATCTTCTATGGTCTCGGAAACTTCTTCTGGAGCGACGTCCAGGAGCAGCTGCCCGCCGATCTCCATGCGCGCAATCGCGGGCTGCTGGAGAAGGCCTGGAAGGATCCCGCGAAGGCGACGGACTACGACCTGACGGCGCCGCTCAACACCGGCTACTTCGACCATGCCTTCACGTTCCAGAGCGTGATCGCGGAGGTCCGCTTCAGCGGCAATGCGCTGTCCGAGGTCGTGCTCCACCCGGTGGAGCTCGGCTACGGCGATCCACTGACCCGAAGCGGCATTCCCCGCCTGGTCACGGACGATTCAACGGCGCGCGAGATTCTCGACCAGGTCGTGCAGCAGACGGCGCGGTTCGGCCTGCCGGCTCTCGACCTGCAGCAGGAGGGGCAGCGCGGCGTCGTAGCCGTGGGTCGCTAGCCCCCGGCGGGCTGCATGATGAAGTACGGCGCGACGATGCCGATGAGGGCGACCCATGAAAGACTGGCTGCACGCGGAATATCGCGACTTCGACATCGTGCCGCGCGCGATCCTGTGCCGCAGTGCGAAAGGGATGTATTTCTTCCTGTCGCGATTCGACGCTTCGCGCGGCGCATACCCGGACACTTACGAGGCCTACCGCCTGCGCCCGATGGGCGAGGGCGAGGTCTGCCAGTCCTGGTTCGGCCTCGAGACGCGCGCGATCGAGCGGCTGCCGGACATCCGGGTCCGCGACTTCCCGTTCGACGTGACCACCCGCCGATTCCTTCCCTATGATTCGATCGCTGCGTCGCTCGGAGAATGAAGTGACCATGAAGTGTCTTCTCGCCGCGTTTGCCCGCGCCGCTGCCTTGTGCGCGGCGCTGGTCGCTGCGGAGGCCGCGCAGGCGGCGAAGACGGTGCCGGAAGCCTCCGTGGATGCGCTGTTCGCCGAGTGGACGCGAGAAACGCCAGGCTGCGCGGTGGGCCTGTCGGAAGATGGACGGATCGTGCTCGAGAAGGCCTACGGCATGGCCGACCTCGAGCACGGCGTGCCGAATCGCGCGGACACGATTTTCGAGGCAGGCTCGGTCTCGAAGCAGTTCACGGCGGCGGCGGTGCTGCTGCTCGCGCGGGACGGCAAGCTGTCACTCGACGATCCGGTGCGTCGCCACATTCCGGAGCTTCCGGACTACGCAGCGCCGGTCACCATCCGCCAGATGCTGCAGCACACGAGCGGGCTTCGCGACTGGGGCAGCGTCGCCTGGATCGCGGGCGCCTCGCGCGGCACGCGGGCCTACACCCATGCCCACGTCCTCGACATCCTGTCGCGGCAGGAAGCGCTGAACTTCACGCCGGGCACGCGCTGGTCGTACAGCAACTCCGGCTACAACCTGTCTGCCATCCTGGTCTCGCGCGTCGCGGGCGAGCCGTTCGCCGAGTTCACGCGCAAGCGCCTGTTCGAGCCGCTCGGCATGACACGCACGTCCTGGCGGGACGATTACACGCGCATCGTGAAAGACCGCGCGATCGCCTACGCGGAAACGGACGGCCGCTACGCGCAGGACATGCCGTTCGAGAACGCGCACGGCAACGGGGGCCTCCTGACCACGGTCGGCGACCTCCTGCGCTGGAACATGAACTTCGACTCGCCGAAGGTGGGCGATGCCGCCTGGGCACAGCTGCTGCATACGAGCGGCGTCCTGGATACGGGACGCGAAACCGGCTACGCCTATGGACTCGCGCTCGCCCGTTACAAGGGCCTCGCGGAAGTCCGGCACAGCGGCACGACCGGCGGCTATCGTGCATATCTCGCCCGATTCCCCGAGCAGCGCGTATCCGTCGCCCTGCTGTGCAATGCCGGCAACAGCATGCCGCGCCAGGCGCTGCACGCGGTGGCCGACCTGTATCTCGCGGGGGCGCTGAAGCCGGATCCGCCACCGCCGGCGGCGGATCTCGTGCCGGATGTCCTCGACGCGCGCGCCGGACTGTATCGCTCCATCGAGCGCGGCATCACAGCCAGGCTTGCCCGCGACGGGAATACGCTGAAGGTCAACGGAGAAACGCCGCTCATTCCGCTGTCCGCGCGCAAGTTTGCCGGTGACGACGGTGTGTCCGTGGAATTCGACGATGAGGGACGGGCGCACGTGGACGTTGGCGACGGCTGGACCGAGATATTCGAGCGCGTCGAGCCGGCGCAACCGATGCCGCCTGAGCTCGAGGCGCTCGCCGGCAGCTACTCGAGCCGCGAGGCCGAGACGACCTTCGTCGCCCGCGTGCGCGCAGGCCGGCTCGAGCTGACGCAGCGCCCGGACACCGTGTATCCGCTGACGCCGCTCTACGCCGACGCCTTCGAGAGCGAGATCGGCACGATCATCTTCCGGCGCGACGCCGCGGGCCGCGCAGTCGGGCTCAGCGTCGCGCAGGACCGGGTCTGGGACCTGCAGTTCCGCAACGAGTCGGCGCCGGCGAAACGCGTTCTCGTGTACGGCGATTCGAACACCTGGGGCTGGATCCCCGTGGAGCGGGGGTTTCCCACCGCGCGCTTCGGGGCGGGCGAGCGCTGGCCCGGCGTCGCGCAAGCCGCACTCGGCGACGGATACGAGATCGTCGAAGAGGGCCTCAGCGGCCGAACGACAAACCTGCCGGACCCGGCCGTTGCGGAGCTCGCGGGCGCGGGTCTCGACGGCAGCGCCTACCTGCCGGCGGCGGTCGCCTCGCAGCTGCCGGTCGACCTCGTCGTGATCATGCTCGGCACGAACGATCTCAAGACATCGTTCGATCGCTCGCCGCAGGACATCGCGCGCGGCATGCGCACGCTGGTCGAGCAGGTGAAAGCGATGGACCACGCGGTATGGACGGAGTACCCGGCACCGAAGATCCTCGTGGTGGCACCGCCCGCGCTGGCGCAGACGGAGCGCTTTCCGGCGGCTGCCTTCTCCGGCGGCATCGAGAAATCGAGGCAACTCGCGGACCTCTACTCGAACGTTGCGACGGATGCAGGCGTGGAGTTCCTCGACGCAGGCGCCGTGACGGCGACTGACGGCGTGGATGGCCTGCACTTGACCGCTGAGGCCCATCGCAAGCTCGGGCAGGCGATCGCGACGAAGATCCGGGACATCCTGAAGTGAACCGGCTTATCGGCTATGCCTGGGCGAGCCCCAATACCGCGATCGGCGTCGCGCTGGGCGGCCTCAGCGTTCTCTTCGGCGCACGCGCTCGCGTCGTCGACGGCGTGATCGAATTCACGGGCGGAGAGCTGGGTACTTTCTTTGCCTCCCCGCTCGTCGGCTGCCCGTTCCGCGCCGTGACGCTCGGCCACGTGATCCTCGGAACGGATGCCGCGGCCCTCGACTGCGCGCGAAAGCATGAGCGCGTTCATGTCCGGCAGTACGAGCAATGGGGGCCGCTCTTCCTGCCGGCCTACGCGCTGTCGAGCCTCTGGCAGCTCGCCTGCGGCCGGCGTTTCTACCGCGACAACTGGTTTGAACGGCAGGCCTATGAGCGCTCCTGAACGCAGCCTTCCGATGGACCGGCGGCAGTTCCTGCAACTGCTCGCTGCGACAGCGGTTGCGGGCAAGGCGCGCGCTGACCCGGCGCTGTGCGTCGTCGTCGCCGGTGCCGGGATCATCGGCGCATCCATTGCCTGGCATCTCGCGAAAGCGGGCGCTCGCGTGACCGTGATCGACCGCGAGGGCCCTGCGACACATGCGAGCCGCGGCTCTTTCGCCTGGATCAATGCGACCTGGTCCAAGCAACCGCAGCGCTACCACCGCCTGAACCAGGCCGGCGTCGAGGGCTGGCGGGCGCTCGAATCCGAATTGGAGCTGCCGGTGCGCTGGGGCGGCTCGCTCGAAGGCGTCGCCGATGCAGCGGTGGAAGCCGCGCTTTCCACCCGCGTCGCCGAGCAGCGGGCCTGGGGCGAGAGGACGCGGCTCGTCGATCGCGCCGAGCTCGCAGTGCTCGAGCCGAACGTCGACTTCGGCGCCTTGCGGCAGGTCGTCTTCTCCGGCAACGACGGCGCGACCGATCCCGTCGCCGCCACGCACGCTTTCTTCAATGCCGCAACCGCGCTCGGCGCAAAGCTCGAGTATCCCTGCGAGCTCACTGGCGTGGCGCTTTCAAACGGGCGGGTGTCCGCGGTGCAGACGACTCGCGGCGACATCGCCGCCGACCGGCTCGTGCTCGCGACGGGCGCGGCGGCGGATGCGGCGAGGCGATTCGCGGACTGGGATCTTCCGCAGCGGAATGCCCCGGGCCTCACGGCCATCACGGCGCCGATGCCGCGACTCGTCGAGCGCGTGCTGTGGCTGCCGGGCGTGCACTTGCACCAGCGAACGGACGGGCGCCTGGTCATCGGCGAGGAAGCTGGCCCGCCCGCGAACGAGGCGCACGCCGCGCGGCTCGCCGGCCAGCCGAACGCGTTTCCGACGCGCGAGATTGCACTCGAGCATGCGTTGCGCATGCGCGCCGCCGTCGTGAAATACGTGCCGCGACTGGGTCCGCTCATTTTTGAGGACGTGCGCATCTGCCACCGGCCCATGCCGCTCGACGGATATCCGGTGCTGGGTGCCTCGCCGTCGCGGCCCGGCATCTACCTCGCGGTTACGCACAGCGGCGTGACGCTCGCGCCGGTCGTGGGCGCGCTCGTCGCCCAGGAGATCGTCGGCGAGTCGCCCGCCGAAGCGCTCAAGGATTTCCGGCCCGATCGCAGGTTCACGGCCAGCACCGGCCACTAGCGGAACTTGGCGGACCGGCCCCCGGTCGAACGGCGGGCCATACGCGGTCCCCCGGGGGAACAGCCCATGCAACTTGCACGCCCACTGGCATTGATCGCGACGCTCGTCCTGTCGGCTGCGACCGCGCGAGCGGCGGATCCGGTCGAAGGCACGGATTTCCAGGCGATCCGCCCGGCCGTGCCGACATCCGATGCATCGAAGATCGTCGTGACCCAGTTCTTCTCATACCAGTGCCCGCATTGCTACCGGTTCGAGAAAAGCTTCACCGCCTGGTCGGCCTCGCTGCCGGAGGACGTCAAGGTCGAGCGCGCCGCGGTCGCGATCGGGCATGCCGCCTGGGTCGCGCCCGCCCAGGCGTACTACGCGCTCAGCGCGATGAACAAGGTGCCGGCCATCGATGACGCATTCTTCTCAGCCGTCCACCGGAAGGGCAGGCGGCTCGCCGACGAGGCCTCGATCGCGGCGTGGGTTGCGGAGCAGGGCATCGACCGCGCGGAGTTCGAGAAGGCCTATCGCTCGTTCAGCGTGCAGCTGCAGACCAAGCGCGCCGACGAGCTGTCACGCAAGGTGCGGCTGCCGTCCGTGCCGACCATCGTCGTCGACGGCAAGTATCTCGTGCCGATCAAGGACGACGGCGACTTCCGCGACCAGCTATCGATCCTGAACACGCTCATCGAGCGCGCGCGCGGCGAGCGCGGCGCCGCAAAACCCGCGTCGCCGTAGGCGAGTCGGAACCGATCAGGGCAGCAGGTCGCGCAGCCGGAACCAGGTCATCGCCATCACGAGCGTCGGGCGGCGGAACAGCCTGCCGCCCGGGAAGGCGTGATGCTTGAGGCGCGTGAAGACGTCGAAGCGCTCGGCCTGGCCCGCGATCGCCTCGGCGACGATCCGGCCGGCGATGGTCGTCAGCACCATGCCGTGCCCGGAATAGCCCTGCAGGTAGTAGACATTCGAATCCAGCCGCCCGAAATCCGGGGCGCGGCTCATTGTGATGTCGATCATGCCGCCCCAGGCGTACTCGATCTCGGTGTCGGCGAGCTGGGGGAAGACATTCAGCATGCGCAGCCGCGTTGCCCGCGTGGTGCCGAGCGGGTCCACGCCCGAGTAGCTCACCCGGCCCCCAAACAGCAGGCGGTGGTCGGCCGACAGCCGGAAGTAGTCGATGATCCAGTTGAGGTCGGCGACGGCGACGTTGTCCTTGAGCAGCGCATTCGCGCGCGCGGCGCCCAGCGGCTTCGTGGCGACGATGTAGGAAGCGACGCCGATCAGCCGCTTGGCGAGCCGCCCGGACAGGTCCACGTGCTCCACGTTCGCGCAGAGCGCGAGGAACTTCGCGCGCACGGAACCCTTGCCGGTCCGCACGCGCACGGTGGGACCGTACTCGATCTTCGTGACGCGGCTGTGCTCATGAAGCCGCACGCCCGCGGCGACGGCGGCCTTGCCGACGCCGATCGTGTAGCGCAGCGGATGCAGGTGGCCGGCCCCGGCATCGAGCAGGCCCGCGATGTAACGCTCCGTCGCCACCCACTGGCGCAGCTCCCCGCGCTCGACGAAGCGGAGCTTGCCGTAGCCGTATTCGCCTTCCTGCTCGCGCTGCCACTCGAGCAGCTCGTCGCGCTGCCGCGGCTTGATCGCCACGTGCAGGTGGCCCCAGGCGAGGTCGCAGTCGATCCGGTTGCGCTCGATGAGGTCGCGCGTGAGCTCGACGCCCTCCACGCTGAAATCCCACAGGCGCTTCGCATCCGCCTGGCCGATTTGCGCCGCGAGCTTGCCCATGCCGCAGGAATAGCCCGGGATGATCTGGCCGCCCGAGCGGCCTGACGCGCCATAGCCGATCCGTTCGGCCTCGAGCAGCACGACCTTGTAGCCGCGCTGCGCGAGGTGCAGTGCGGTCGAGCAGCCGGAAAGCCCGGCGCCGACGACGCAGACGTCCGCCTCGACGTCTCCTTCCAGCGGCGGCAGCGGCGCGTCGCGCCGCGCCGTCGCCTCGTACCAGCTGTTCGCGGGCCTGAGCGTCAAACCTGCTCCAGGTACCAGGCGTAGTCGAGCGCGCTGATGCGCGAGTTGAAGTCCTGCATCTCGCCGCGGCGCGTCAGCTCGTAGAGCGTCACGAAGCGCTCGCCGAAATATTCGCGCAGGAAGCCGCTCGCGCCGAAGCGCGCGAGTGCGCTCGCCCAGTCGCTCGGCAGGCGCGGCGCGGCAAGGCGCTGCGTGTAGGCGTTGCCGACGAGCGGGGCGGGCGGCACGAGCTTCTTCTCGATGCCGTGCAGCATGCCCGCGAGCACCGAGGCGGCGACGAGGTAAGGATTCGCGTCGGCACCGGCGACGCGGTGCTCGAGGCGCCGGTCGGCGGGTCCCGAGACCGGCACGCGCACGGCGACGCCGCGGTTGTTGTAGCCCCAGGTCGCGTTCATCGGCACGTACAGCTCGGGGCGCAGCCGCCGGTAGCTGTTGGCGTTCGGCGCGAAGATCGCCATGCCGTCGGCCATCGTCTCGACGAGTCCCGCGGCCGCGCTCTTCAGGAGGTCGTTGCCGAGCACGTCGTCGGAGGCGAAGACGTTTGCGCCGTCACGGTCCAGGACGCTCACGTGCAGGTGCATGCCGCTGCCGGGCGCATCCGCGTACGGCTTCGCCATGAACGTCGCTTCGACGCCGTTGCGGTGCGCGACGCCCTTCACGATGCGCTTGAAGCGGATCGCCTGGTCGCAGGCCTCGCGCGCGTCGGAAACGTGGCGCAGGTTCACTTCCCACTGGTTCGGCCCGCATTCGGCGAGCGCGGCGCCCGTCGGCACGCCCTGGGCCTCGCAAGTGGCGGCAATCTCCTCGAGGATGTCGGAGACCGCCTCGAGGTCGGTCATCGAATTCACCTGCGTGCGCGTCTCGCGCCGGCCGGTGTAGCGCGAGCGCGGCGGCTGGGCGAGCCCGGCCGCGGTGCGCTCGACGTCCACGAGGTAGAACTCGAGCTCGACGGCGATGACGGGCTTCCAGCCGCGCGCGGCATAGCGGTCGAGCACGGCGTCGAGCGCATGGCGCGGGTCGCCGTAGAACGGCCCGCCGTCGTGGTCCAGCATCTGCACCTGCAGTTGCGCGACGCTCGGGCCCATCCACGGGGAGGGGAAGAGGGTCTTCGGGACCGGCACGCAGGCGCGGTCCGCGTCGCCCTCGTCGAACCCGAGGCCGGTGGTCTGGATGGTGCCCCCGAGGACGTCCAGGGCGAACATGGAGCCGGGCAGGAACATGCCCCGCTGGTAGATGCCGGGCAGGTCAGTCCGGTCGATCCGCTTCCCGCGCAGGACGCCGCAGAGGTCCGGGAGCAGCAGGTCGACCACCCGCACCGCGGGACGCGCGGCCAGGAAAGCCTCGGCATTCGAGAAATCGTCGCGGACGAGGGCCATTCATCACCGGGCGTTTAAGATCTTGTATCGCGTGCCGGGAACGGCCGCGAGGCAGGATAACCAGCCCCCCGGGCCCCGGGCAAGGTTCATGCGGCGCAACATAATCGGGCCAAAAAGCCCCCTTGAGGGCTGACAGAACGTGCCCCCGGCTTGGGATCCTGCGGGGCGCATCACCCCGGCGTTGTGCGACAATGGCTCCCGTCGAACTGGCCCCCTTACCGGGGGCCGTTCAAAATAATTAACAGATGCACATGCGAAAGCCGATCATCGGAATTCCGGCCGATCGCCGCCTTTTGAACTCGCACTGGTTCCACTGCGTGGGCGAGAAATACATCAACGCGATCGTCCAGGCGGCCGATGCCGTGCCCGTGCTGGTCCCGGCGCTCGGCGAGCGCTACCTGCGCGAGTGGATCGCGTCCTTCGACGGCATCCTGTTCACCGGCAGCCCCTCGAATGTCGAGCCGCACCGCTATCGCGGGCCCAAGTCGGCGCCTGGCACGCTGCACGACCCGGAGCGCGACGCGACGACGCTGCCCATGATCACCGGCGCCCTCGACGCGGGCCTGCCGATCCTCGGCATCTGCCGCGGCTTCCAGGAGATCAATGTCGCGCTCGGCGGGTCGCTGACGCAGAAGCTCCATGACGTCCCGGGCAACCTCGACCACCGGGAGGACACCAACCTGCCGATGGAGGACCAGTACGAGCCCTCCCACGAGATCGAGCTGACCGAGGGCGGCCTCCTGCACGGCATCGCGGGCAGCCGACGCATCAGCGTGAACTCGCTGCATTCGCAGGGCGTCGAGCGCCTTGCGCCGAACCTCGTCACCGAGGCGAAGGCCGACGACGGCGTGATCGAAGCCTTCCGCATCGACGGCGCGAAGACCTTTGCGCTCGCCGTGCAGTGGCACCCCGAGTGGAAAGTGATGGAAAACCCGTTCTCGCGCGCGCTGTTTGCCGCCTTCGGCAAGGCCGGCCGCGAGCACGCGGGCAGGCGGTCCCGATGAGCCAGATCCAGCAGTTCCTGAAGGACCACAGCATCACCGAGGTCGAGGCGATCGTCCCCGACATGGCGGGCGTGGCGCGCGGCAAGGTCATGCCGGGCGACAAGTACGCCGAGGACGAGGGCATGCGGCTGCCCGAGTCGATCTTCCTGCAGACCGTGAACGGCGGCTACCCGGAGGACGACAGCTCGATCCATCCGTCCGAGATCGACATCGACCTGACCGGCGACCCGAAGACCATCCGGGTCGTCCCATGGGCCGCGGAGCCGACGGCGCAGGTGATCCACGACTGCTTCTACGACGACGGCCGGCCAGTGCCGATGGCGCCGCGCTACGTGCTGCGCCGCGTTCTGGACCTGTATGCCGCGCGCGGCTGGCGACCCGTGCTCGCGCCGGAGCTCGAGTTCTTCCTCGTCGAGCCGAACACCGACCCCGACTACCCGCTGAAGCCCCCGATCGGGCGCTCAGGCCGCGCCGAGATCGGGCGCCAGGCCTACAGCATCGCGGCGGTCAACGAGTTCGACCCGCTGTTCGACGACATCTACGCGTTCTGCGAGGCCCAGGATCTCGACATCGACACGCTGATCCACGAGGAAGGCGCGGCGCAG
>DATEEF010000032.1:0-42681 GCA_035281265.1 Steroidobacteraceae bacterium
TCGCCGGCAAGACGCCGATGTTCGAAAGCGTGCATCGCCTGAAGCACACCGACGGCGAGTGGCGCTGGGTCATCGGCCGCGCCTGCGCACGCGTCGACGACCAGGGCAGGCTGCGGCGCCTGATCGGCGTCGAGCTCGACATCACCGAGCGCAAGCTCTACGAGGAGGCGCTGTTCCGCGAGAAGGAGAGCGCCCAGATCACGCTGCAGTCGATCGGCGACGGGGTGATAACCTGCGACGCGCACGGCCGCGTCGAGTACCTGAACCCGGTGGCCGAGGAACTGACGGGTTGGCGGCTCGAGGACAGCCTCGGCCGCACGATCGACGAGATCTTCCGCTCCTTCCACGAGGAGACCTGCGAGCCGCTCGAGAATCCCCTCGCGGTCGCGGTACGCCGCATCCGCTCGATCAAGTCGGTGCGGCCCATGCTTCTGATCCGCAAGGACGGCAACGAGCTGTACATCGAGAGCACGGCCTCGCCGATCCGGGACGGGACCGGCACGGTGACCGGCGGCGTGCTCGTGTTCCACGACGTGTCCGAATCGCGCGAGCTCAACCGGCGCCTGTCCTACCATGCGAGCCACGACGTCCTGACGGGCCTCGTGAACCGGCGCGAGTTCGAGACGCGCCTCGAGCGTGCGCTCAAGAGCGCGAAGGCGCGCGAGACGTCCTACGCGCTCTGCTACATCGACATCGACCAGTTCAAGATCGTGAACGACACCTGCGGTCATTCCGCCGGCGACGCGCTGCTCGGGCAGGTCGGCGCGCTGCTGAAGTCCAAGGTGCGGTGGCGCGACACGCTCGCGCGCCTCGGCGGCGACGAGTTCGGCGTGCTGCTCGAGAGCTGCTCGCTGGAGGAGGCGCTGCGCACCGCGGAATCGCTGCGGGAGGCGATCCGCAACTTCCGGTACACGTGGGAGGACCGCACGTTCCGGCTCGGCTGCTCGATCGGCGTCGTCCCGATCACCGCGGAGAACGAGGATGTCGCCTCCGTGCTGTCGGCCGCCGACTCCGCCTGCGGGGCCGCCAAGGAGTCCGGGCGCAATCGCGTGCACTGCTTCGAGGAAAACGACATCGACCTCATGCGCCGGCGCCGCGAGATGCAGTGGGCCGCGCGCATCAACAACGCGCTCGAGGAATCCCGGTTCGAGCTGTTCCGCATGACGATCCTGCCGCTGCAGCAGGAGGACACCGGGGAACACTTCGAGTTGCTGCTGCGGATGCGGGACGAGAGCGGCAAGATCGTCGCGCCCGACCAGTTCATCGCGGCCGCGGAGCGCTACGGCATCACCCCGTCGATCGACCGCTGGGTCATCGACAGCGCCTTCCGCTGGCTGGTTTCCGAGGCGGACGAGCGCCGCCGGCTCTCCATGTGCTCGATCAACCTCTCGGGCCAGAGCCTCGGCGACGACAAGTTCCTGCCCTACGTGATCGAGCAGTTCCACAGGAGCGGCCTCGACGGCAGCAAGATCTGCTTCGAGATCACCGAGACGGCTGCCATCGCGAACTTCTCGCAGGCCAGCCGTTTCATCCAGGCACTGAAGGACCTCGGCTGCAAGTTCGCGCTCGACGACTTCGGCACCGGCCTGTCGTCGTTCGGCTACCTGAAGCACTTCCCGGTGGACTTCCTGAAGATCGACGGCAGCTTCGTGAAGGGCGTACTGCACGACCCGATCGACCGCGAGATGGTCCGCTCGATCAACGAGATCGGGCACCTGACGGGCAAGCAGACCATCGCCGAGTGGGCCGAGAACGCCGAGATCATCGAGGTGCTGCGCGGGCTCGGCGTGGACTACGCGCAGGGCTACGGCGTGTCGCAGCCGCAGAAGGTGCAGCGCGCGGCGATCGCGTAGTTGCTATCCGCCGTCAGTCGCACCAGGACATGTTTCACGTCCTCGATGCCTAGTCCGTCGCGACAATCGTCCACCCGCGGCATCGGCTGGACGATCGCTTTCGTCGGCGCGGCCGCCCTGCTCGCAGCGCTCGGGCTGCGCGGGCCGGCCGCATTCGCGGACCTGGGCTCTCACTTCCCGAATCTCCAGCTGGGCGTGCAGCATTGGCCGAGGTACTTGTACGGCGTCGGCGTCGTCGCGGTCGGGCTGGCGCTTTCTCTCGGCGCACTCTCGCCGGACGGAGCGACGCGCCGCCGGAGAGCCGCGCTAATGCTGGTCGCCTGGTCCGCAGCATATTCCGCGACGTTCCTGGCGTGGCCGCGGCTGGATGCCGAATGGGTCCTGCTCGGCTACGTCGCGGCCCTCTGTGCGCTGCTGCCGAGCCGTGTGGACGTGCTGACCCTCGCGGGCGTCGCCGGCTTGCACCTGCTCCTGACCTGGGTCATCGACATCAAGAGTGGGCTGACCGGACTGCCCCTGACCGTGCTCGACCTGAGGATCGCCCTGAGCGATCCGTCAGCAGTCTGGGCGGCACTCGGGCTGCCGCAGTGGACCGGGTACGTCGCGCTGGCGCTCGTCGCCGTCCTCTGGCTGACATGGCTCGCCTTCGTCCTCGTTGAAGTCGTCCGCCTGCTGCGCCGGCGGGCGACGATCGGTCGCTCCCGCGCCGTCAAGCAGGTTCTGGCAGCGTGCGCAATCGTCCTGCTGATCATTGGCCACTTCGGGAGCGTTTTTGCCGGCGCTTCGGAGGACAAATCCACCTGGGACCCGAAACGACTGACCGGGCTTGCGCACCGCATGGGGAGCCTTCCGTTCCTGGCGTACTCCTACCACCTGGAGTCGCGATCGAGTGGAGACATTTATCGCGAATCCGGCGGTGCCGCACCGCCCAGCTCCCAGGAAGTGAGCTTGACAGTCCGGCAATACATCGATTTCGATGCTGTCGCAGCTCCGAAAGCCGGCTTAAGCCCGAACATCGTCGTCGTTCTGGCCGAGTCCACGTTCGACCCGGGTGCCGTGTTTCGGCTCGAGGGAGCGTGGAACGATGCGCTGTTCCGTCGCACCCCGCGGACGGCGGCCAACGGGTCGCTGCGCGTGAACGCAGCCGGCGGGGGGACCTGGATCAGCGAGTTCGAGACGATCGTCGGTCTCGATTCACGGCTGTTCGGTTACTCCGGCATGTACACCCACGCATCGTTGTCCCCCTATGTCGACCGGAGCTTCGCAATGTACCTCCGGGACTTCGGGTATCGAACCGCCGCATTCTTTCCGGTTCGCGGCGATTTTTACAACGCGAGGAATGCCTACGCCGACTACGGGTTCGAGAAGATCTACGACAGCGAGATGCTCGGGCTGGGCCGCTGGGTCGGAGATGACCGAGCCATCGCAGCCAGCGTCGAAAAGACCCTCGGCGCGGAGCCGGATTCGCCATTCTTCGCCTATGCGCTGTTCCTGGAGAATCACTC
Organism: Steroidobacteraceae bacterium; assembly: GCA_035281265.1. Lineage (GTDB taxonomy): Bacteria > Pseudomonadota > Gammaproteobacteria > Steroidobacterales > Steroidobacteraceae > SCUD01. The sequence continues at coordinate 3,359 of DATEEF010000032.1, forward strand.
GCCGCACGACTGTCAAGGGACGGATCCGGCACTCTTCACCGTGCGTTTCGCCGATACGGCCGACTTCGCGCCGAATTGCGCGCTGCACGATTATGTGCGCCGGCTCGGCTCGACGACTCGCGCCATCGAGTCGCTGCTTGAATATCTGGCACGAGTCCAAGCCCGGAGCGGGAGGCCCTTCGTGCTGCTTGCGTTCGGCGATCACCAGCCTTACACATTCACGGACACCGGCGACGTCCAATACGATTACAGGCCGCTGCGCCGGCATCCGGGCAATGCGTACACGACTTTCTTCCACATCTACGCGTCCTCGCCGGGACGGAAACTGCGCTGTTGCCAGGTCGCACCACCGGCTGCCGTGCTGCCAACGCTGCTGAGCGGATTTGTTGCCGGTTCGCCCGAGCAGGTCTACCTCGGTATCAACCTGTGGTTGTACGACCGGTGTGGGTCCGACGCCGTTCGCCTGGATTTCGGGCATTCCCTGCAGGCGCTGAGCCGACCGTCGCGCGACGGACGGACGCCAGCTTGCAAGGGCGCCTATCAGCGGGCGTTGGCCGGTTATCGGACATCCGGCACGTTTCGCCTCGGGGACGCAACGAACCGCTAGGGGCGGCTGCGCGCGGCCGCGTGACCGCCCTGCTGCAGGGTCTTCTTTCTCAGTAGGTATCGCATACTTCGGCATCGCAGCCGCCGAGTCGTGTGTCCCAACGGTCGGTGTAGGCGCCGTAGATGCGCTCGCCGATATTGCGCTCCAGAAAGGACGGGTCGCTGGACGTGTAAGCGTACACGCAGGTCTTGTTGCGGCGCAGCGCTTCGAGCAGCCGTCCCTCTCGCCGCAGAGACTTGGTCGGGACCGAGACGAATTTCACCGGCGTGGTCCGAAGCAATTCGTGGACCCTGTCGCTGCCGTCGCTCGACAGCGCGGGAAGGAGCGCCAGCATGGGATTCAGCACGCCCCGGGCCACCGCGCGGTGATATGCGTCGACACTGAAGACTTCGACGATCAATCGGCGCCGGTGCGAGAAGCCCGCGAGGAGCGTGTCGAAGTCCGAGATCTTGTCCGTCACGAGAAAGGCGTCGCTGCGTGCTCCAAACCAGCGCTCCAGATCCGCAAGGTCGAGCGGCCGGTAGCGACGGAAAAGAAGCGTTTGCTTGAATTCCCGATGTGTCGGGTGCGACGTTGACGATCCGGTTGCCGCTCGCCAAGCGTGCCAGCTGTGAGCGCCGACGTACCGGCCGTCATGGGTCTGGATCAGGTCGATTTCGAAAAGCCTCAGCCCGCTCTCATAACCGAGGTCCAGGGCATCTAGCGAGTTGGTATAGCGGTAGCCGTCGATTTGCCCAGCAGCATGGGCGATGAAGCGATACGGGTTCTTTCTGGCCGACTGCCATTCTTCGTCGCCACACTCAAAGGGGGCGCCCGGGACCGCCTGCACCTCGACATCCTGGCATCCGGCGTTCGCGAGAACGGTGGCCAGCGCCAGGATCGGCAACGTCCGGCGCAGTTCCAGCCCTGAAGTGACGACAGATCGGGAACGCGAGGACATTTTCGGGGCAGGGATGATACCCGATCGCCCCGGACGCAGGCGCGCGCGATTTGCCGTACGATCCAGCATCGTCCGGCTACATTGGCGACCCTTCCCCTCGTGCGTACTGCCGTTCTGCTTCCGAGCCTCGCGGCTCTAATCCCGCTCGCGGCGCTCGCCGCGCAGCGCGAAACTTACGACTACTGGCGCTTCGACCGCGAGCTGGTGCGCCGCGGCCAGCAGGCCCTGTTCATGTGCGAGGGCCTGTTCACGTCGAACCGCACCCTCGAGCAGGTATTTGCGCAGGAGCTCGCCTACCTGCCCGAGCCGATCGGAACGCCGGATGGCGGCGACTACGCAGTGGACCGTGCACGCCGTGCCGTCACCGTCGGCGCGGACGGTTACGTACCTCCCATGCGCGCGGCTTTCCGCGACGGCGTCGGCTGCGTGATCCTGGCGCCGGACCAGGAGCTCGACGATATACCCGGGCTACCGCAGATCAAGTTGCCACCACCAGCGGGGGACGCCAGCGAGCTCCCATGGCCCGACGGCGAGGTCGTGCAGGAGACGGCGCTGGAGCCCGAGGCACAGACGGCGCTGCAAACCGCATCGGACTGGGCCTTCAATCGCGAGTCCGCGGAGCAGGTCACGACCGCGCTGCTGGTCGTGCACCGCGGCCGCATCGTGCACGAGCGCTACGCCCCGGGTTTTGACGTGACCACCCGCACCCGCACCTGGTCCACGGCAAAGAGCATCGCCGCCACCCTGATCGGCATGCTGGTGGACCAGGGCAAGCTCGGGCTCGACGCCCCGCTGGCTGTCGACTGGCTGCCGCCCACCCGCACCGGCGTCGAGCCGCGCGCAGCGGTCACGCTGCGTCACCTGCTGAACATGTCGAGCGGCCTCGAGCCCGTCGACAACGACGAGCTCGAGTACGCCACGGGTTCGGGGCTTGCCTATTGGGCCGGTGCCAGTTCGGCCCGCGCGGCGCGCAGCCGCGCCCTGATCCGCGAGCCGGGCACGAGCTGGGACTACGAGAATTACGACACGCTCCTTGCCGTTTACGCCATGAAACGGGCGCTCGGCGACGAAAAGCGGTACCTCGAGTTTCCGCGCCGCGCGTTGTTCGACCGGATCGGCATGCGCAGCACGGTGGTTGGCGTCGACCGTTTCGGGGATTTCATCCTCAGCAGCCAGATCCACACGAACGCCCGCGACCTGGCGCGTTTCGGCCTGCTGTACCTGAACGGCGGACTCTGGCACGGGGAGCGCATCCTGTCGGAAGAATGGATCGAGTTCGTGCGCAAGCCGGCCCCCGCCACCGAGACGCTCGGCAGGGAGTACGGCGGCCACTGGTGGCTGGTGCCCGACGACCGCCGCGACGTGCCCCGCGACGCCTATACCACGGCAGGAAACCGCGGTCAGTACGTGATCGTGGTCCCGAGCCACCAGCTGGTCATCGTGCGCCGCGGGCTCGACTGGGGCCGCCAGGGATTCGACTGCTGGGACCTCACCCGCGAGGTGCTGAAGGCGTTCGGGCCCGTGCGATAGCGGCGCCGCAATCCCAGGTCACTCCAGTTCCGCCCGCCGGCGGGCTGTGTCACGATACGGCGCGACAGGGGGATCCATGACCGACAATCGCCGCGGCTCGGCCGCATGACCACCGACCACCATCTCCTGACGCGGTTCGAGCGGCTGCTGTCCCACATGACGCGCATCGCGCCCGGTGAGGGCCGGACCGCGTTCCTGTTCTTCCTGCACGGGTTCCTGCTGCTGTCCTCGTACCAGGTCATGAAGGCGTTGCGCGAGGCCTTCATGCTCGCCAAGTTCTCGGCCGAGACGCGCGCCTACGCCGTCGCGCTGATGGCCGTGGTGCTGATGGTCGCGGTGCCGCTGTACGGCCGTCTGCGTCATCACCTCGAGGGTGCCGCGCTGCTGCGCGCCGTGACCCTGTTCTTCGTGGTGACGCTGCCGATATTCGCGCTACTCGCCGAGTACGGCGCGCCGATCGCGTTCCCGTTCTTCATCTGGGTCGGCATCTTCGGCGTGATGGCCGTGGCTCAGATGTGGGCCTACGCGGCGGACTCGTTCAACGTCAGGAGCGGCCAGCGGCTCTTCGTGGTCATCATGCTGGGCGCCAACCTCGGTGCGCTCGCGGGCTCGAAGTTCACCGGCTGGGCGGCCGCGGACATGTCGCCGATGGAGCTCATGGTCCTCGCGACGGTGACCCTCGGGTCCACGCTGTTCATCGCGACGCCGGCTCGCGCCGCGATTCCCGACAACTCGCGCGCGGTCGCGATCGAGCGCTCGCGGCCGCTGCCGAGGGTCATGGGTGGCATCGGCCTGGTGCTGCGCGACCGCTACCTGCTGACGATCGCGCTGTTCGTGGTGCTGCTGAACTGGATCAACACGACCGGCGAATTCATCCTCGCCGACTACGTGAAGGCCGACGCCGTGGCGCGCGTCGCGGCCAGCAACGGCACGCTCGACATCGGCGCCCTGATCACCGAGTTCTACGGCAACTTCAACTTCTGGGTCACGCTGATCAGCCTGGCGATCCAGCTGTTCCTCGTCGCCCGCATCTACCAGGCCGTCGGCATTCGCGGCGCGCTCCTGGTCCATCCCATCATCGTCGCCTTCGGGTACGGCATCCTGGCGCTCGCGCCGCTGATCGGGGGGTTCATCCCGATCTTCTCGCTGATCCGCCGCATCAAGTTCGCCGAGAACGGCCTCGATTATTCGCTGATGAACACGACGCGGCAGGCCCTGTTCCTGCCCGTCGACCGGGATTCGAAGTACGACGGCAAGACCGCCATCGACACGTTCTTCTGGCGCTTCGGCGACCTGCTGCAGGCCGGAGGCATCTTCGTCGGGCTGCACCTGTTCGGCTGGCACTCGCACGAGTTTGCGGTGCTGACGTTTGCCCTGTCGCTCGTCTGGATCTGGCTCGCCGCAATCATGGGCCGCGACTACAGCCACAAGGCGCAGCAGGGCATGGTGAACGTCGCGCCGCAGGCGGTGGAGCCGATTCCCGACCTTCTGTACGCTCCGGGCGAGCCTTTCCAGCACGCGATCTCGCCGAAGGCGTTCTACGACGCGGAGCCGGGCGACGTCCTGAAGCTGCGCGCGCGCTGCGATGACGGCCGCGACCTGCCGCACTGGATGCACTTCCACGCGACCTTGCAGGAGTTCCACGGCAAGGCGCCGGCGCATGTCGAGGTCACGGAATTGCGCATCGTCGTCACGGCGGCCAACCTCGACGGGCTCGAGGCGCATAGCACGTTCACGGCCCGGCGCCGGCCAGACTGACTCTACGCGGGAGGGGGTTCCTCTTTCAGCGCGCGGCCGCTTTCGCCGGCGCTGCCGGCAGGGCCACGAGCGCATCGCGGCGCTGCAGGATCGCCTTGATCTCGCGCGCGCCGAGCAGCTCGCCGAGCGCAGCCTGCAGTCCCGCCTCGTCGAGCGCAGCGGCGCGCCGGCGCATCTCCGCGCCCGGTGCCGGCGGTTGCGCCTTCAGGTAGGCGGGTAGGCCGCTCGTCGTCCCGAACGCGCGCTCGTGCGCGGTGACGTAGACGAACCATTCATCCGAGTCGAACAACAGCGACTCGGCCGTGCGGCCCTCGTTGCCGATCAGCGTGTCGAAGGCATAGACCAGCTGGAACTGCGGCCCGGTGTCGCACCAGCCGCCGCCGCGCAGGGACTGCTGCTGCACCTGTGCCTGCGAGACCCACTTGAGCGGCCGTCCCTGGAGCACGCCGCGCTGACCCTGCACCTCGCGCTCGACCGTTACCGGGACGATGCCGAGATCCAGCTTGCGGTCCAGCAGGTAGGCCGCCACTTCCTTGCGGGCCGGGACCTTGCCCCGTACCTGGAACACTGCCGGAATCGTCTTGCCGCCGTGAGCCACCGTGACGTTGAGCTCGTTCGGGCCGCGCGGCCCCGTCACGGTGACGTCGCCGTCGCGCAATGCCGCCAGCACGCTCGCGTCGTCCAGCTCGTTGGGCGCGACGAAGAGGCCCTCCGGCATCGGTGCCGCGACTGCGGCCTCTCCGGCGTAGCGGACGCTGATGCCGGCCGGTTCCAGCACGAGAGCCGAGGGGCGGCCCTTGTAGGCGGCCGGGTTCATGCCGGTGTCGAGCTTGATGACCCGCCCGTCGAAGCGTGCATTGACGCGGGCGTTCCGCGTAGGCGTATGGCCGACGACGAGCCTCGCGACACCGAACTGCTGCAGCAGCGGGAGCAGCGTGTCGGCTTCGGCGGCTTCGTTGCAGAGCGCGGGTCCACGGTACCAGTTGGGGCCGACCTCGGAGATCATGTCGCTGCCGGCTGCGGCCTCGAAGCGCTGGGTCGCATCGGCAAGCGCCGCATCGGGCGCGCCGCCCGCGGCTGCGGTGGCTACCAGGCGGTCTTTCGCCAGCTGGGACCGCGCCTGGTACTCGTCATCCGGCTGCAGGAGCTTCGCCTGCCCGAGCTGGCCCGCAAGGCCGAGATAATCGGCGAGCGCGGTGCGGTAGCGCAGGTTCACTTCCTCCAGGCTCATTCCCGCCAGCACCGAAGAGGGCCCGGCATGCATGAAGAGCGTGTCGTTGATCGCGATCGCGACCGGCAGCGAGAGCAGCCACTGGCCGTACCTGCCCTTGCTGGAGAAGGCGGTGCGGTGCCCGAAATAGCCGGCCGGGAACTTGCGGTCGAAAGCGTCGCCGGATCCTGCGCCGTGGGCCGCTTCCCAGTCCTGGCGCAGCTGCGCGCGTTCCGCGGCCGGCTCCAGGTCCGCGTACGAGGCGTACTCGCCGGGATCGACGTAGCGCAGATCGCCGAGGATGTTCATGGTCTCGTGGTTGCCGAGGACGACGTGGACCTGGCCGCCCTGCGCCTGCGCCTCGCCCTGCAGGCGCATCAGCAGGTCCATGGCCTTGCGCGAGTCGGCACCGCGGTCGAGGAGGTCGCCCAGGCTCACGAGGTGCGTGCGCCCCGCCGCCCAGCGATCCTGCGCGTCGATGACGCCGGCCTCGCGCAGCAGGGCGTGCATCTGCGCGTAGGCACCGTGGACGTCGGCGAAAGCCACCACGCGTTCGACGCCTTTCCATTGCACGGCGGCGTCCTGCGCCGGCGCCCGCGCGGCGCTGCCGGCGGCGAGGGCGCCGACCAGGACGGCCATGAGGATTGCGCGTTTCACGTGGCTTGCAGCTCCGCGGTCCGCTCAGCCGCCGGGCGCCGGTACGAGCGTGATCTCGCCCTTGTCGACGCGGTCGAGGAGCTTTTCCAGCAGCCGGTACACCTCCCGGATCTCCGACTTGTTCAGGCCCATCTGCAGGTCGTCACCGGAGCGGCGCACCCCGCGGTGCTCGGACATGTTCGCGCCCTTCGCCACCGGGACGTAATTGCCATCCTTGAGCTTCCACTGCGCGAGCACGTCCAGGCGTTCCGTCAGCTGCTCGAGCGTGATCCTGCGCAGGCGCTCGACGGTGTCGGCCGGGAGGCGGGTCACGCGCATGTCCTTCCAGAGTTCGCCTCGATCGCTGTCCTCCGAGGCGAATGCGACGCCGTGATCGATCGAGAACACGCGCGCGCCCTGTTCCGCCTTGCCGATGAGGAAATTTCCCTGGTTGGAGTCGCGATGCCGGATGATGTACGTGAGCACGTTGAGCTGGCCGATGTGGCGCGCATAGACCGGGTCGGCCGCAAAGCGCGCGGCGTCGTACACGTCGGGTATCGACTTGATGTCGCTCAGCCAGTATTGCACGACGGCCAGGACCTGGTCGGCCCCCGGAAACGTGCTGCGGACCCCGGGCGAGTATTTCGCGAAGTCAGCGAGCGCCACCATCCGCAGGTTCGTCGGCGGCACGAGGTATTCGGGCGGGTCGACGAAGAACTTCTGCAGCTCGTAGGCTGCGAGGTCGTAACGCGGCACGTTGTTGAAGGTGTTCGCGCCGGGCTCCGCCTTGCGCAACTTCACGCGTAGCGGCTCCGCGCCGCCGAAGGAGATGTCGGCCCTCAGCGTGATATCGCCCTTGGCGTTGGGCCTGCTGATCTCGGCGTGCGTGATCACCATCGGCTCGGCGGCCAGCAGGCGCTCGAGCTCCTCGACCGGCTGCCTGATGTTCGCATCCTGGGCCGCGGCGGCCGCCGCCAGGCATGCGAGGGAAGTCGCAGCGAACGCGCGAATCAGCGGGCTCGTGCCCATGGGCTTGTTCCTCTCACGCCGCCGGACCCGCGGGGTCATTTCGAGCGATATACCCACTCGCCGGCGACCATCGTGCCGAGCACTTTCGTGTCACGCATCTGTTCCGCGCTCACCGTCAGCACATCGCGGTCGACCAGCGCGAAGTCCGCGGCCTTGCCGGGTTCGATCGAGCCGACGACGTCCGCCTGCTTCATCGTACGGGCGGCGTTGATCGTGTAGGCGTACAACATCGATTCCCGCGGCAGGTCCTGGGCCGCATTCAGCGCTTCGCCGGACTCGCCTTTCCGCGTTTCCGCCTGGTAGATCGCCTTGAACACGTCCGGGGTAGACACCGGCCAGTCGCTGGCTCCCGCGATCACCGTCCCGGATTCCAGCATGGAGCGCGCGGGGTACTGCCAGGGGAAGATGTCCGGCGCGACGTAGGGCTGCACCAGGTCGACCGAGTCGACGCCGTACGCCGCCCACAGGAGCTGGTACGAGGCAAGTACGCCGAGCTGCCTGAACCGCGCGAAGTCGTCCGGCCGGACGAACTGCAAGTGCGTGATGCTCCCCGGCAGGCCGCTGTCGCCGTTTGCCTTGCGCATGGCTGCGTAACCATTCAGCGCTTCGTGCACGGCGAGATCGCCTATGGCGTGCGTATGGACGAAGAGTCCGAGCTTGTCGGCCTCGATGCACAGCTTCGCGAAGTTCTCGGGCTTGAAGAGCAGGTCGCCCATCTTGCCGGTGTTGCTGTAGGGCACGGTCATCGCCGCGCTTTGCGACGGGTACTCGACGACGCCGTCCGCGAACACCTTGACGCCCGGTATCGTGAGGTTCGGGATGTCTCCGAATTTCTCCCGCAATGCGAGCGCGTCCCTGAAGGACTGCGGGTCGTCGGGCTTCACCAACGGCAGCGCCGCGACATGGGCGGACAGGCCGCCCGCGGACGCGAGGTCGCGGTAGGCGGTCAGCGTCGATTCGTCGACCCAGGGATCCAGCCACGACGTGATGCCGAGGCTGTGCAGGTACTCGACGGCCGCCTTCGCGCCGGCCGCGTTTTTCTGCGCATCGACCGGCGGGATCTGCGCTTCGACGATGGCCAGTCCCTCGTCCACGGCGAACCCGTTCGGCGTCTGGTCGTCCGCGATCCCGTAGTACTTGCGCTTCTCCTCCGGGAGCCTGGCGATGAACGACTTGTCGAGGCCCGCGCGCTTGCGCAGTGCCGCGTTGGACCAGCCCGTATGCCCATCCATGCCGCGCAGGAACAGCGGTTGATCCGCGTAGGCTCCGCCGTTGAAGCGCTCGTTCAGGGCGGCGTTCTGCGACCAGATTCCGAGCGGAACGCCCGTGACGACGAGCACGTCGCCGTTCATCCCACGGCCGCTGCGCTTGGCCTCGGCCACGAAGGCCGCGAGCGCATCCATGTCGGCGATGTCGCTCTTGGCATCCGCCGACAGCAGGCTGATGCCGCCGAAGACGGCATGCACGTGGCTGTCGATGAGTCCCGGCAGCAGCGTCTGCCCGCCAAGGTCGGTCACCACCGCGTCGGCGCCGACGCTGGCGACCGCCTCACGACGGCTTCCGACGGCAACGATCCTGCCGTCGCGCACCGATACCGCCTCCGCATACGGCTGCAACGGGTTGGCGGTGAAGATGTGGCCGTTGACCAGGACCAGGTCCTTGGCGAAGGCTGCGCCCGGCGTCACGAACGCCAGGCACAGCAGGCAGCCGGCGATCCGGTTCAGGTGAAACGTGGTTCTCATGACTTGTCCTGCCGGGTTCACAGGCGCCAGGTGGCGGTCAGGCCCAGCATGCGCGGTCGCAATGCCACGTCGGACCAGTCCTGCGGGTCGTAATAGGAGCTTGCGGAAAGCTCGAGCCGCGGCGTCTCGTTGGTCAGGTTCTGCCCGAAGAGGGAGACATCCCAGTTGCCGAACTGCATGCCGACGCGCAGATTGAGCGTGCCGTACGCCTCGGTGGGCTTCAGGCGGGGATCGTAGAAGGGATCCGTGGGCACCTGGTCGGCCACGCGGCGCCATTCCGCCGACCAGGCGTAGTCGAGCCGGACGTAACCCTGGCTCGCACCGATCGGCATCGTGTACTCGCCGGTGAACGAGAACGTCTCCGGTGCGCCCGCATTCGGCACCGCGGAGCCGCCGGCGAAGATCACCGCGCCGCCGGGCGACGTCGCGTCCTCGTCGAAGCTGGGATCGTTGTAGCCATACGCGCCGCTCAGCGTGAGCCGCTCGGTGACCAGGAAGCTGAAGGCGATGTCGAATCCTTCCGAAGTGGCGTTGCCCAGGTTGTCGACGAAGTTGTAGGCGCAGTTCGGCAGGCTCACGTTGGCCTGGATGTCCGACCACTCGATGCGGTAGACGCTGCCGTCGAGGTAGAGCCTGCCGTCGAGCAGCCGGCTCTTCGCGCCCAGCTCGTAGCTCCAGACCGAGTCCGAGTCGAAGGTTTCGGGCTGGAACGGGTTGCCGTCCTCGTCGACGTAACCGTTCTGGATCAGGTCGAAGTCGCAGATGGCCGGCACGCGCAGCGAGGCGCCGGCCGGCCGGAAGCCCTTGGCAGCGCTCGCATAGATCATGTGCGCGTCGCTCGGCTCCCAGGAAATGCCGAACTTCGGCGTGTAGGCGGTCTCGCTGCCGCTCGTCGACGACGTCGGGTACGCGGGCGCCATGGCGCCGCTTCCGAACGTGCAATCGTCCGGGTCCGCGCAGGGAAAGCCGAACGGCGCGTTCGCGTTGTTCTCGGGTCCCAGGTAGGCCGCGTTGAAGTCGAGCTTGTTCTCGCTCGCGCGGATGCCGGCGGTCAGGGTGACGGTGTCGGTGATGTCGTAGTCGAACTGCGCGAAGCCCGCGAGCTGCTCCTCCTGGGTGGCCCACTCGCCGTAGAACATGACGGCGTTATCGAGCGGATTGTCCCCGAAGAAGTTCTGCAGTGCCGTGGAGCCTGGGCCGAAAGGCTGACCGTCGTCCTCGGTCCAGTAGCCGAATCCGAAGTTCGTGGGATAGAAGCCCATCCAGGTCGCGTTGATCATCCAGTTGTGGTTGATCGGCTGGCTCGCTTCCTGCTCGAGGTCCGAGTAGAAGATGCCCGCCACCCAGCTCAGCTTGCCTTCGCCCGTGGATTGCAGGCGAATCTCCTGCACGAAGTTCTGCTGCGCATTGTTGTACTGCGACATGCCCTTCATGCCCTCGGGCAGGTACGTCCCGGTGGACGTCACGCCGTCTGCCTCGAGGAAGAACTCGGGGGCGTAGAACTGTGCGTAGCCCTTGGTGTAGTCGGCCCACTGGAACTGGTCGCGGTCGAAGTACGAGGTGTTGGACACCAGCTCCGCCCAGCCGAGGTTCCAGTCGATCGCGATCGTCGCGAGGATGAACTCATCCTCGCCCCTGGCGTTCTCGGGCGCGGTCATATCGTTCAGGACGGTCGTGTGCGGCGTATTGGCGAACGTGAACAGCGTGCCGGGGGCACCCTGAACATGATGCTGGCGCGCGTAGTCGCCGTCGCCGATGTCCGACAGCGAAAGGTCGTAGCTCGGGGACCCGTCGTTGTTCTCGACGTTCTGGTAGAAGACCGATGGCGTGATCGTCACGTTCTCGGTGGCCGCGAATTTGAGCGCCAGGCGCGCGGCCTTCGTTTCGGCCCAGTTGATGTCCTCCTCGTACGTCGTCGTCTTGGTGAAGTTCACCGAGTCGCCGTAGCTCTGGCCGGTCGGATCGACGATCTCGTAGGTGCCGTTCACGGCGTCGATGTAGCCCCCGTCGCGGCGGAAATACGCGCTGCCGCGCAACGCCACGCGGTCGGAAACCGGCCCGCCGTAGGCCATGCCCAGCTCGTAGGATTCCTCGCCATTCTCGGTGGCCCCCATCTCGGCGCGCGCGGTGCTGCTGGGGGAGTCCAGGTCCGGCTCGGTCGTGATGAAACGCACCGTGCCGCCCTCGGACCCGGCGCCGAACAGCGTGCCCTGTGGGCCGCGCAGCACCTCGATCCGCTCGATGTCGAACAGGCCGGGGAAGGAGTTCCCGGCGCCGAATCCCATGTTGCGGACCTGGATGGGCGTGTCGTCGATGTAGATGCCGGTCGTGCCCGAGCCCGCATTGGAGGAAATGCCGCGGATCGCGATCTGGCTGGCGCCGGTGAAGGACTGGCGCGTCAGGTTCAGGCCCGGGGTCAGGCGGATGATGTCGTCGAACTGCCGCGCGCCGCGCTGCTGCAGCTCCTCGTCGCCGATCGCGCTGACGCTGATGGGCACGTCCGAGAGCGCCTGGGTGCGCCGCGTGGCCGTGACGGTGATCTCCTCCAGCTGCGGTCCGGCCGCGGACTGCGCACCGGCCTGCGGCGCCAGCCCGATTCCGACCGCCATCGCCACGAGACTGGCCCGCGAAACATTGAACTGCATGACGTCCCCCCTGAGCCCATGGCCCGTGCCGGCGCGTGCCGCCAGGTCATGTGGCCCTTTCGCTAGAAGATCAGAAGCCCGGAACCCCTGTCAAACACCGGCATCAGCCGCCATGGCTGCGAAGCATCAGCGTGGCCGCGCGCAGCTTGGCGGCGACCAGCGCCACCGCTTGTGTCGCGGCCAGCAAGGCTTCGCGGCGTGCGGCCTCGAGTCCTGCGGCGATTTCGCCTTCTCCACCCACATTCCGCAATGCACGGCAGGCCTCGTCGAAGGCCGGCAACGGCGGCGGGGCGCGGTGACCGAAGCGGCTGGACCAGCCGCCCTCGCCGGACCAGAAGCTGCGCTCGAACGCGTAGGCCTGCGCGGACAATCGCGCGCACTGCCGCCCTTCGTAGAGGACGGCAAGTGCTTCGCGTGAGCCCGCGCGGTCCTGGGCCCGCAACCGCTCGATCGCCTTGTCCAGCGCGGCGGCGCGGTTTGCGAATTCCCCGGTTCGCGTCACCTGCGCGAAGTCGCCATCCACCGCGTAAAGCCAGGGAACCAGCTCGTGGCGCGTGGCCATCAGCAGGCGATCGGCGCCTCCGGCGCCGGGGCCCGCCAGCCGATCCGCCTCCACCGCGGCGGCCGCTTCGCGAAATCCGGCCAGGGCCGCGTTCAGGTCGTCGAACCGCACTCCGGGGAGGCGCACGGCATCGGCCGCGAAGCGATCGCGGACATGGTCGGCCAGCGCAGTGAGCGCCGCGGTCTGGCGCGGCGACGTGGCCGCGCGAGCCAGCGCGAGCGCGAGCAGGCGCAGGTCGCGCCCGAGATTCGCGAAGCGCTCGGGCTGCACGACGTCTTCCTGCGTGTGGTAGATCGGGAAATAGTCCTGGTCCATCGAATACAGGTGATTGGTGGCCGCACCACCCAGCACGCCGTAGTTCCACGCGTCGATGACGCTCATCGTATCCGGCTGCTGCGTGATCGCCTGCGCGACGCCGAGGTCGTCGAGCACCGCACGCTGCGCGGCGAGGATGTCCGGCGTGCTGAGGAGCCGCACTTCCTTCGCCTGCCAGCCGAAGCCGTCCACGTTGTAAACGAGCGCCGCATGGCGGAAGACCTCGGGGTGCGCCATCAGGAAGGCGTGCGAGCCCGCCAGCCAGTCGCGCTCCGGGTCCACCAGGCCGGCTTCCTCGGCGCCGACGGCGAGGAACATCAGCGAGCGGCGCGGTCGCAGGCCGGATTGCGTGAGCGCACGGGCGGCTTCGAGCAATGCCGCGGTGCCACTCACGTTGTCGAGCCCGCCCGTGAACCAGCGATCGTAGTGCGCCGAGGTCATCACCCACTGGTCGGGATACTCGCTGCCCTCGATCACGCCGACGACGTTGCGCGACGTGCCGTCGCGGATGTCGACGCTGCTCTCGAGCGTGACCTCCACCGCGGACTTCGCGAGCTTCTCGCGCAATGCCCGTCCCGAGGTGACGCTGATGGCGACGGCCGGAAGCTGCTCGTGCGCCCACAGGCTGTCCTGGCGCAGCGCGTTTACGTGGTCGCCGGAGGAGGGATGGTCGTAGAAGAGAATGGCAGCGGCTCCATGCTGCGCGGCCTCGGTGACCTGCAGGGGCGGCCAGTCCCGCGACTCGCGATGGACCAGTACCGCCTTGCCGCGCACGTCCCCGGCGCGCGCGTAATCCGCCTCATATCCGTCGCCGACGTCGACCAGCGCGGCCCGCAATCGCGCGCCGCCGGCCTCGTTTCCCCGGGCGAACGGCACGCCATCGCGCCGGCCGCTGACGGCGCCGGCCGCGTGCAGCGAGATCGCCTCGAGCGGCTCGCCGTCGATGTGCAGCTGCGGCACCGTGTAGCGATACGCCCGTACGGGGAAGGTTTCGATGCGCGTCGCGAGGCCGAGCTCACGGAAGCGCCGCGCGATCGTATCGGCGAGCGCGGCCTCTTCCGGGCTGCCGGCAACGACCGACCCGCGGCCGACGCCTTGTGCGATGCCATCGGCACTGGACGCGATCAGCCGCATGTCGGCCAGGGTCCGGTTGGCGTCGAGCGCATCGAGCACGCGCTGCTCTTCGGGCGAAATGGCGGCTGCCCCGGGCGGGACGTGGCAGAGGAACGCAAATGCCGTCGCAAACAGTGCGGCCGGGAAGGCGGCGGATCTCATTGCTGAAGAGGGGACTGTCACCTTTGCCGCAAAGCCGGCAAAGGTGACAGTCCCCCGCGTGCCACTAGAAGGGCAGGCCGTGCGTGGCGCCCGCCATGCACAGCAGCATCGGGATCGAGAGGATGTAGTTGGTACGCGAGGCGTAGAGCGCAGTCTTTCGCGCGGCGGCCTTCTGCTCGTCGGTCGCGGGCTTGAGGCCGAGGATCTTCTGCTGGTTCGGCCAGATGAAGAACCAGACGTTGAAAAGCATGATGGTGCCGAGCCAGGCGCCGACGCCGATGACGAACTGGTACTGGTTGAATTCCGGGCCCGCCATGCCGAGCGCGAACGCGCCGAGCGCCCCCGCCCGTGCGAGGTACCAGAAGCCCGTCAGCCAGGTTACGACCGCGGACCAGCGGAACCACAGGAGCGCGCGCGGTGCGACGTACTTGGTGATGCCGGCACCGCCCGGCCCACCCTTGTCGGCGGCCGCGTCGGCCAGGGCCGGCACCTGTACCGCGTTGAAATAGTAGAGGAGGCCGATCCACGTGATGCCGGCGATGATGTGCAGCCAGCGCGCGAGCCCGAGCTCGTTCCAGCCGCCGTCGACGGCGAGCACCGCGAACAGGATCGCGAGCACGAAACCGGTGATGAGGGAACCCTTGACGCTCGTGAGCGGATTCATGGCATGCCTCCCCTGGATTCGTTGAAGAATAGGCCACGGCACCCCATAATTCAAACGCTTAGCGCACCGCAGCCCATGGACGAACGCGGCCCCAGCTCCCCGTGTCTCAACATCTGTTCGCTGGACGAGCGGGGCATCTGCCGCGGTTGTTTCAGGAGCCTCGAGGAAATTGCCGGCTGGATGCGGATGACGCCGAAGGACCAATGGGCGACGGTCGAGCGCGCCGATGCGCGCAGGCTCGCCGCCGAGAAGGAGCACAAGACCCGATGATCGACGAAGCAACCACCCGGATGATCCGGGAACACCTCGATGCCGCGCCAGTCGTGCTGTTCATGAAGGGCACGCCGGATTTCCCGCAGTGCGGATTCTCCGCGCAGACCGCGGGCGCGCTGCGCGCGCTCAAGGCGAGCTACCGGCACGTGAACATCTTCGAGGAGCCGCAGCTGCGCGAGGCGCTGAAGGCGTATTCGAACTGGCCCACCTACCCGCAGCTCTACGTGAAAGGCGAGCTGGTCGGCGGCTGCGACATCGTGACCGAGATGTACAAGTCCGGCGAGCTCAAGACGCTGCTGCAGGACGCCGGCGCGATCGGAGGGGTCTGACCCCTTCATATTCGCGCTGCGCGGTCCACATCCGAATATGAAGGGGTGCGTCCCCTTCATTATTCCGGGGCTGGCTCGAGCAGCGGGTTGGGCGGTTCGCCCGGAGCTTCGGCCGATGGCTCGGACGCGAGCCGTTGTGCGGCCATCTCGTAGATCGGCTGGAACTGGTTGCAGACCAGGCAGAAGAGGTCGGCCGTCCGCTCCGCGTCGTAGGCCGCCGAATGCGCCTCACCCGAGTCCCATGCGAGGCCCGCCGCCTGCGCAGCGCGCGACAGCACGGTCTGCCCGTAGGCGATGCCCGCGAGCGTCACCGTGTCGAAGCAGGAGAACGGGTGGAACGGATTCCGCCGGATCCCGGCGCGGGCTACCGCCGCGTTGAGGAAGCCGAGGTCGAAATGCGCGTTGTGGCCGACGAGGATCGCGCGCGTGCACTGCTGCTCGCGTACGGCCCGCCGCACCTCGCCGAAGATGGCGCCGAGCGCGTCGCCCTCGGTCGACGCGATGCGAAGCGGATGGTGAGGGTCGATGCCGTTCACTGCGAGCGAGGCCGGATCGAGCCGGCCGCCCTCGAAGGGGCGTACGTGCTCGCGAAACGTCGGACCGCGCACCAGCCGGCCGTCGGGCCCGATGTCGATCATGACGGCGGCAATCTCGAGCAGCGCATCGGTGGCCGCATTGAATCCGCCGGTTTCCACGTCCACGACGACCGGCAGGAAGCCGCGGAAGCGGTCGCGCATTAACGGCGCGGCGGTGCTCATGGCACCCCCGGCCCGCCGAGCCGCCATTCGACGGTCTCGCCGGCGCACATCGGGACGAGTTCGGCAGGGCCGAAGGGCAACGTCGCCGGCACCGCCCACGGCCTGCGCACGAGCGTGACCGTGCCGCGGTTGCGCGGCAGGCCGTAGAAGTCGGCGCCGCGCTGGCTCGCGAAGGCCTCGAGGCGGTCGAGCCGCCCCGCTTGCTCGAAGGCCCGCGCATACAGCGGCAGTGCCACGGGCGCCGAGTACATGCCTGCGCAACCGCAGGCGGATTCCTTCGCGCCTTTCGCGTGCGGCGCGCTGTCGGTGCCGAGGAAGAAGCGCGCGTCGTCGGACGTCGCAGCGGCGAGGAGCGCCTCGCGGTCGCGCTCGCGCTTCAGGATCGGCAGGCAGTACAGGTGCGGCCGCAGGCCCCCGCGGAACATCGCGCCGCGGTTGAGCAGCAGGTGCTGCGGCGTCAGCGTCGCACCGACCCGCGCGCCCGCGGAGCGCACGAACTCGATGCCGGCGCGGGTCGTCACGTGCTCGAGGACGACGCGCAGGCGGGGATGGCGCATGAGAAGCGCCGCGAGCTCGCGCTCGATGAAGACGCTTTCGCGGTCGTAGGGATCGACATCGTCGCCGGTCGCCTCGCCGTGGACCTGCAGCACGAGGCCGCGCTCTTCCATGCGCTCAAGCGCAGCCGCGCAGCGCGCGAGCGAGGTGACGCCCGCATCGGAGTGCGTCGTCGCACCCGCCGGATAGCACTTCACGCCGATCACGAAACCGCTCGCGGCGGCGCGGTCGATTTCCTCGGGCGGCGTGGTGTCAGTCAGGTACAGCGTCATGAGCGGCTCGAACGCCGCACCGGCCGGCAACGCGGCAAGGATGCGATCGCGGTAGGAGGACGCCGACGCGACCGTGGTCACCGGCGGCTTGAGGTTCGGCATCACGACGGCGCGCGCGAACACGCGCGCGGTGGCGGGCAACACGGCGGCGAGCTCCGGCCCGTCCCGCAGGTGCAGGTGCCAGTCGTCCGGCCGTGCGATCGTCAGTGTGGGAATCGGGCTCGACAAGGGGGTTTCGTTCTTGACCGGCGGGCGCCGCAGACAGGATCATATCGGGCCGGCCGCCGGCAGGAAAATTTCCAAGGAATATCGCAGGATGGCTGACGGCCCCGATGACCGCGACGTCGACCCGCTCGAGACCCGGGAGTGGCTCGAGTCCATCGATGCGGTGCTGAGGGTCCACGGCCCGGGCCGCGCCCATTTCCTGCTCGACCGCCTGATCGACCACGCGCGCCGCTCCGGCACCTGGCTGCCGTTCAAGCCGAATACGGCGTACGTCAACACCATACACGTCTCCCGCGAGAAGCCCTACCCGGGCGACCGCGCGATCGAGCGGCGCATCGAGGCGCTGATCCGCTGGAACGCGGTCGCGATGGTCGTGCACGCGAACCGCATCAGCACCGAGTACGGTGGCCACATCGCGACCTACGCCTCGTCGGCGACGCTGTACGAGGTCGGGTTCAACCATTTCTGGCGCGCGCCCTCCGAGCACCACCGCGGCGACATGGTCTTCTTCCAGGGGCACGCCAGCCCCGGCATGTATGCTCGCGCGTACCTGGAAGGACGCCTGACCGAGGACCAGCTGCGGCATTTCCGCCAGGAAGTTGGCGGCAAGGGGCTGTCGTCCTACCCGCATCCCTGGCTGATGCCGGAGTTCTGGCAGTTCCCGACGGTGTCCATGGGCCTCGGGCCTCTGCAGGCGATCATGCAGGCGCGCTTCGTGCGCTACCTCGAGCACCGCGGGCTGGTCGAGCCCTCCGACCAGAAGGTCTGGTGCTTCCTCGGCGACGGCGAGATGGACGAGCCCGAGTCGATGGGCGCGCTGACGATGCCGGTGCGCGAGAAGCTCGACAACCTCGTCTTCGTCATCAACTGCAACCTACAGCGGCTCGACGGGCCGGTCCGCGGCAACGGCAAGATCATCCAGGAGCTGGAGGCCGCATTCCTCGGCGCCGGCTGGAACGTGATCAAGGTGGTCTGGGGCTATCGCTGGGACCCGCTGCTCGCGCGCGACACGTCCGGCGCGCTGCGGCGCCGCATGGAAGAGGCGGTGGACGGCGAGTACCAGAATTTCAAGGCCAAGGGCGGCGCGTACACGCGCGAGCATTTCTTCGGCAAGTACCCGGAGACGGCGGAGCTCGTTGCCCACATGTCCGACGACGAGATCGCGCTGCTCAACCGCGGCGGCCACGACGCCCAGAAGGTCTGGAACGCCTATGCGGCGGCGGCCACCCACAAGGGCCGGCCGACCGTGATCCTCGCGAAGACGGTCAAGGGCTACGGCATGGGCAAGGCCGGCGAGGCCCTGAACGTCACGCACCAGCAGAAGAAGATGGACGACGCCGCGCTGAAGGCCTTCCGCGACCGCTTCAACATCCCGGTTTCCGACGAAGACATCTCGCGGGTGCCGTTCTTCAAGCCGGCCGAGGACAGCGCGGAGATGCAGTACCTCAAGGGCCACCGCAAGGCGCTCGGCGGTTCGCTGCCCGTGCGGCGGTTGCAGGCGCCGCCGCTCGTGGTGCCGGCCCTCGAGGCCTTCCGCAACCTGCTAGACGGCAGCGAAGGGCGCGAGATCTCGACCACGATGGCCTTCGTTCGGATCCTGACCCAGCTGCTCAAGGACAAGAACGTCGGCCCGCACGTGGTGCCGATCGTGCCCGACGAGGCGCGCACCTTCGGCATGGAGGGCCTGTTCCGGCAGGTCGGCATCTATTCGTCGGTGGGCCAGCTCTACACGCCGCAGGACGCGGACCAGCTGATGTACTACAAGGAAGACAAGAAGGGCCAGATCCTCGAGGAGGGCATCAACGAGGCGGGGGCCTTCTGCTCGTGGATGGCGGCCGGCACCGCCTACGCGAACCACGGGATCAACATGATCCCGATGTACATCTTCTACTCGATGTTCGGGTTCCAGCGCATCGGCGACTTCGCCTGGGCGGCGGGCGACATGCAGGCGCGCGGCTTCCTGCTCGGCGCGACCGCGGGCCGCACGACGCTCGCGGGCGAAGGGCTGCAGCACCAGGACGGGCACAGCCACCTGCTGGCGTCCACGATCCCCAACTGCGTCGCTTACGATCCCTGCTTCGCCTTCGAGCTCGCCGTCATCATGCAGGACGGCCTGCGGCGCATGTACGCGGAGCAGGAGAGCGTCTTCTACTACATCACCTGCCTGAACGAGAACTACGCGCACCCGGCCATGCCGAAGGGCGTCGAGCAGGGAATCCTGCGCGGCATGTACCTGCTGCACATCGGCGGCCGCGGCGCCGTGCGCGCGACGATCCTCGGCTCCGGCTCGATCCTGCGCGAGGCGCTCGCGGCGGCGGAGCTGCTCGAGTCGGAGTTCGGCATCCCCGCGGACGTCATGAGCGTCACGAGCTTCTCGGAGCTCCGGCGCGACGCGCTCGCGGCCGAGCGCGAGGCGATGCTGAAGCCGGGCGACAAGCCGCGCCAGCCCTGGGTGCGCGAATGCCTCGCAGGCCGGCAGGGCCCGTTCATCGCCGCGACCGACTACATGAAGACCGTCGCCGACCAGATCCGGCAGTGGGTTCCCGGCCGCTACGTCGCGCTCGGCACCGACGGCTTCGGCCGCAGCGACTCGCGCGAGGCGTTGCGCCGCCACTTCGAAGTGGACCGGCGCTGGATCGTACTCGCCTCCCTCAAGGCGCTCGCCGACGACGGCCGCATCGACCGCTCGAGCGTCACGCTCGCCATGAAGAAGTTCGGCATCGATCCCGCCAAGCCCGACCCGCTGGTGAGCTGAGCGGCCGTGGCGGAAAGAACTACCGTCGTCGTGCCGGACCTCGGCGACTTCAGCGACGTCGAAGTCATCGAGGTGCTGGTCAAGGCGGGCGACAGCGTCGCGGTTGAAACGCCGCTCATCACGCTCGAGACGGACAAGGCCACGATGGACGTGCCCTCGACCGCGGCGGGCCGCATCGCCGAGCTGTCGGTGAATAAAGGCGATCGCGTTTCGAAGGGTTCTCCGATCGCGGTCGTCGAGGCCGCCGCCGCGGCCGCTCCCGCGTTGGGCAAACCTGCGGAGGCCGCAAAACCGGCGGAACCTTCGCCCGCTGCGCGCGCCGCCCCGGCTGCTGCGAAGCCGGCCGACCTCGAGGTTCGCGTGCCGGAGCTCGGCGACTTCCATGACGTGGAAGTGATCGAGGTGCTCGTGAAGGAGGGCGACACCGTCGACCTCGAATCGCCGCTCGTCACCCTCGAAACCGAGAAGGCGACGATGGACGTGCCGTCCTCCGCGGCCGGACGGGTCGCGAAGCTGCACATCGCCAAGGGCGCGCGCGTCAACGCGGGCGACCTGGTCGCAACCGTGCAGGGCGCGGCCGCCGCGGCGCAGGCGCAGCCTGCCGCGGCGAACGCCGCGCAGCCGCCTTCCGCAACGCAGTCCGCGCACGACACGACGGTCCGCATGACGGCAGCCGCGCCTGCCGCCGCGACGGCGCCTGCAACGGCGACGCTGCCGGACCTGCGCGGCGCGCACGCCTCGCCGTCCGTGCGCCGCTTCGCGCGCGAGCTCGGCGTCGACCTCGCCCGGGTCAAGGGCACCGGCTTCAAGGGCCGCATCAGCGAGGACGACGTCAAGGCCTTCGTGAAGAAGGCGCTCGCGGGCCCTTCGCGGACCGAGGCCGCGGGCGGCGCGCTGCCGCGCGTCCCCGACGTCGATTTCGCGGCTTTCGGCCCGGTGGAGGTGAAGCCCCTCGGCCGGATCCAGAAGATCTCCGGCGCGCGGCTGCAGGCGGCCTGGATCAACGTCCCGCACGTCACCCAGCATGACGAGGCGGACATCACGGAGCTCGAGAAGCTGCGCGCCTCGCTGAAAGACCGCGCCGCCAACCGCGGCATCAAGCTGACGCCGCTCGCGTTCATCGCGCGCGCCTGCGCGAGGGTGATCGCCCGGTTCCCGAACTTCAACGCCTCGCTCGACGCGAGCGGCCAGAACCTCGTCCTCAAGAAGTACCTGCACCTCGGTTTCGCCGCCGACACGCCGAACGGGCTCGTCGTCCCGGTGATCCGTGACGCCGGCCGCAAGGACATCTACGAGCTCGCGCGCGACCTCGGCGAGCTGTCCGCCAAGGCACGCGCGGGCAAGCTCTCCGCGGCGGAGATGCAGGGCGGTTGCTTCACCATCTCGAGCCTCGGCGGGATCGGTGGCACGGCCTTCACGCCGATCATCAACGCGCCGGAGGTCGCGATCCTCGGCGTGTCGAAGTCGCAGCAGCGGCCAGTATGGCGCGACGGCCGGTTCGAGCCGCGCCTGATGCTCCCGCTCTCGCTGTCGTACGACCACCGTGTCATCGACGGCGCCGCAGCCGTGCGCTTCGTCGTCGCGCTTGCCGAGACGCTCGCTGCGCCCGCCGGCCTGACCGAGGCCGTTCCTTGAGCCAGGCCGTGGAGCAGCGCGTCCCCGACCTCGGGGATTTCCGCGACGTCGAGGTCATCGAGGTGCTCGTCAAGGCTGGCGACCGCGTCGAGCGCGACGCGCCCCTCATCACGCTCGAGACCGACAAGGCCACGATGGACGTGCCGGCGACCGCGGCCGGAACGGTCCAGGAGGTCAGGGTCCGCAAGGGCGACCGCGTGTCGAAGGACTCGCTCATCGCGATCCTCGCCGCGGCCGGCAGCGACACGGTCAAGATTGCGTCGCTGGGCGAGACCGTCGTTCTTCCGAAGACTGCGGGCCCGGCAGCGGTGGCACCGCCGGCGGCGCAGCCGGCCGCAGCGGCGGACGAGCCCGCGCCGGACGTTTCGGCGCAGCTTCTCGTCGTCGGCGCGGGACCCGGCGGCTACACGGCCGCATTCCGCGCGGCCGACCTCGGGCTCCCGGTGACGCTCGTGGACCGCTGGCCCCAGCTCGGCGGCGTCTGCCTCAACGTCGGCTGCATCCCGTCGAAGGCGCTCCTGCACGCCGCGCGCGTGATCGAGGAAGCGCAGTCCATGTCGGCGCATGGCATCCGGTTCCAGGATCCCGAGATCGACGCCGCCGCCCTCAAGCAGTGGAAGAACCGCATTGTCGGCAAGCTGACGGCCGGACTTTCGATCCTCGCGAAGCAGCGCAAGGTCACCGTCGTGCGCGGCACCGCGCGCTTCGTGTCACCGCACCGCGTCGAGGTCGTCGGCGAGGGTGGCAAGCGCCAGGTCATCGGCTTCGAGCAGTGCATCATCGCTGCCGGATCGGAGCCCGCGCGCATCCCGGGCCTGCCGGACGACCCTCGCGTCGTCGACTCGACCGGCGCGCTAGACCTCGCCGGCATCCCGAAGCGGTTCCTGGTGATCGGCGGCGGCATCATCGGCCTCGAGATGGCCTGCGTGTACGACGCGCTCGGGTCGGAAGTCGGCGTCGTCGAGCTCACCGACGCGCTGATGCCCGGGACCGATCGCGACCTCGTGCGTCCGCTGGAGAAGCGGCTGAAGTCCCGCTACGCAGCGGTGCTGACGGGCACCAAGGTCACGGGCGTCACCGCCTCGGGCAAGGGACTCGAGGTCAAGTTCGAGGGCAAGGGCGCTCCGGCGCCCGCCCGCTACGACCGGGTGCTGTGCGCCGTCGGGCGCGTGCCGAACGGCCGCGCGATCCGCGCGGGTGCGGCGGGCGTGACGGTCGACGAGCGAGGCTTCATCCCGGTGGACCGGCAGATGCGCACCAACGTCCCGCACATCTTCGCGATCGGCGACATCGTCGGCCAGCCGATGCTCGCCCACAAGGCGACGCACGAGGGCAAGGTGGCGGCGGAAGTCGCGGCGGGCCAGAAGAGCGCCTTCGATGCGCGCGTGATTCCCTCGGTCGCCTACACCGACCCCGAGGTCGCCTGGGTGGGCGTGACGGAAACCGAGGCCCAGTCGTCGGGCCGCAGGCTCGGCAAGGGCCTGTTCCCGTGGATGGCGAGCGGGCGCTCGCTTGCGCTCAACCGCGACGAGGGCTTCACCAAGCTTCTGTTCGACCCGGAGACGCACCGCGTCGTAGGCGGCGGCATCGTCGGCACCAATGCCGGCGACCTCATCTCCGAGGTGGCGCTCGCGATCGAGATGGGCGCGACTGCGGCCGACGTCGGCCTGACTGTCCACCCGCATCCGACGCTGTCGGAAACAGTGGCCTTCGCGGCGGAAGCCTTCGAAGGCACCCTCACGGATCTCTTCATCCCGAAGAAATAGCCGCCTTCTCCGCCGTCTTGTGCGGCCAGCGGCAGAGGTCCCGGATCGGGCATCGCGGGCATCTTGGCTTGCGCGCGATGCAGGTGTAGCGACCGTGCAGGATCAGCCAGTGATGCGCATCCTGCGCGAACTCCGCGGGTGTCACTGCGACGAGGCGATCCTCGACCTCGCGCACGTTGCGCCCGGGCGCGAGGCCGGTGCGGTTCGAAACGCGGAAGATGTGCGTGTCCACCGCGATCGTCGGCTCGCCGAACGCCGTGTTCATCACGACGTTCGCCGTCTTGCGGCCGACGCCGGGCAGCGCCTCGAGCGCTTCGCGCTCGCGCGGAACCTCGCCGCCATGGTGCGCGAGTATCAGGCGCGACGCAGCGACCACGTTCTTCGCCTTCATGCGCCAGAGGCCGATCGTGCGGATGTAGCGCGCGAGTCCGCGCACGCCGAGGCCGACGATCGCCTCGGGCGTGCCCGCGACGGCGAACAGCGGGCCCGTCGCCAGGTTCACGCTCCGGTCGGTCGCCTGCGCCGACAGGATCACCGAGACGAGCAGCTGGTAAGGCGTCCGGTAGACGAGCTCGCTGCGCGGCGCCGGGATGGCGGCGCGCAGCCGCTCGTACAGGAGCCGGACGGAGGCCGCGTCGAGCCGCGCGGGTCCGCGTTCGGCCCCGCGCGTCGCGCGGCGCTTTCCGGCGCGTCGGCTAGCGGGCATCGCCGCGCGTCAGGCGTTCGAGCCGGGACTCGTAGCGCCGGCGGAAATGGACGGCGCGCTCCGCGACCTGCGCGGGCGGAAGCGACGCGGCGGGAAGCCCGGGCGCCGGCAGCATGCGGATGCAGTCGACCGGGCAGGCCGGCACGCACAGCTCGCAGCCGGTGCATTGCGCGGCGATGACGGTATGCATCCGCTTGCGCGCACCCACGATGGCGTCGGTCGGGCAGGGCGGCAGGCAGCGCGCGCAGCCGATGCAGGCGGGCTCGTCGATCCAGGCGACGAGCGGCGGTCCTTCCGCGCCGCAGGCGGGATCGAGCGGCAGGACGGGTCGCGCGAGCAGGGCAGCCAGCTCTTCGATCAGTGCGTGCCCGCCGGGCGGACAGCGATTTAGCTCCGTTTCGCCGCGGGCGAGTGCTTCGGCGTAAGGCCGACAAGCGTCGAATCCGCAGCGGCGGCACTGCGTCTGCGGCAGCCGCGCGTCGATGCGCGCGGCGAGCTCGTCCGCCGCGGACACGGGACCTCAGCTGACCTTCATGCCGGCCTTCGCTCCGGCATCCGGCGACAGCAGGAACAGGCCCTCGTCGCCCGAGGCGGCGAGCGCCATGCCCTCCGATGTCCCGAACCGCATCTTCTTCGGCTTCAGGTTCGCGACGATGACGACGTGGCGGCCGACGAGCGCGGCCGGCTCGTAGGAGGCGCGGATGCCGGCGAATACCGTGCGGCGCTCGCCGCCGAGGTCGACCCCGAGCTTCAGCAGCCGGTCGGCGCCCTCGACGAGCTCCGCCGTCTCGATCCGGGCGACGCGAAGATCGATGCGCGCGAAATCCTCGGCCGTGATCTGTGCGGGCGCGGTGTCCGGGGCGGCGGGTTCGGTGGAAGGCATGGGGAGCTCCAGTATCCTCTGCACGTGCGCGACGTCGAGGCGGGTCGCGAGCGGCTGGTATTCGTTGATCCTGGCACCGAGCAGCGGTCTCTCGACGTCGCTCCAGCGCGCGACGGGGGAACCGAGGAAGCGCTCGGCGCGTTCGGCCGTCGCCGGCAGCACGGGCTTGAGGTAGGCCATCAGGACGCGGAACAGGTTGATGCCCTGCGTGCAGACCGCCTGCACCTCGGCGGCGCGCGCCGGGTCCTTGGCGGCGAGCCAGGGCTTCCTGCGGTCGATGTACAGGTTCGCCTTGTCCGCGAGCGCCATGATCTCGCGCACGGCGGCAGCGTACTCGAGCGACTCCCAGGCCTCGACGATGCCGGTGCCCGCGTCGACGAACTCGCGGTAGAGGGCCGGCTCGGCAAGCTCGGCCGCGAGGGCCCCGCCGTAGCCGCGGTGGATGAAGCTGGCGCAGCGGCTCGCGATGTTGACGAGCTTGCCCACGAGGTCCGCGTTGATGCGCGTCGCGAACTCCTCGAGGTTCATGTCGATGTCCTCGAGGCCCGGGCCGAGCTTCGCCGCCAGGAAGTAGCGGAAGTAGTCCGGCGGCAGGTGCGCGAGGTAACGGCCGGCGGTCACGAAGGTGCCGCGCGACTTCGACATCTTCTCGCCGTTCACCGTGAGGAAGCCGTGCGCGTGCACGGCCGTGGGCTTGCGGAACCCCGCGCCCTCGAGCGTCGCCGGCCAGAACAGCGAGTGGAAGTAGAGGATGTCCTTGCCGATGAAGTGGTGCAGCTCGGCGCTGCTGTCCGGTTTCCACCAGTCCTCGAAGTCGAGGCCCGACTTGGCACAATGGTTGGCGAAGGAGGCCATGTAGCCGACCGGCGCGTCCAGCCACACGTAGAAGTACTTGCCCGGCGCGTCGGGAATCTCGAAGCCGAAGTACGGCGCATCGCGCGAGACGTCCCAGTCGCGCAGGCCCGCGTCGAACCATTCATCCAGCTTGTTGGCGACGGCGTCCTGCAGCGTGCCCGAGCGCGTCCAGGCGCGAAGCATCGCCTCGAAGTTGCCGAGGCGGAAGAAGATGTGCTCGGACTCGCGCTCGACCGGCCGCGTCCCGGAGACGACGGACAGCGGCTCGATGAGCTCGGCGGGCGTGTACGTGGCGCCGCAGTTCTCGCAGCTGTCGCCGTACTGGTCCGGCGTGCGGCAGCGCGGGCAGGTCCCCTTGACGTAGCGGTCCGGGAGGAACATGCCGGCCTTCTCGTCGTAGGCCTGCCGGACGCTCCGCCGCACGATATGGCCGCCCTTCGCGAGCGCCTCGTACATCCGCACGGTCAGCCGGCGGTTCTCCTCGGAGTGCGTGGTGTAGTAGTTGTCGAATCCGATGTCGAAGGCCGCGAAGTCGGCGCGGCGCTCCGCGCCGACGCGGCCGATCAGCAG
This sequence comes from Steroidobacteraceae bacterium, assembly GCA_035281265.1. GTDB lineage: Bacteria > Pseudomonadota > Gammaproteobacteria > Steroidobacterales > Steroidobacteraceae > SCUD01. The sequence continues at coordinate 29,854 of DATEEF010000032.1, forward strand.
CTCCGGCGTGATGCCCTCGGCCTCCGCCTTCAGCATGATTGGCGTGCCGTGCGTGTCGTCGGCGCACACGTAGACGACTTCGTGCCCGGCAAGGCGCATCGCCCGCACCCAGATGTCGCACTGGATGGTCTCGGTCATGTGACCGAGGTGGGTCGGCCCGTTCGCGTAGGGCAGGGCGCTGGTGACCAGGATGCGGCGCACGAGCTGCCCTTAGTCCTGCTCGCGCAGCGGCTCGAACCGGGCCTTGTTGATCGCCTTCTCGTAGGCGGAGCGGCCGCTGATCAGTCCCTGGTCGAGGAGCTGCTCGATGGCCGAGTCCATCGTGCGCATCCCCGCGGCCGCGCCCGCCTGCATGGTCGACTCGAGCTGGTCGATCTTGCCCTGGCGGATCAGGTTCGCCGCCGCGGGCGTGTTCACGAGGACCTCGAGCGCTGCGACGCGCCCGGGCTCTCCCTTGCGGGTGATCAGCTGCTGCGAGACGACGCCGCGCAACGACGTCGAGAGCATGGTCCGCACGTGACTCTGCTTGTCCGCCGGGAATGCGTTGACGATGCGGTCGACGGTCGCCGCCGCCCCGTTCGTGTGCAGCGTCGCCATCACGAGAATGCCCATCTCGGCGGCGGTTATCGCGGTCGAGATCGTCTCCAGGTCGCGGAGCTCGCCGACCAGGATGACGTCGGGATCCTCGCGCAGGGCCGACAGCAGCGCCGATGCGAAGGAGGCGGCGTGCGCGCCGATCTCGCGCTGGCTGATCAGGCAGTTCCTGCGCGGGTGCACGAATTCGATGGGGTCCTCGATCGTGAGGATGTGCCCCTTCAGCCGCGAGTTGATGTCGTCGATCATCGCGGCGAGCGTGGTCGACTTGCCCGAGCCGGTCTTGCCGGTGACGAGGATCATGCCGCTCGACACCTTGGCGAGGTTGCGCACGGCGTCGGGCATCTTGAGCTGCTCCAGCGTCTGCGCCTTCGAGGGGATGGCGCGGAAGACGGCGCCCATGCCGTTCAGCTGGCGCAGCACGTTCACGCGGAAACGCGCCAGGCTGCCGAGCGTGTAGGCGAAGTCCGTGCCGTCGCGCGTCTCGAGCCGGTCGAGGGCCTTGCGCGGCATGATCTCGTAGATCGCCTCGCGCACGAAGTCGGAGGACAGGCGTTCCGTGCGCAGCGGGCCGAGCTTGCCGTACTGGCGGATCCGCGGCGGGTCCCCCGCCATGAAGTGCAGGTCCGATCCGTCCTTCTTGAGGACTTCCTCCAGGAATTCGTCGATCTTCGCCAAGGCGACGCCCCGCTAGTCGAGCGTCTCGAACCGCGGCAACAGGCTGCGGTCGACAACGTGCCTGGAGAACAGCTTCTTGTCGCTCGCGTACAGGTAGGCGTCGTCCGGGTCGACTTCCTTGGCGCGGATGGCGCGCATGAGCGCCTGGTCCAGCAGCTCCATGCCGAGATCCTTGCCGGTCTGGAGCTGCGCGGCGATCTGGTGCGTCTGGTCGGTCTGGATCAGCTTCGCGATGGCCTTGTTCATCATCATGACTTCGCAGACCGCGCGGCGTCCGCGGCCCTCCGGGCGCTTGACCAGCACCTGCGTGATCACCGCGATCAGGCTCTGTCCGAGGAAGCTCTTGGTCTGCTCGCGCTCGTCGGCGGGGAGGGCGTCGATCATGCGGTCGATCGTCTTCACGGCGCTCGTCGTGTGCAGCGTCCCGAGCACGAGGTGGCCGGTCTCCGCCGCGGTCATCGCCATCGAGATCGTCTCGGCGTCGCGCATCTCGCCGACCAGGATCACGTCCGGGTCCTCGCGCATGGCCGCGCGCACGCCCTCGGCGAAGGTCGGCAGGTGGGTGCCGAGCTCGCGCTGCACGACCTGGCTCTGCTTGCTGCGGTGTACGAACTCGATCGGGTCCTCGAGGCTGATGATGTTCAGTTTCCGGGTGGCGTTGAGCAGGTCGATCATCGCGGCGAGCGTCGTCGACTTTCCCGTACCGGTCGAGCCGGTCACGAGGATCATGCCCTGGTGGTAGTCGCACAGCTTCCTGACGATCGGCGGCAGGCCCAGTGAGTCGAGCGTCGGCACTTCGGCCGGGATGGTCCGGAACACGGCGCCGACGCCGGAATCCTTGCGGAAAACGTTCACGCGGAAGCGGCCGCCGTCCTCGGACACGTAGGAGAAATCCACGTCCTGGCCGGCGCGGAACCGCTCGGAGAGGTTGCGCGAGAGGATCTCGGTGACGTACGCCTCGAGCTCCGGGGCGGCGAGCTCGCGGAACCGGATCGGCACCAGGTCGCCGTTCATGCGCAGCATCGGCGGCACGCCGACGGCCAGGTGGACGTCAGAGCAGCCCTGGGTGGCGCCGAGCTTCAGGAATGCGTCGATACGCGGCATCGCGCCGCGAGTGAATCACAAGAAGCGTTCGAGCGCCACACCAACCTCGTCCATGCTCGCGTAGCGCTTTTCCTTGTCGACTGCCATGCACTTCATGATGAGGTCGGATATGCCCTGGGGCAGCGAAGGGTTGAGTTCGATGGGCGGCCGCGCGCGCCCCTGCACGTGCTGGTACATGACCGACATGTGGTCGCCGCGGTGGTATGGCGGGCTGCCGGTCATCATTTCGTAGAGGATCACGCCCAGCGAGTAGATGTCGGCGCGCTCGTCGACCTTCTTGCCGAGGATCTGCTCGGGCGCCATGTACTTCGGCGAGCCGATCACGTACCCGGTCTTGGTCAGCTGGGTGTCGCCCTGGTGCTGCGCCGCCGCGACGCCGAAGTCCACGATCTTGACGACGCCTTCCTCGTTGATCAGCACGTTCGCGGGCTTGAGGTCGCGGTGCACGATGCCGACCGCGTGCGCGACGGACATGCCCTTCGCGACGTCCATGCCGAGGCGCACCGCGCGGCGCAACGCGAGCGGCTTGCCCTCCAGCACCTCGCCGCCGAGCGTGTGCGACGGGAAGTACTCCATCGAGATCGCGTAGTTGCCGCGGATGTGCAGGAAGTCGTAGATGCGGATGACGTTCGGGTGCGTGATCTTGCGGCTGTAGCGCAGCTCGTGCACGAAGCGCTGCATCATCTCCTCGTCGTTGGCGATGCTCGGGTTCAGGAACTTGAGCACCAGGCGCTCGTCGACGACCGTGTCCTCCATCAGCAGCACCGTGCCGAATGCGCCCCGGCCGATGCGCTCGATGTACTTGTAGCGGCCCTCGATCACGTCGCCGGGCTTCAGCGTCGCGATGTCGAGGCGCTGCAGCGTCTCCGCCTGCTTCATGATGGCCGAGACGTCGGCCGACTCGATGAGCATGGTGCGCTGCTGGTCGGCGCGGGCGGCCGCGGCCATCTGCGTGAGCGTGTGCTTGCCCGAGGTGATCGAGGCGCCGCCGAAACGCGAGTCGAGCTCGGACAGCGCGTGTGCAGCGGCGCCGGCGAGCGTCTGGTCCGTGAGCGTCGTGAACGGCAGGATCTTGGCCCGCACCGCGTCGACGGACCGGTCGTCGGCGAGTCGCGCCAGCGCCGACATGCCCTCGACGCGGATGTCGGTCTCGCTGCGGTCGAGGGATTGCAGCACGCCCTCGGTCGCCGCGGCGTCGCCGATCTTGCCGAGCGCGCGCACGACCGACGGCATCGACTTGGGGTCCGATTTCAGCATCTCGAGGAGCCGCGGCACGGCCTTCTTGTTGCCAATGGAGCCGAGCGCGTCGACGGCCCGCTCGCTGGCCCACCAGTCCTTGTCCTTCGTGGCCTCGATGAGGTAGTTGAGCGCGCGCTCGTCGCGCGTCTGGTTCAGGATCTCGATCGCGGTGCGGCGGATCTCCTCGTCCTTGTCCGAGACGAGCTCGAGGGCCGCCGTGATCACGGTCGGGCCGCCGATCTTGCCGAGGGCGTCGGCCGCGCGGCTGCGGACCCACCAGTCGGAATCCCGGATCGCCTTGAGCAGGTACTTCACCGAGCTCTCGTCGCCGACGACGTTGAGGACCTCGACCGCCGCGCGGCGGGCGTCCTCGTTCTCGTCCTTCAGTACCTCGACGAGGTGGCGCACGGTGTCAGCGTGCTTGCTGCGGCAGAGGATCTCGATCGCGGGATCGCGCACGTCGTGCTCGGGGTCCCGCAGCAGCGGCGCGATCAGCGCCGGGTCGATCTCGCCGGAGCCGGTCTGGATCGCGCGCAGCGCCGCCGCGCGAACCAGCTTGTTGGGGTCCTTGAGCGTGCGCTGCAGCGCCGCGCGCACCTTCGGGGTGTCGAAGCGCGCGAGCAGCGAGATGATGTGCGTGCGCGCGATCGTGTCCTTGCCTTCGACGCGCGAGACCAGCTCGTCAACGGAGTCCGCGTCCACCAGCTCGCCGGCGATGCGGAACAGGGCCGCCTTCTCGTTGGGGTCCTGGGCATAGGCGGCGTTCAGGAGCTCGCGCAGGTTGAAGCGGTTCTTCTGGGCGGCGATGACGTCGAGCACGGCGGGCTTCGAGACGGCGGGATTCTGCAGGAGCTCGAGCAGCAACCCGGGCGAATAGTTCCGCGACGAGGCGAGCGCCCATGCGACGCCGGCGACGGCGCGCGGGTTCTCCTCCGCCAGCGCCCTCGCGAGCAAGGGAAAGGACCTGTTGTCGATGAGCGGCGTCAACGCCTCGACGAACGCGATGGTCTCGCGCTTGTCGGAGGTCGACAGCGCATCGACGATCGGCTGGATGGCGTTCTGGCCCAGGCTCTGGAGCCTGGTCAGTGCCGTTTTCGCCTTCGCGCTGGTCGGGTCGCCGCTTTCCCGTACCTCCGCGATCAGGCGATCCGCCCGGTAACCTCCGAAGATTGCCATCCAACTCCGGCTTTCAGTGCGGGATCGTTCCTGGATTTCCCGATCGGGAATTATGCCATAGCGCCCCGCGCTCCCGGCCCGGCGCGCCGCTTCGGCTACAATGCCGCCCCCCTGCCTCGGATGAATGCATGGCCCCGGATCCGCTGGATCGGCTGAAGAACGCGCTCGGGCGCTATGTCGAGCCGAACCTCGGCATGACGCTGGCGGAGGCCGGCGCCGTGCAGTCGGTCTCCGGCGGCGCCGAAGGCCCGGTCGCAAGCATCGTCCTCGGCTTCCCGGTTGGCGGCTACGAATCCGGGCTCGCGCGGGCGCTCGACGCCGCGCTCGCGGAGAGCGGCATCGACGACCGCCCGCGCTACGAGATCAGCTCGCGCATCCCGGCCTTCGTCGCGGACCCGCGGCAGCGGCCGCTGCCGCAGGTCGGCAATGTGATCGCGGTCGCCTCGGGCAAGGGCGGCGTCGGCAAGTCGACGGTCGCGGCGAACCTCGCGCTCGCGCTCGCCGCCCAGGGCGCGCGCGCAGGAGTCCTGGACGCCGACGTGTACGGGCCGAGCATGCCGCGCATGATGGGATTGCAGGGACAGCGCCCGACGACGACCGACGGCAAGACGCTCGACCCGCCGCGCGGCCATGGGCTGCCCGTCATGTCCATCGGGTTCCTGGTGGACTCCGACCAGCCGATGGCCTGGCGCGGCCCCATGGCCACGCAGGCGCTCAGCCAGATGCTGGCCGACACGCGCTGGGGCGAGCTCGACTACCTCGTCGTCGACATGCCGCCCGGCACCGGCGACATCCAGCTGACGCTCTCGCAGCGCGTGCCCGTTTCCGGGGCCGTCATCGTCACGACGCCGCAGGAGATCGCGCTGCTCGACGCGCGCAAGGGGCTGCAGATGTTCCGCAAGGTCGGGGTGCCAGTGCTCGGCATCGTCGAGAACATGGGACTGCACAAGTGCCCGGCCTGCGGCCACGAGTCGCACATTTTCGACGCGGGCGGCGGCAGCGCGCTCGCCGCGAGCTACGGCACGGCGCTGCTCGGCGAGCTGCCGCTCGACGGCGCGATCCGCGAGCAGGCGGACTCCGGCCGGCCGACCGTCGTCGCGGCGCCGGAATCGCCGGCAGCGGCGCAGTTCCACGTCATCGCGCGGCGCGCCGCGGGCGCGCTCGCGGCCAGCGCGATCCGGGGCGCGGTCAAGTTGCCGGAAATCCGCATCGAGGGGGATTGATGATCAAGTCGGACCGCTGGATCCGCCGCATGGCGGGGCAGGGGATGATCGAGCCGTTCGAGGCCGGGCAGGTGCGCAGCGTCGACGGCCGGCGCATCGTGTCGTACGGGACGTCGAGCTACGGCTACGACGTGCGCTGCGCCCCCGAGTTCAAGATCTTCACCAACATCAACTCGACGATCGTCGATCCGAAGAATTTCGACCCGAAGAACTTCGTGGACTTCGACGGCGAGGTCTGCATCATCCCGCCCAACTCGTTCGCCCTCGCGCGCACCGTCGAGTACTTCCGCATCCCGCGCAACGTCATGGTGATCTGCCTCGGCAAGAGCACCTACGCGCGCTGCGGCATCATCGTGAACGTCACGCCGCTGGAGCCGGAATGGGAGGGCCACGTGACGCTCGAGTTCTCCAACACGACGCCGCTGCCGGCGCGCATCTACGCGGGCGAGGGCGTGGCGCAGTTCCTGTTCTTCGAGTCGGACGAGACTTGCGAGACGTCCTACAAGGACCGCGGCGGCAAGTACCAGGGCCAGAAAGGCGTGACGCTGCCGAGGACGTAGTTCCGTCAGTCCCCGGGCTGGTAGCTGCGGATCCTCGTCTGGAAACCGGGCTTGCCCTTCACGAGCTGCTGCGCCTGTACCACGGCGAAGCCGAGCGCCGTCGCGTGCCAGGTGAGCGTTTCGCGGCTCGAGCCGTCGCGCGTGCTCCGGTACACCACGGTGTCAAGCTCGCCGAGGGCCGTCATGAGCTTCTCGCGCCGCAGGAGCGTGTGGCGGTAATGCTTGATCACGTCCTTCTCGATCATCGCGATCTCGCCGGGCTCGCTGCCCGCCCGCAGGCGCGCGGTGGCGAGCACGGTCATGGTCGCAGCGTCCTGCAGCTCCGGGACCAGGGCGACGTCGACCGGCGCGCCCTCCGCGACGCCGCTCACGCGGCCCGCGGGCCAGCCGAACTCGAGCCGGATGTCGCGATCGGTGCGCTTCGTCCCGTCGTCGAACAGGTAGCGGTCGGGCAGCGGCACCCCTCCGGCGACGCGGAACTCCGAGCGCTGCAGGATCGTGCCTGGGGCGATCATGCGGGCAAGTCCCGCGGCCTTGACGGTCGTCTCGATCGACCACCCGTCGCCGTCACGCGCGAGAACCGTGCGGCTCGTGCCGCCCGGAATCCGGCCATAGCGCACGTCGTACTCGGCGACGAAGGGCGTGACGGCGGCCTCGCCAGCGGCCGCGGCCAGGGGTGCAAAGGCGGACGAGAGCACAAGACAGCCGGCAGCCACGAGCTTCATGTCGCCTCCTCCTCGACGATCACGGGACTGAGCGGGGCTCCGTCGAGGAACGCCGCACCGTCCCGCCATGCCAGCCTTCCGGCGGCGAACCAGCCGACCGCACGCGGATAGATAATGTGCTCGAGACGCTGAACGCGTGCTGAAAGCGACGCCTGGTCCTCTCCGCGCCGCACGGCGAGCCTGCCCTGGATGACTGCCGGGCCGGCGTCGAGTTCCTCGACGACGAAATGCACGGTGCAGCCGTGGGCGGCGTCGCCGGCCTCGAGTACGCGCCGGTGCGTGTGCAGTCCGCGGTAGGCCGGCAGCAGCGCCGGGTGGATGTTGAGCAGGCGCCCCTCGTGGGCGCGCACGAATCCGGCGGCCAGGATGCGCATGAAGCCGGCAAGGGCCACCAGGCCGGCGCCGCTCGCCGCGATTTCCGCCGCCAGCCGCCTCCCGTACGACTCGCGACCCTCGCCCGGCGCGGGGGCGACGACGGCGGCCGGCAGGCCCCGCTCGCGCGCGGCCCCCAGGCCGGCTGCATCGACGCTGTCCGAGATCACGCAGACGATGCGACCGTCGATGCGCCCGTCGCGGGTCGCCTGCTCGAGCGCGAGCATGTTGCTGCCGCGCCCGGAGATCAGCACCGCGAAGGGCAGGGCCATCAGCCGATCAGGACGCCCGCACCCGTCACGACCTCGCCGATGAGGGTGGCGCGCTCGCCTGCGGCGGTGAGGCGCGCGAGTGCGGCGTCGGCGTCGTCGCGGGCCACGACGACCGCCATGCCGATGCCGCAGTTGAAGGTCCGGTGCATTTCCGCGTCGCTGATGCGCCCGCTCGACTGGATCCAGGCCCAGACCGGCGGACGGCGCCAGCTGCGGGGGTCGAGCCGCACGCCGAGGCCTTCCGGCAGTACGCGCGGGATGTTGTCGGTGAGCCCGCCGCCGGTGATGTGGGCGATGCCGTGCACGTCGAGCGCGGCCGCGAGCGCGAGCACCGGCTTCACGTAGATGCGCGTCGGCGCCATCAACTGCTCGACGAGCCGCGCGCCCCCGACCTCCGTGGAGGCGTCGGCGCGGGTCTCGGCGAGCAGGCGGCGGATCAGCGAGTAGCCGTTCGAATGGGGGCCGGATGACGCGAGGCCGATGACGGCGTCGCCGGCACGCGTGCGGGTCCCGTCGATGATGCGGTCGCGCTCGACGATGCCGACGCAGAATCCCGCGAGGTCGTAGTCGCCGTCGGGGTACATGCCCGGCATCTCGGCGGTCTCGCCGCCGACGAGCGCGCAGCCGGCGAGCGTGCAGCCCTCGGCGATGCCGGCGATCACGCGCTCGGCGACGTCGACCGAGAGCTTCCCGGTCGCGTAATAATCAAGGAAGAAGAGCGGTTCTGCGCCCTGCACGACGACGTCGTTCGCGCACATGGCGACGAGGTCCTGCCCGACGCCGTCGTGCATCCCCGTGTCGATCGCGAGCCGCAGCTTGGTGCCGACGCCGTCGGTGCCGGCGACGAGCACCGGCCGCTTCCAGCGTCCCTCGGGAATCTCGATCATCGCGCCGAAGCCGCCGATGCCCGCCAGCACCTCGGGCCGCTGCGTGCGGGCGACGCGCGGCTTGATGCGCTCGACGAGTTCCTCGCCGGCGTCGATGTCGACACCGGCATCCCGGTAGGTCAGCGAGGTGCGTTCTGTCATCGCGGGCGATCGGGCCTGGCTCGACGGGCCCGTGCGGCGGGCGGTGTACTATTGTAGCGTGAGCGCACCCTCCGACCCCGACCTTCCGCGACGTTTCCGCGCCTGGCTCCTCGTGCTGGCCCTCGCCGTGCCGGGCCTCGCGGCAATTGCCGAGCCGGTCGGCGACCTGTATTCCGTCACCGTCCCGTACAGCGGCGACAACGACCTCGCGTTCCGGCAGGCGATGCGCGACGTGCTCACGCGGGTGACCGGCCGGGCGGATGCGCCGGACCTGCCGAACCTCGCGCCGCTCGTCTCGCAGGCGTCGCGCTACGTGACGAGCTTCCGGCGCGCGGCGGGGAACCAGCTCACCGTCAGCTTCGACGGTCCCGCGATCGAGAATGCCGTCGATGCCTCGGGCCTCGCTTCCTGGGGCAACGAGCGGCCGGTCACGCTGGTCTGGCTCGCGCTCGATCGCGGCGGCAATCGCCGCGCGCTGGTGTCGGCGAGCGACACGAGCGCCGAGAAGGGACGCGTTGATGCGAGCGCCGCCCGCCACGGGCTGCCGCTCGCCTGGCCTGACGCCGGTGACGACCTCGTGCGTGCGATGCAACAGGCCTGGTCCGGCAACCACGATGCGCTCATCGATGCGGCGCGGCGCTACGGTGCGGATGGCGTGCTCATCGGCCGCGCACGGCAGTCGGCGGAGGGCGGCTACGAAGTGGAATGGTCGTTCACGGCCCCGGGCACGTCCGGCGGGTCGACCGGCGACCTCGAGGCGGGTGCCGCGCTCGCCGCCGAGCGCTACGCCGGCATCTACGCCTCCCAGGGCGCCGCGCAGCGCAGCGAGCAGACAGTGACTGTCACCGGCATCGCAACGCTGGAATCGTATGCCACCGCACTGCGCACGCTCGCGAAGCTCGCACCGGTCCGCGGCGTCGCGGTCGACGAAGTCAGCTCGGACTCGGTGTCGTTCCGCGTGAACGTGCGCGGCGATCCGGAGGCGCTCAGCCAGGCCATCCTGCGTGACGGGCGCCTCGTGCCCGTCGACGCCGCGCGCCTCATCTATTCGCTGTCTCCATGAAGCTGGCCACGGTTCCCAACCTCATCTGCCTCCTGCGCATCGCGCTCACCGTGCCGATCGTCATCCTGCTCGCGGAAGGCCGTTACGGACAGACGCTCGTGCTGTTCGCGATCGCCGCGGTCTCGGACATGCTCGACGGCTACCTCGCCAAGACCTTCGGCTGGACGTCCGCAGTGGGGAAGTGGCTGGACCCGCTGGCGGATAAGCTGCTGCTCGTCAGCGTCTTCATCACGCTCGCCGTCGTCGGCCTCGTCCCGGTGTGGCTCGCGACGGTCGCCGTCGCACGCGACGTCGTCATCGGCGCGGGCGCCGGCATCTACAAGTGGCTTTTCGGGCCCCTGGAGGGCCGCCCGACCGTGCCTTCCAAGCTCAACACCCTGGTCCAGCTGCTATACGTGATCGCAGTCGTCTGGCAGGCCGCCTTCGACAATCTTCCGCCCTGGCTGGTGCTGGGTCTCGGGGCGCTCGTGCTCGTCACGACGGTCGTGAGCGGCGTGGACTACGTGGCCACCTACATCCGAAAGGCCGTCGCCGTGAGCCGCGCCCGCCGCGGCGCCGCCTGATCCGTGCAGCAGCTGCCACTCGGTGTCCAGCTCGCGGTCTCGATGCGCTTCGAGACCTATACCGCGGGCGCGAACGCAGGCGCGGTCGAGGCGCTTCGCCGACTGGCCGCGGGCGGCGCGAATGCGCCGGTCTGGATCTACGGGACGCGAGGCACGGGCAGGAGCCACCTGCTCCAGGCTGCCTGCGCGGCCGCAGGCGACGCGGGCCTGGCCGCGGCATACCTGCCGCTCGCGCAGGTCCGTGACGACGGCGCACAACGACTCGACGGATTCGAGCAGCTCGACCTCGTCTCCCTGGACGACGTCGAGGCGGTCGCGGGCGACCCCGCCTTCGAGGCGGCGCTTTTCAGGCTGTACAACGGGCTCGCCGAGCACCGCGGTGGCCTCGCGGTCGCGGGAGCGGGCAGTCCCGCGGGAACGGCGATCCGGCTGCCGGATCTCGCGTCGCGGCTCGGCGCCTCGGAAGTGCACCGCCTCGAGCCGCTCCCGGAAGCCGAACAGCCCGACGCCCTGCGGCGCCGCGCGGAGTGCCGCGGCCTCGAGCTCCCCGACGAGACGCTCGCCTTCCTGACGCGGCGCGCGCCGCGGGACTTCGCAACGCTGTGCCGCATGCTGGACGCGCTCGACATCGAGTCGCTGGCTGCGCAGCGGCGCCTGACGGTGCCGTTCGTGCGCGAGTGGCTCGCGCGCGGCGCGGCCTGAGATCAGTCCGGCGGCGAGGCGCGCAGCGCCGCCAGGAGCGCCGCAAACGCGGCAAACGCGAGCGCGAGCGTCGCTCCGGCGGCGACCCGCGCCGCCGGATTCACGAGGCATTCCGTGATCGACAGCACCAGCGCCGGCGCAAGCGCCATCGGCGCCGCCCGGAATGCCCGCCGCGCGGCTCGCGCGAGACCCGGCAGCGGCAACAGGAGCGGCAAGCCCGCGATGAGGGCGGCGACCGTGCCGATGCCCGCGGCGGGCAGCGGCCAGATCGCGACGCTCGCGATGAGGCCGAACCAGGTGGCGATCGCGACGCGTCGCGTGGCGCGCGCGCGATCGCTCATTTCGCGGCGGCGGCGAGGGCGAGCGCGACGGTGGCGACGCGCGCGCCCAGTGCCTGGGCGAGGCGGCGCTCGTCGTCCGCGAGCGCGCGCCGGTCGCCCTCGCGGACGAGCCGGCTCGCGCCGTAGGGCGTGCCGCCGCCGGGCGTGTCTGACAATGCGGCTTCGGTGAACGGCAGGCCCACGATCAGCATCCCGTGGTGCAGCAGCGGCAGCAGCATCCCGAGCGGCGTCGTCTCCTGCCCCCCGTGCGGCGTGCTGCCCGAGGCGAATGCGCCGGCCGGCTTGCCGGCCAGCACGCCCGTGAGCCAGAGGCTCGACGTGCCGTCGAAGAACGCCATCAGCGGCGCCGCCATGTTGCCGAAGCGCACGGGACTGCCGAGCACGAGACCGGCGCACTCGCGCAGGTCCTCGTGCGTCGCGAAGGCGGCGCCATCCTGCGCCGCCACGCCGGCGCCGGGCGCGGCGAGTGCCGGCACCGTGCGCAGTCTCGCGCGGCAGCCCGCGACGCCGTCGATGCCGCGCGCCACCTGTCGCGCAAGCTCGGCGGTGGCGCCGTTCCGGCTGTAGTAGAGGACCAGTACGTCCAGCATCGCCTTGCCTTCGCCCCGGGCTGCTTACAGACTGCCCGGGCCGTGGATTCTATGCGCAAAGCGGATGTCGGGGCCCGGCGCGTGCGCGTGCGCGGCCGGGTCCAGGGCGTGTGGTTCCGCGCGAGCACCGCCGAGCGCTCCGTGGCGCTGGGCCTGCGAGGCAGTGCGGAGAACCTCCCCGACGGGTCCGTGCTCGTGCATGCGGCGGGATCGATCGAGGCGCTCGACGAGCTCGTCGCCTGGCTGCACGAGGGACCTCCCATGGCGCGCGTGGACTCGGTCGAGGTGGACCTCATCGACCTCGAGTCCCGCGACTGGCCGGAAGGCTTCCTCGACCACTAGCGCCACCAGGAAAAGGTGAGCGTCCCCATTTCCCTAGCGGCGCCAGCGGGAGTTCAGTCGGCCGAGCACGAGGTCGGGATACTCGCGGCGCCCGAGGCTGCCGTTGTAGCGCCCGAGCGCCCGGGAGTAGTTGCCTTTCTCGCGTTCCAGGTAGTAGGCAAGGATGCTCGTCCCCATGCGGATGTTGAGCTCGACGTCGATCAGGTCCTTGCGCGAGAGCCCGAGCTCGGTCGGCCAGAACGGCATGACCTGCATG
>DATEEF010000033.1:0-17927 GCA_035281265.1 Steroidobacteraceae bacterium
TCTGCACGGCCGGCACGCGGGGCACGCCCAGCCGCTGGAGCTCGGCGGCGGCGGCCGGGTCGGCCTGTTCCCGGGCGCCGGCAGCGAACGCGGCGAGCGCGAGTGCCGCGACGGCGGCGGCCGCAGCGGGCGAAATTCTTGCGTCGGGCATGGCGACTCCGGTGCCTGCGGACCCCGGGCAGTCTATCGCAGGCAAATGTGCGCGTCTCGTGGCGCTCAGTCGGTGTCCTTGTTCGGGGAAACCGACCCGTCGGCGGCAAAGAGCGGCTCGAATCCGAAAACCCAGGGCTTCGACACGTCGACGGTCACTCGCACGGCCTTCATGTCCGGCCACCCGTATACCTGCAGCCGAGTCACGTTCGGGTGCGCGACCGCGGGCCCGTCGAGGTCGAGCTGCGTCAGCGGGCGGTCGACGATGAACTCGTGGTTGTGACCGTGGACCAGGAGGACCTGGCCCTCGAAGGCGTCCGCTTCCGTGGTGATTGCCGCCACGAGCGGCTCGAATGGGCCGTTCTCGAAGCGCAGGGCCGCGTCGAAGGGGTTCGAGTGGAAGGCGAACACGAGCGCGCGGTGCCCGGCCGACCGTGCCGCCGCAAAGGCGGCCTTGATCCAGGCGAGGTTCGCCTGTTCCCGCCGCACGAACTCGCGCCAGTGCTTTTCGACCCGCAGTTCCTGGTTGTTGTGCGTGCCGGCGAGGTTGAGCGTCGCGAAACTCGCGCCGCCGAATGACCAGCGGGCGTTCTCCCGGAACTCGCCGAAGGCCTTGATCTCGTCGGACTCGCGCACCAGGGGCATTCGCGCCCGGCCGAGGCTTTCCGGCCGCGACCAGAAGACCTCGCGCATCAGGGCGAGGATCTCCGAGGGGTCCGCGCCCCCGCGATTCGCCTTCCAGCAGTCCGCCCACTCGTTGTTGCCGGGCGCATAGAAGACAGGCCCGTTGAAGCGATCGAAGAACTCCCGCTGGCTCGTCTGGAATCCGCGGCCACAGTCGCCATAGCCCTTGGTGTCGCCGACGTGAATGGAGAACGCCGGCTGCGCCGCGTTGATCGTGTCGATCAGCCGTGCGTACAGGGGATGGTCCGCCGGGATCGCGTAGGTCGTATCGCCCAGCGCGACGAAGCTGAAGGGATCGGCTGCGGCCGGCGTGACGAAGAGCGTCGCCAGGAGGAGGCGCGCGAGCATGCGGCGACTCTACCAGACCGCCTGCGGGTGGTGGGCCGCCCCGACCTCGGTTAACGTGCAGCCTTCATGACCGGGGAAAACGCACCGTGACCCGACCCGACGCCTGGCAGCTGCTCCTGGCAGCGCTCCTGACATTCTGTGCAGGTTCCGCGCAGGCCGGGCTCGATCGCACCGAGCGTGCGATCGCGCGCCAGGCCGTCGCCGGGCAGCCGGACGCCGAGGCCTTGCTGGCCCGCGTCGTCGACATCGAGAGCCCGACGGAGAACATCGCCGGCGTGCGCGCGGTGGGGGACGTCTTTGCCGGTGAGCTGCGTGCCATCGGCTTCAGCACGCGATGGGTCGAGCTGCCGGAGCCGATGAAGCGGGCCGGCCATCTCGTCGCGGAAACCTCGGGCACCAAGGGCAAGCGCCTGCTGCTGCTGGGCCATCTCGACACCGTCCTGTCGGGGGAGCGCTTCCGGCGCGACGGCACGCGCGCCTACGGCACGGGGACCGCCGACATGAAGGGCGGCGCCGTGGTGATGCTGCAGGCGCTCAAGGCGCTGCATGCGGCGGGCGCGCTGGACGACCGGCGCATCACCGTCATGCTGACCGGCGACGAGGAAGACGCCGGCATGCCGATCGCGGATACGCGCGGGCCCATGCTCGAGCTCGCGAAACGGAGCGACGCCGCGCTCAGCTTCGAGGCCGCGATCGACGGCACGGCGACCATCGGCCGGCGCGGCATCAACAGCTGGACGCTCGAGGTGAAGGGCGAGACCGGGCACTCGAGCGGCATCTTCGGCGAGGAGCGCGGGAGCGGAGCGATCTACGAGGCGGCCCGGATCCTCGCGGCGATCCAGGCGGAACTCGGCAACGAGAAATACCTGACTATCAACCCGAGCGTGATCGTCGGCGGCACGAAGGCGGCGCTCGACGACTATCGCGGCACGGCCGAGGGCAAGACCAACGTGATCGCGCCCACGGCCATCGCGCGCGGCGACTTCCGCTACATCAGCCTCGAGCAGGAACGCTCCGTGCGCGAGCGCATGCAGGCCATCGTCGGGCGCCACCTGCCGCGCACACAGGCGACGCTGAGCTTCGACGAGGGAGCCTACCCGCCGATGACGCCGACGCCGGGCAACGAGGAGCTGCTGAAGGTGCTGGACGGTGCGAGCCGCGACCTCGGCCTCGGCCCGGTGGCGGCGCTCGACCCGGCGGACCGCGGTGCCGGCGACATCGGCTTCATCGCGCACATGCTGCCCTGCCTGGACGGGCTCGGCAGCGGCGGCGGCGGCAACTCGCACGCGCCGGGCGAGTTCACGGATCTCGCGACGCTGACGCCGATGGCGCAACGCGCCGCCGTCCTGATCCGCCGGCTGACCCGCTAGGACCCGCGCGTGGCCGGCGGCCGGCTGTGGTGGGAGCGTCCCGACCTGCGCTACGAGGACGGCGAGCTGCTGTTCGGCGGCACGAAGCTCGCCGCGCTCGCCGCCGACGGGACGCCTGCCTACGTGTACCGGGCCGGGCGGGTGCGCGAGAACCTCGAGCGCCTGCGCGCCGCGCTGGCCGCGGCGGGCGTCGCGCACGACGCCTACTTC
The DNA here is from genome assembly GCA_035281265.1 of Steroidobacteraceae bacterium. Taxonomy (GTDB): domain Bacteria; phylum Pseudomonadota; class Gammaproteobacteria; order Steroidobacterales; family Steroidobacteraceae; genus SCUD01. The sequence goes on from DATEEF010000033.1 coordinate 2,763, forward strand.
GCGCTCAAGGCGAACCGGTACGGCCCACTGCTGGACATGCTCCGCGCGCAGGGCCGTTGCGGCATCGACGCCTGCTCCCCGGCCGAAATCGAGCTCGCGATCGCGCATGGCTTTCGCGAGGAGGACATTTCATTCACCGGTCACGCGGTGTCGGACGCGGACCTCGAGGTCCTGCGCGCGCACCCGGGCGTGCACGTCAACTGCGATGCGATCAGCACGATCCGCCGCCTGGGCGTGCGCTCTCCGGGCCGCAGGATCGGCATCCGCCTGAACCCCGGCCTCGGCGCCGGCTACAACGAGCGGCTGCGCTATGCCGGCGACAAGCCGACGAAGTTCGGCGTGTACCCGGACCGGTTCGACGAGGCGATGGCCGCCGCGCAGGCTGCGGGCATGACGGTCGACACGCTGCACTTTCACGTCGGCAGCGGCTACCAGGGCGACGCGCTCGACGTGCTCGACCGCGTCCTCGAGGGCGCCGGCCGCATCCTGGACGCGCACCCCGCGATCCGCCGGCTGAACGTCGGCGGCGGCCTCGGCGTGCGCATGGCCGAGACCGACGCCGCCATCGACCTCGACCGCTGGGCCGGCATCATCGCGCGCCACGTCCGCCCGCGCGGCCTGCACGTCGCGGTGGAGCCCGGCGATTATCTGGTCAAGGATGCGGGCCTGCTGCTGGTGCAGGTGAACACGGTCGAGGACAAGGCCGGCACGCGGTTCGTCGGCGTGGACGCGGGGCTCGGCATCCTGAACCTGCTGGCCTACTACCGCATCCCGTACGTCGTCGCGCCCCTCAGCCCGCGCCCGGGCGCGAGGCGCGAGCGTGTCACGATATCGGGCAACATCAACGAGGCGATCGATGTGCTGGCCGAGGACATCGAGATTCCGGCACTGGAGGAGGGCGACTTCCTCGCGCTGGTCAACGTCGGCGGCTACGGGTCGGCGGCCGCCTCGAATCACTGCATGCGCGGCGCATACCGCGAATTCATGCTGGAATAAGCCATGGACGCATCGTCGGAGCCCGGCGGCAGCCGCAAGCCCGCGCAACAGCGCAGGGAACCGCGCGAGCGACGCCTGTCGATCTTCGGTGCGCTGTGGCACAGCAGTTTCGCGCGCCGTCGGCTCGCGCCCCGGCGCGGCACCGACCGTCATCCCGTGATCACGGACTGGTTCCATCCCCAATGGCTCGCGACCGCGATCATCATCCTGCTGCTGTCGACCGCCGACGCTCTCCTGACGCTCGAGCTCATCGCACGCGGTGCGACCGAGATCAATCCGGTGATGGAACCGCTGGTCCACGGCTCTGGCCACGGCTTCGCGCTCTGGAAGCTCGGGCTCACCGCCCTCGGCGTCGTCCTGCTGACGCTGCTCGCGCGGATGCGCATCCTCGGCGGCATTGCCGTGGGCAGCATCCTGTACGTCGTCCTCTGCGCTTACCTGGCGCTCGTCGGTTACGAGCTCTGGCTGCTGAGCCAGCTCGGGGGCTTTACCGGGATATCCTGACCGCGGGTCGACGTGGGGCGACCCTGACAGAGCCTGTTTCCGTCCGAGGAAATGGTAAATTCGATATCGCCCGGATACTCCTGCGGGCCGTGTCCCTGTCGTATAGTCGCGGGATGCCCTTGCCTCCCGCAGGTCGCGACCGCAGCCGGTTCCCGTCGGCGCGCGGGCTGCGTCCGCGCGCGGCGGCTCTCGCCCTGGCATTCCTGTGCATGCCGCTCGCCGGCGCCCGGGACACCGCTTCGGTGAGCGCGGGCCCGCAGCCGAACGGTCCGGCCGAGGCGGCGACGGCCGCGAGCATGCGCCTGATCTCGCAGGAGCAGTACTTCAACTCGCTCGGCTACGTGTTCGGGCCGGATATCTCGGTCGCGGCCCATTTTGCGCCGTTCCGCCGCACGGACGGCCTGCTCGCGGGCGGCAGCGCATCCGCCGGCGTCACGATCGCGCAGATGCAGGAATTCCAGCGTACCGCCCGCGCGCTGGCCGAGCAGGTCGTGAGTCCCGTCAACCGCGCCTACCTCGTCCCCTGCACGCCGCGGGACGACACGCGCGCCGACAAGGACTGTGCGCGCAGGTTCCTGCTTCCCGTCGGCAGGCTGCTGTTCCGGCGCCCGCTCGACCCGGCGACCGCCGACGCGGTCGTCGCCCGCAGCGTCGAGGCGGCAAACCAGCTGCAGGACTTCTACGGCGGCCTCGCGGTGGCGCTCGAGGGACTCCTCATGTCGCCGCAGGCGCTCTTCATCGCGGATCGCGCGGAACCCGACCCGGCCCGCCCGGGCCATGCGCGGCTCGATGCCTGGTCGCTCGCGAGCCGGCTCAGCTTCTTCCTGTGGAATGCGGCGCCCGACGAGGAGCTGCTGCATGCCGCCGAAGAGGGCAGGCTGGACAGCGAAGCCGGGCTCGCGCGGGAAGTCGATCGCATGCTCGCGAGCCCGCGGCTCGAGACCGGCATGCGCGCCTTCTTCGACGACATGCTGCGCTTCGACGATCTCGCGGTGCTCACGAAGGACACGGGCATCTACCCGAACTTCGGCGCCGAGACGATCGCCGACGCGCGCGAACAGACGTTGCGCACCCTGGTCGACTACCTGCTCGTCAGGAAGGGCGACTATCGCGGGTTGTTCACGAGCAGCGACACTTTCGTGTCGCCGTCGCTCGCGGTCATCTACGGAGTCGCGGCCCCGCCCGGCTGGACCGCCTACACGAGCCCGCCCGGCAGCCCGCGCACCGGGCTCCTGACCCAGGTCAGCTTCCTCGCCGCGCATGCGCATCCCGGACGCAGCTCGCCGACGCTGCGCGGCAAGGCGCTGCGCGAGCTGCTCCTTTGCCAGACCGTGCCGCGCCCGCCGCCCAACGTGGACTTCTCGCTGCTGGAGGACGCCGACTCGCGCCTGCGCACGGCGCGGGAACGCCTCGACGTGCACCGCACGAACCCGGTCTGCGCCGGCTGCCACAAGATCACCGACCCTATCGGGCTCGCATTCGAGCATTTCGACGGCGCAGGCCAGTACCGCGCCACCGAGCGCGGCGCACCCATCGATGCGAGCGGCACGCTCGACGGGCGGAACTTCGACGACCTCGCGGGGCTGTCGCAGGCGCTGCACGATCACCCGCAGCTGAGTGCCTGCCTGGTCAAGCGCGTCTACGGCTGGGCGGCCGGGACGCCCGTGCGGCCGGCGGACAAGCCGATGCTGGACTGGCTCGGGCAGCAGTTCGCCGCCGACGGCTACCGGCTGCCGGACCTGCTGCGGACGGTCGCGTTGAGCAGCGCTTTCGCCACGGTGCGCGAGGCCGAGCCCGCGGAAACCGCGGGCGCGACCGCAGGAGGAAAGCCATGATCCGCTCCGCGAGACTCGCGCGGCTCAGCCGCCGGCGCGTGCTGAAGGGACTGCTGAACGGGACCGCGGTCGCCGTAGGCCTGCCGCTCCTCGACTGCATGCTGAGCGACAGCGGCCAGGCCCTGGCCTCGGGCGCGCCGCTCCCCGTGCGCTTCGTCACCTGGTTCTGGGGGCTCGGCGGCAACTCCAGCGTATTCGTGCCGAAGAAGGCGGGCGCCGACTACGACCTGCCCGAGGAGCTCGCGCCGCTCGCGGACGTGCGCCAGCACATCAACGTCTACACGAACTTCAACGCCTTCCGCGATTCGGCGCCGAACCTCTGCCATTACACCGGCTGGATCGTCTGCCGCAGCGGCATCGCGCCGATCGCGAGCGAGGACAAGCCCGGAGAGACCATCGACGTCACGATCGCACGCACCATCGGGCGCACTTCGCGCTTCCCGACCATGATGGTGACCGCAAACGGCGACATGCGCACGAGCTTCAGCTACGAGAACGCCAATTCGATCAACGCCGCGGAGCCGTCTCCGCTCAATTTGTACACCCGCATCTTCGGGCCGGGCTACCAGGACCCGAATGCCGAAGGCTTCACGCCGAGCCCGCTGGTCATGGCACGCCGCAGCGTGCTGTCCGGCGTGCTGGACCAGACGCGCGAGATGTCCCGGGTCGTCGGCGCCGAGGACCGCGCGCGCCTCGACCAGTACTTCACCGGGCTTCGCGACCTCGAGCGCCAGTTCGACCAGCAGCTCACGAAGCCCGAGCCCATCGCGGCCTGCCGACCGGTCGCGTCGCCGGGCCCGGATCCGCGCCCGGGCATCGACGCCGACATCGTCGCGCAGCGGCATCGCCAGCTGACCGACCTGATGGTCATGGCCCTGATGTGCGACCAGACCCGCGTGTTCAACATGGCGTACTCCGCGGCCTTCGCGGGAACCATCAAGCCGGGCTACGAGAAGCCCCACCACACGACGACGCACGAGGAGCCGATCGACAAGGAGGCCGGCTACCAGACGATCGCCTCGTGGTTCACGCGCCGCGCGATGGAAGAGTGGGCGTATTTCGTCGACGCCTTCGCGAAGGTGCGAGAGGGCAGCGGGTCGCTGCTCGACAACACGCTGATCTACGCCTCGACGGATTCCAACTGGGCGCGCATCCACTCGATCGACGGGATCCCGATGTTCACCGCCGGACGCGCCGGGGGCCGCGTGCGAACCGGGCTGCACGTCGACGGCGGCGGCACCGCCGCGACGCGCGTCGGGTACACGGCGATGAAGGTGTTCGGCGTCGATGCCGCGTCCTGGGGCACGAAGAGCAACGGTACCTCGAGCGAGGTGTCGGAGATGCTCGCGTGAGGGACGCCGCGCGGGGGAGGCCAGCCGCATCCCTCTCGCTCGCCGCCTGCCTGCTGCCCGCGGCAATCGCGGGCGCGGCACCCGCCGAGCCTTACGTGCCGGAGCCGCTGCCACCCGGTTTCCGCGTCGAGGCCACCGAGCTCGACGGCCCGGTGTTCGCGGATGCAAGGGGACGCACGCTCTACCGCTGGCCGTACCGGACGATGCGCAACGGCGTCACCGGAGACGCCAAGGGCGAATCCAACTGCGCGGACACCGCCAGTACCGAGAGCGCGGGCCTGATGAGTCCCTATCCGGGCGGCCTGCTGCTGCCCGAGCGCGATGCGCGGCCGAGCTGCCAGGCACTATGGCCGCCCGCATTCGCGAAAGACGGTGACGAGCCCATCGGCCGCTGGAGCGTGATCGAGCGGCGCGACGGCCGCCGGCAATGGGCCTACGACGGGGCGGCACTCTATACCTCCGTGCGCGACCGGCGGCCCGGCGACGTGCTGGGCGGCGACAGCTATCGCCACGAGGGCGATGCGCCCGCCGTGCGCGTGCCGATCCAGCCGAGGCCGGACCTGCCGCCGGGCTTCGCGGTGACCACCACGTTTCGCGGGCGCCTGCTGCACACTGCACGCGGCTTCTCGGTCTACGCCTTCGACGACGACACGGCGACGCGCTCCGCCTGCGATGCCGCCTGCGAGCATCGCTTCAAGCCGGTCCGGGCGCCGGCCACGGCGCGCAAGCATGGCGACTGGTCCATCTTCACGCGCGCGAGCGGCGAGCGGCAGTGGATGTTCCGCGGCAAGCCCCTGTACGTGTACGCGGAAGACGACCGCGTGCGCAGCCTCGGCGGCAGCGACGTGCCCGGCTGGCGCAACGTCTATACGCAGGAAACGCCGCCACCGCCAGCGGAGTTCACCGTGCAGGACACGTCCTCCGGGCAGGTGCTGGCGGATGCGCGCGGCCGCACGGTGTACAGCTACACCTGCGGCGACGACGCGCCGGACCAGCTGAGCTGCGAGCACCCCGCCGACACGCAGGTCTACCGCCTCGCGATGTGCGGCGGTGGCAGCGCCGAGCGCTGCGGAAAGAACTTCCCGTACGTGGCGGCGCCGGACGGCGCGCGCAGCCGCGGCCGCCTGTGGACCGTCGTCGAGATCGATCCCGCGACCGGGCGCCTGGCCGGGCCGGGTCAGGCGGGCGCGCTCCGCGTCTGGGCCTACCGCGAGCGACCGGTCTTTACGTTCGCGGGCGACGCGAGGCCGGGCGAAGTCAATGCCGACGGCCTCGGCGAGTTCCAGGCGGAACGCGAGGGATTCCGCGCATTCTGGTGGCGTGACGACTTCTTCCGCGTCGGGAACTGAACCATGGGCCGACTCCGCATCGCCTTCGCAGCCGCCGCGCTTCTCGCCGCGGCCGGCGTGCGCGCCGACGGCGCCGCGCCGGAAGGCCGCTCGATCGCCTATGTCGCCACTAACCTGTCGTGGGCGCTGCAGTCGACGCCGGAGATGACCGAATGCCCGCGCGGCCTCAACGAGGGCGTGCGCGAGCAGTTCAAGCTGCTGTTCCCGGAGACCGAAGGCCAGCACCGCGCGTTCGAGGACACGCAGCTGCGGCGCCAGGTCGAGAGCTATCATCCGACCGTCGCGCCGGACGCGCTGCCCTTCCTCGAGGGCGAAGGTCCGGTCGCGCCGGGACTCGACCTCGACGGCGCGCAGGGTCCGGAGGACTTCACGAGCCCCGACGGCAGGGCCGGCATCGACAACCAGATGCACCGCGTGCTCGGCTGCATCGCGAACTATCGCGGGCCCGACGGCCCGATCCGGTTCTTCGAGGACGAGATGGTCCTGCGCGAGAACTACAACCGGATCATCGTGCAGCTGGACGGCGTCGACAGCCTGGCCGACGACCCGGCCGTCGACGTGATGATCTTCCGTGGCCGCGACAAGGTGCTGGTGGATGCGGGCGGCCTCAAGGCGCTGCCCGGCGGCACGCAGCGCATCGACACGCGCTGGGGCAGCCGCTACATCCGGCACACGAGCGGCCGCATCGAAAAGGGCGTGCTGACGACAGAGCCGGTCGACCTCCTGTATCCCTGGGACGCGTTCTACATGCCGACCGACCAGTTCATGTGGGGCGCGCGGCTCCGGCTCACGCTGACGCCCGAATCCGCCGAGGGTCTGGTGGCCGGGTACACCGACGTCGAGACCTGGTACATGCACATGCTGCGCAACTGGTCGGCGCACTACCAGAGCTACGGCAAGTCCTCCGGCCCGTCGATCTACAAGGCGATGCGCCGGCTCGCCGACGCCGTGCCCGATCCCGCGACGGGGGCGAACCGCGCGATTTCCTCGGCGCTCGCGGCGAAGTTCACGCAGGTGCGCGTGCTGCCGTTCACGGACACCGAGCGGGCCGCGATCGCGGCCGCGGAACCCGGCGTTCCCTACCGCGGCATGCCGGCGCCACGGCCGGTGGCGGAGGAGCTCGCGGAAACCCGGGCCGGGACGGCGGCGGTGGCGGGCGCGCCCGTGCAAGGCAATCACTGAGGGAGGACGGTTCGACCATGGAGAAGATCGCCGACGACATGCTGGGCCAGTTCGAGCGGGGACGCGTCTCGCGCCGGCAGCTCGTCCAGATGATTGCCCTCGGGATGACGGCTGCCGCCGGCGCGGCGCGCGCCAATGCGGCGGCCGCGCCGCAGCGCGGATTCAAGGCCGTCGCCGTCAACCACATTTCGTTCGGTGTCGCGGACTACGCGCGCACCCGCGATTTCTACGCGGACCTGCTCGGTATGGCGGTGAGCGGCGACGACGGCTCGCAGTGCTACCTGAAATTCGGCGCGGACAGTTTCCTGATCGCGCGCAAGTCGCAGGCACCGGGCGCCGCGCCGCTGGTAGACCACATCTGCTATACCATCGAGGACTGGGACAGGGATGCGGTCGAGGCGGAGCTGCGCCGCCGCGGCCTGGACCCGGAGCCCGACACCGACGAGAGTTTCCACGTCAGGGATCCCGACGGCTACCGGCTGCAGATCGGTAGCGCGCGCCTGATGTACGTGCCCTGATCCGAATCCCCGACGAGGAATGCCAACGATGAAGCGAGTCCTTGCTGCGTACCTGCTCGCCCTGTCGCTGCTGCCGATGGGCTCGGTCGCCGACGACCAGGACGTGATCGACTACCGCAAGCACGTCATGGACACGCTGCAGGCCCAGGTCGCGGCGCTCGGCATGATCATGTCCGGCGCGATCCCGGACGACAACGTCGTCGCCCACATGGACATCATCGCCGCGACCGCGGCGACGGCGCTGAAGGCCTTCGAGCCGAAGGTCGAGGGCGGCGATGCGAAGCCCGAAGTCTGGGCGCAGTGGGACGACTTCTCGAAACGCATGAACGAGTTCGCCGCGAAGACGGCGGAGATGTCCAGGACCGCTCACGAGAAGGGCAAGGACGAGGCGCTGCTGCTGGCGATGGACGCGCTGACCTGCAAGCAGTGCCACGACACCTACCGGGTGAAGCGCCCCAAGGACGAATAGGCGCCGCATGCGCTCGCTCTGGATCGCCCTCGCGGCGCTCGCCGGCGTCGCGTCGGCTGACGGCCTGTCAGGGGCGGCGGAGCGCGGCCGCTATGTCGCGACCGCGGCGAACTGCGTCAGCTGCCACACGCGCGAGGGCGGGCCGGAGTACGCGGGCGGCCGACCGCTCGCGACGCCGATCGGCAGGATCTACGCCACCAACATCACGCCGGACCGCGAGACCGGCATCGGATCCTGGAGCGCCGCGGACCTGAAGCGCGCGCTGCGCGAGGGCGTTGCCGCGGACGGACGGCACCTGTTTCCCGCCTTTCCCTACACCTTCTACACGCGCCTCACCGATGCGGACATAGCCGACCTGTACGCCTACCTGCGGACGCTCAAGTCCGTGCGCTACGCGCCGCCCGAGAACGACCGCGCGTTCCGGATCCGCCTGCCGATGGCGGCGTGGAAAGCGCTGAACCTGGACGCCGGTGCGTACAAGCCGGACCCGGCGCGGTCGGCCGAGTGGAATCGCGGCGCCTACCTCGTCCAGGGACCCGGACACTGCGGCGCCTGCCACACGGCGCGCACCTGGACGCTGGCGGAGGAGCCCTCCGCGCCGCTGCGCGGTGCGGTGATGCGCGACGAGGTGAAGGGCGGCGGCGTGCGCGACTGGTTCGCAGTGGACCTCGGGGCCACCAGGCAGGGGCTCGGCGCCTGGACCACGGCTCACATCGTCGACTACCTCGGCAAGGGCTACAGCGCGCGCGCGGGCAGCTTCGGGCCGATGAACGCCGTGATCGCGAACAGCACCCGCCACCTGACGCCCGAGGACCTGCGCGCCATCGCGGTCTACCTCCAGAGCCTCGACGGCGCCGACTTCGCGGGTCCCGCGGTCGCCGCGGAGCAGGGGCGCGCCGGAAAGCCGCTGTACGCGGAGCACTGCAGCGAATGCCACGGCGACTCGGGCCGCGGCGGGTTGTTCGACGGCCCGCCGGTCGCCGGCAGCGCGATTGTCCAGGGCGAGGACGCGTCCTCGCTCATCAACATCATCCTGCACGGCAGCGATCGTCCCGAGGTCATCGGGTCTCCCGCCTGGGAGACGATGCCCGCCTTCGACCGGAGGCTCGACGATGCCGAGATCGCGGCGCTCGCCAATTACCTGCGCGGGAGCTGGGGCAACCGCGCGCCGCCGGTGACGGCGGCAAACGTCGCGCGCCAGCGCGGCGGCGAGTAGGGCTGCGCGGCGCGGCCCTAGGACGGCGGGCTGAAGGAGTCGCAGTGGCCGGTCGCATCGACCGGCCCGGACAGGATCTGGCAGCTCCCGCAGGCGCCGCCCGCGGGATCGGCGGTGAAGAAGGCGCAGCGCGCGCAGGCGGCGGCGGGATCCGCGGCCGGAGCCACGTAGTTGACCGACGTGCGCAGCGCTTCGGACTCCGGCTGGACGCAGGAGCCGGCGGCGCGCGCCACGCGGGCGAGGCCGAGTCCCGCGATTCCGAGCGGCAGCGCGCCCACCAGCAGTCGGCGGCGTGTCATTCCGGCCATGGCGCGGTCCCCTTCGTCGGAACGGCGATGTACCGCCGCGCCCGAATTCTGCGGCATCCCCGAGCACCGGTTCCAGTCCCGGAAGCGGCGGGAAAATGCGAGCATAGAAAAGGGGCCCCGAAGGGCCCCTGGAATCGTGCCGGTGACTTGAGAGCTTCAGTTGCTGGGCGGCGTCGGTGCCTGGCCCTGTGTCTGGCTCGCATGCCAGGCGGTGAACTCTTCCATCGTCATGCCGCTGCTGGCGTCGCTGACGGCGCTCTTGAAACCAGAGCTGAGCGCCGGGTTCGCGCTTGCTTCAGACTCGGAAATGCGTCCATTGCCGTCGGTGTCGAGCGACTTGAACGTCGCGGCGGGATCGGCGGTGGTCGTGCTCGTCGGTTCGTTGGCGAAAGCGGCGCCGACCGTCAGGGCCAGTACGCCAGCAAGAATGGGTAGTTTCATGTCGGGCTCCAATTGGGTTGCAACTCGGATTGCGGACGCCTGCAGTCTGCGTCCTGCCCCCTCCCCGGTGGATCGGAGTACGACGCATTCCATGTAAGAACCCGCCGATAAGTGCCGTGGGTGCCCCGCCCTAGAGGAGGGGCACGAGCAGGAGCGCCACGATGTTGATGATCTTGATCAGCGGGTTGATCGCCGGGCCCGCGGTGTCCTTGTAGGGATCTCCCACGGTGTCGCCGGTGACCGCCGCCTTGTGCGTGTCGGAGCCCTTTCCGCCGAAGTTGCCTTCCTCGACGTACTTCTTGGCGTTGTCCCAGGCGCCGCCGCCCGTGCACATCGAGATCGCGACGAAGAGGCCGGTCACGATCGTGCCGATCAGCACGCCGCCGAGCGCGCGGATGCCGGCGCCGGGGCCGAGCAGCCAGTTCATGCCGAAGCCGACGACCACCGGGATCAGGATCGGCAGCAGCGAGGGGACGATCATTTCCTTGATCGCGGCGCGCGTCAGCATGTCCACGGCCTTCGAGTAGTCCGGCTTGGCCGTGCCCTCCATGATGCCCCGGATCTCTTTGAACTGGCGGCGCACCTCGATGACGACCGAGCCCGCCGCGCGGCCGACAGCTTCCATCGCCATCGCGCCGAAGAGGTAGGGCACCAGGCCGCCGATGAAGAGGCCGATGATCACGGCCGGGTCGGACAGGCTGAAGTCCTGGAGCTTGCCGGCGATCTCGAGGTTGTGCGTGTAGTCGGCGAATAGCACGAGCGCGGCGAGTCCGGCCGAGCCGATCGCATAGCCCTTCGTCACCGCCTTGGTCGTGTTGCCGACCGCGTCGAGCGCATCGGTGATCTTGCGCACGTCCTTCGGCAGGCCGCTCATCTCGGCGATGCCACCGCCGTTGTCGGTGATCGGGCCGTAGGCGTCGAGCGCGACGATCATGCCAGTCATGGACAGCATGGCCGTGGCCGCGATTGCGATGCCGTAGAGGCCGTGCAGCTGGTAGGCGCCCCAGATGGCGGCGCAGATCGAGAGCACCGGGAGCGCGGTTGACTTCATTGACACCGCGAGGCCCGCGATCACGTTGGTGCCGTGGCCGGTCTGCGAGGCCGCGGCCACGTAGCGCACGGGCTTGAACTCGGTCGCCGTGTAGTACTCGGTGATCCAGATAAGCGCGGCCGTCAGGCCGAGGCCGATCAGCGCGCAGCCATAGAGCGACATGGCCGCATCGCCCATCATGGACTTGGTGATCGGGTAGTAGGCGGCGGCCGCGATGACGCCGGAGACGATCACGCCGCGGTACAGCGCGCCCATGATCTTGCCGCCGTCGCGCACCTTGACGAAGAAGGTGCCGACGATGGAGGCGACGATGGACACGGCGCCCAGCACGAGCGGGTAGAGGACCCCCGCGTCGCCGAGGTCCTTCATCATGAGGCCGGCGAGCAGCATGGTCGCGACCACGGTCACCGCGTAGGTCTCGAACAGGTCGGCCGCCATGCCCGCGCAATCGCCGACGTTGTCGCCGACGTTGTCCGCGATCACCGCGGGGTTGCGCGGGTCGTCCTCGGGAATTCCCGCCTCGACCTTGCCTACGAGGTCCGCACCGACGTCCGCACCCTTGGTGAAGATGCCGCCGCCGAGTCGCGCGAAGATCGAGATCAGCGAGCCGCCGAAGGCGAGGCCGACGAGCGAGTGCAATGCCTTGTCGCTGTCGCCGGTGAGCTCAAGCATGATGCCGTAGTAGGCCGCGACGCCGAGGAGGCCGAGGCCGACGACCAGCAGGCCCGTGATCGCGCCGCCGCGGAAGGCGACCTGCAGCGCGGGGTTCAGCCCGACGCTCGCCGCATGCGCGGTGCGGACGTTCGCGCGCACCGAGACGTTCATGCCGATGTAGCCGGCCGCGCCGGAGAGGATCGCGCCAAGCGCGAATCCGATCGGCGTGTACCACTCCTTCAATGCGAGGCCGAGTGCCACGAACAGGACGACGCCGACGAGCGCGATCGTCGAGTACTGCCGGTTCAGGTAGGCCTTGGCGCCCGCCTGGATCGCCGCTGCGATCTCCTGCATGCGCACGCTGCCCGCGGGCTGCGCGAGGATCCACCGGGCCATGAAGACGCCGTAGAGCACGGCGACCCCGCCGGCCGCGATCGCGAGCCAGAGCGCATTCTGCATCAGCATGAAGTCTCTCCCCTGGAAACCGTGAATTATACCGAGAAAGCCGTGTTCAGCCGCCTGCGCACGCGTGCGCCCTTGAGCGTCGCATACTGCGGGATGCCGTCCTTGTAGGGCGGGTACGCCTCGCCGCCGATCAGCGGCTCGAGGTAGCGCCGCGCGGCGGCGGTGATGCCGAAGCCGTCGGGCGTGATGTACTCGCGCGGCACCATCTTCTCCTTGTTCGCCACCGCCTCGATCGCGACCGAGGAGATGTCCCAGCGGTAGGGCCGGTGGGACTTGCGGCGGATGACGGGCATCACCGCGTTCTTCCCGGCAAGCGCGAGCTCGACCGCGGCGCGGCCGACGGCGTAGGCCTGGTCGACGTCCACCTTCGAGGCGACGTGGCGCGCGGCGCGCTGGAGGTAGTCGGCGAGCGCCCAGTGGTACTTGTATCCGTGCGCCTGCTTGACCATCTGCGCGAGCGTCGGGGCGACGCCGCCGAGCTGCACGTGTCCGAAGGCGTCCTTCGTGCCCATGTCGGCGAGGAACTTGCCGTCCGCATCGCGCGTGCCTTCCGAAGCGACGACGACGCAGAAGCCCCTGGCGTCCACGGTCTCCTTCACGCGCGCGAGGAACTTCTCGCGGTCGAAGGCGATTTCCGGGAACAGGATGATGTGCGGCGGGTCGCCGGCCTTGCGCGCGGCGAGCCCGCCCGCGGCAGCGATCCAGCCCGCATGGCGACCCATCACCTCGAGGATGAAGACGCGCGTCGAGGTGCGCGCCATCGAGGCTACGTCGAGGGATGCCTCGAGCGTCGAGACCGCGACGTACTTCGCGACCGAGCCGAAGCCCGGGCAGCAGTCGGTGACGGGAAGGTCGTTGTCGACCGTCTTCGGGATGCCGATGCAGGCGATCGGATACCCCGTCTGAGCGCCGAGCTGCGACAGCTTCAGCGCCGTGTCCATCGAGTCGTTGCCGCCGTTGTAGAAGAAGTAGCCGATGTCGTGCGCGCGGAACACCTCGATGAGGCGCTCGTACTTGGCGCGGTCGCGGTCGAGGTCCTTGAGCTTGTAGCGCGCGGAGCCGAAAGCGCCCGCGGGCGTGTGCTTCAGCGCGCGGATCGTCGCCGCACTTTCGCGACCGGTGTCGATCAGGTCCTCGGTGAGGGCGCCGACGATGCCGTCGCGGCCCGCGTACAGGTTCGCGATGCGGCTCTTGTGCCTGCGGCAGGCCTCGATGACGCCGGCGGCGGTCGCGTTGATGACGGCGGTCACGCCGCCCGACTGCGCGTACAGCGCGTTCCGCGGCACCGGCTTCGAGCTCCTGCGTCCAGCCATTGTCAAATCCGTTTTGCGGGCGCCGACCGGCCCGTTGGGGGGCGAAGCATAGCCGATCCACTCTGTTTGACGCGACTTGACGCCGCGGGCAGGATGGGCGCCCCACGGCGGGCCGGCGCCCGCGAGGAAACGCGGATGAGGCTCGTTCTGCTGGGTGCGCCCGGATCGGGGAAGGGCACGCAGGCTCAACGCCTCGAGGCGCGTCGCGGCGTGCCGCAGGTCTCCACCGGCGACCTGCTGCGCGAGGCCGTGGCCGCCGGCACCGAGCTCGGCCGGGCCGCCAAGGCCGTGATGGACGCGGGCCAGCTCGTGGACGACCGCACCATGCTCGGCATCATCCGCGAGCGGCTCGCCCGCCCCGACGCGAAGCGCGGCTTCATCCTGGACGGATTCCCGCGCACGATCGTGCAGGCCGACGGCCTCGCGCGCCTGCTCGACGAGATCGGCCAGCCGGTGGACGGCGTCGTGCTGTTCGACATCGATCCGCTCGTGCTCGAGCGCCGCCTTGCGGGCCGGCGCACCTGCCGCCGCTGCGGCCGCGTGTTCCACGTCGAGTCGAACCCGCCGCGCCCCGGCGAGCTCTGCACCGACGGCCGTCCGCACGACCTCTTCCAGCGCCCGGACGACGGCGAGGAGACGGTACGCAAGCGGCTCGCCGTGTATCGCGAGCGCACGCAGCCGCTCATCGACTACTACGAATCGAAGGGGCTGCTGCGGCGCATCGACGCCGCCGGCAGCCTCGACGACGTAGCTGCCCGCCTCGAGGCGGCGATCGGCGGCTGAACCGCATGCACTGGATCATTCTCGTTCTCGCGGGACTGTGCGAGGTCGGCTGGGCCATCGGGCTCAAGTACACGGAAGGCTTCACCCGCTTCTGGCCGAGCGCCTGGACCGTGCTCGCGATGGGGCTCAGCATCTGGCTGCTCGCGATCGCCATGAAGTCGCTGCCCGTCGGCACGGCCTACGCGGTGTGGGTCGGCATCGGCGCCGTCGGCACCGTGATCCTCGGCATCATCCTGTTCAAGGAGCCGGCGAATGCCGCGCGCATCGCGAGCATCGTGCTGATAGTCGCCGGCATCGTGGGCCTCAAGCTCGCGACCCCGGGCTGAATTTGAAGGGGACGCACCCCTTCATATTCGCTGCACGCTCCCTATGCCGAATATGAAGGGGTGCGTCCCCTTCAAATTCGTCCCCTTCAAATTGCTGTCAGCAACTGCTCGCCGACCGACTCCCGCCGCCAGCCGCGCATCACGGGCAGGTCGCGCACGCCGCGCGCGAGCGCGGCGAGCTCGCGGCGTGTCGCCAGCACTTCCGGCTGGATGCCGAGCGCCGACGCGATGCCCGCGAGCCGGGCCTGGAGTGCCTTCTGCAACCGCAGCTGCTCGGGGCCGGGGCGCTCTGCATCGACGAAATCACGTGCCGGGCCCGCGCCGGGCGTCGCCGCGACCGCCGCCAGGAGCTCGTCCGCGGCGCGTGCGGCGGTGCCGGCCGGCACGGCAGCAATGCGCGCGA
>DATEEF010000034.1:0-15255 GCA_035281265.1 Steroidobacteraceae bacterium
GGCGCGGCCCGAGCCGCGCCGCCGCGCCGCCGCCGTCAGCGCGGACCGCAAGCACGGCTTCGAGCTGCCGACCGAGCCGGTCCAGCGCGAGGTCTCGATCGGCGAAACCATCACGGTGTCCGAGCTCGCGCAGCGCATGGCCGTCAAGGCGAGCGAAGTCATGAAGACCATGCTCAACATGGGCGTCATGGCGACCATCAACCAGCCGGTCGACCAGGACACCGCCGTCCTGGTGGTCGAGGAAATGGGCCACGTCGCCAAGGTGCTGAAGGCCGACCAGGTCGACGAGGAACTGCAGGCCGGCATGGATGCCTCGGATGAGGCATTGCCGCGGCCGCCGGTGGTCACCATCATGGGCCACGTCGACCACGGCAAGACTTCGCTGCTCGACTACATCCGCCGCACCAAGGTCGCTGCGGGCGAGGCGGGCGGCATCACGCAGCACATCGGCGCCTACCATGTCGAGACGCCGCGCGGCGTCGTGACCTTCCTCGACACGCCGGGCCACGCGGCATTCACCGCGATGCGCGCGCGCGGCGCCCAGGTGACGGACATCGTGGTCCTCGTCGTCGCTGCCGACGACGGCGTCATGCCGCAGACGAAGGAAGCGGTCCAGCACGCGAAGGCGGCCAACGTGCCGATCGTCGTGGCGGTCAACAAGATCGACAAGCACGACGCCGATCCCGAGCGGGTGCGCAACGAGCTCTCGCAGGAAGGCGTCATCGCCGAGGAATGGGGCGGCGAGAACATCTTCGTGCCGGTGTCGGCCAAGACGGGCGAGGGCATCGACAAGCTGCTCGAGTCCATCCTGCTGCAGGCCGAGGTGCTGGAGCTCACCGCCGTGCAGGATGCGCCGGCCATCGGCGTCGTCCTCGAGGCGAGCGTCGAGCGTGGGCGCGGCGCGGTCGCGACGGTGCTGGTCAAACGCGGGACGCTCCGGATCGGCGACTCCGTGGTCGCCGGCGAGCAGTTCGGGCGCGTGCGCGCGCTGTTCGACGAGCGCGGCAAGGAGGTCGACTCCGCGGGCCCGTCGATCCCGGCACAGATGCTCGGGCTTTCGAGCCCGCCGAACGCGGGCGACGAGCTGCTGGTCGTCGACAGCGAGCGCAAGGCACGCGAGGTCGCGCTGTACCGCCAGGGCAAGTTCCGCGACGTGCGCCTTGCGCGACAGGCGGGGCAGAAGTCCGAGGACGCCTTCGCGCAGCTGGGCGAGGATTCGAAGGGCACGGTCAACCTGCTCATCAAGGCGGACGTGCAGGGCTCCGCCGAGGCGCTGCGCGAGGCGCTGGCCAAGCTCTCGACCGCCGAGGTGGCGGTAAAGGTGATCTCGAGCGGCGTGGGCGGGCTCACCGAGTCCGACGTCATGCTCGCGGCCGCCTCCCGGGCACGCGTGATCGCGTTCAACATCCGCGCAGACGCCGCGGCGCGCGACGCGATGCGCGACCAGAACGTCGAGGTCCGCTATTACAGCGTCATCTACGAGGCGATCGACGACATCCGCGCTGCGCTCACCGGCATGCTGGCACCGGAGGTCAAGGAGCAGATCGTCGGGCTTGCCGAGGTGCGCGAGGTGTTCCGCTCGAGCAAGTTCGGCACGGTGGCGGGCTGCCTCGTGGTCGACGGGTACGTGCGCCGCAACAACCCGATCCGGGTCCTGCGCGACAATGTCGTGATCTTCCAGGGCGAGCTCGAATCGCTGAAGCGCTTCAAGGACGATGCCAACGAGGTGCGCGCCGGCACCGAGTGCGGCATCGGCGTGAAGGGCTACAACGACATCAAGGTCAAGGACCAGATCGAGTGCTTCGAGCGCATCGAGGTGGCGCGCCAGCTCGGCGCCTGAGCGAGGTTCCTTATGCCGCGCGAGTTTCCGCGGGCGCGCCGGGTCGAGGAGCAGCTGAAGCGCCTGCTCTCGGAGCTCGTGCGCCGCGAGGTCAAGGACCCGCGTGTCGGGCTCATCACCATCACGTCCGCGGAAGTTTCCCGCGACCTGACGCACGCGAACGTGTACTTCACGCCCTTCGCCGGCAGCGGCGATGCCGAGTCCGCGCGCGAGGCGCTGCAGCACGCGGCGGGCTTCCTGCGCCACCAGGTGCGCAACCAGATGCGGCTGCGCGTCGCGCCGGAGATCCAGTTCCACGTCGACGACTCCGTCGAGCGCGGCGCGCGCCTCTCGGAGCTCATCAGCGATGCGGTCGAGAGCGACCGCCGGCGCCACGTGGAGCCGGACCCGGACAAGGAATGAGCGGCCGCGGCCGTAACGCCCGGTCCCGCCTGCTGCGGGACGTCGACGGCATCCTGCTGCTCGACAAGCCCGAGGGCATCAGTTCGAACGCGGCGCTGCAGCGCGTGCGGCGGGCGTTTCGAGCCCGCAAGGCCGGACACACCGGCAGCCTCGACCCGCTCGCAAGCGGCCTGCTGCCGGTGTGCCTCGGCCAGGCCACGAAGGCGAGCGCGATGTTGCTGGACGCGGACAAGGCCTATTGCTTTCGACTGGCGCTCGGGCGCAGCACGACGACTGGCGACCGCGAAGGCGAGACCGGCGAGGTCGCCGGCGTGCCGGACCTCGACGAAGCCGCTGTTCGCGCCCATGTCGGGGCCTTCGTCGGCGACTCGATGCAGGTGCCGCCCATGTACTCGGCCCTCAAGCACGAGGGTGAGCGGCTCTACCGGCTTGCCCGGGCCGGCGTGGAGGTGGAACGGCCGCCACGCCGCGTGCACATCAGCCGCCTCGCTTTGACTGGCTCAGGGCCGGGCTGGCTCGATTTCGAGGTCGCGTGCAGCAAGGGCACCTACATCCGCACGCTGGCCGAGGACATCGCTCGCGCCCTCGGCACGGTCGGGCACGTCGCATCGCTGCGCCGTACCGGCCTCGGGCCATTCACCGGCATGCCGATGCATGAGCTCGATCGGCTCGAGGCCGAAGCGGCCGCGGGCGCCGATCTCGACGGCTTGCTCGTCGCCGTGGACGAGGCACTCCCCGGATTGCCAGCCGTGCAGCTCGGCGCTGCCGAACAGGATTCGGTCCTCCAGGGCAGGGCGGTGCCGGCGCAGGGCCCGGGGGCCTCGCAGGTGCGGATGTACGGGGCCGACGGCCGCTTTCTCGGCGTCGGCCGCATGAGCGCCGAGGGGGCCCGGCTGGCCCCTGAAAGAATCATGGTCAGGCTGCCGGAGCGGGCCGTTTCGCGCGCTTGAGGGGACACCTCCCGGCGGGTACAATGCGCGCCCTTTTAAAGGGTTAAGTGAACGAGATGCCACTCACGAACACGCGCAAGGCGGAGGTCGTCGGCAAGTTCCGGCGCGCTCCGGCGGACACCGGGTCGCCGGAAGTGCAGATCGCCTTGCTGTCCGAACGGATCAACGGGCTGACCGAGCACTTCACCACGCACAAGAGCGACCACGCCTCGCGGCGCGGCCTGCTGAAGATGGTGGCACAGCGTCGGCGGCTCCTGGATTACCTCAAAGCCAAGGCCCCCGAGCGGTACACCAAGGTCGTCAACGAACTTGGCCTGCGCCGCTAAGGCGTAGCAACGGGCGCGCAGCGCCCGTTTTCCGTTCCGTCAATCAAAGGGGACTCGCTTGAGCGTTTCCAGGCAGACTTTCACGTATGGTGCGCACGCGGTCTCGATCGAGACCGGGCGCCTGGCCCGTCAGGCTGACGGCTCCGTCGTCGTCAGGATGGGCGACACGGTGGTACTCGTCACCGCTGTCGGCCGCCGCGAAGCCGTCGCCGGCCGCGACTTCTTCCCGCTCACCGTCAACTATGTCGAGAAGACGTACGCCGCCGGCAAGATCCCGGGCGGCTTCTTCAAGCGTGAAGGACGGCCCTCCGAGAAGGAGACGCTCACGTCCCGCCTGATCGACCGGCCGCTGCGGCCCCTGTTCCCCGAGGGCTTCTACAACGAAGTCCAGATCGTCGCGACGGTCCTTTCGCTCGATCCCGAGATCGATTCCGACATTCCTTCGCTGATCGGCGCTTCGGCGGCGGTCGCCTTGTCGGGCATTCCATTCACGTCGCCGATCGGCGCAGCGCGCGTCGGCTACAAGGGTGGCCAGTACCTCCTGAATCCCACCGCCAGCCAGGTGAAGACCGAGTCCGACCTCGACCTCGTGGTCGCGGGCACGCAGGACGCGGTTCTGATGGTCGAATCGGAAGCCAAGGGCCTTTCCGAGGAAGTCATGCTGGGCGCAGTGCTGTTCGGGCACCAGCAGATGCAGGCTGCCATCGACGCCATCAACAAGCTCGCTGCCGAGGCCGGCAAGCCCCGGTGGGACTGGAAGCCGGCCGACGAGAACGTTGCGCTCAAGCAGGCGGTCGCCGCGCAGGCGCAGTCCGGGCTGACCGACGCGTATGCGACGGTCATCAAGCAGTCCCGCGTCTCGAAGCTCGCCGAAGTCCGCCAGAAGGTCCAGGAGGCGCTCGCGGGTGGCGAGAAGCCGCAGTACACGAAGGAGCAGGTCGGAACGGCGCTGCACGACCTCGAGTACCGCCTGGTCCGCGACATGATCCTGGACGGCAAGCCGCGCATCGACGGCCGCGACCTCAAGACCGTCCGCCCGATCAGCATCGAGGTCGGCGCGCTGCCGCGCACGCACGGATCGGCGATCTTCACCCGCGGGGAGACGCAGGCGCTCGTCACGACGACCCTCGGCACGGGCCGCGACGCGCAGATCATCGACGCGCTCGCCGGCGAGCGCCGCGAGCCGTTCATGCTGCACTACAACTTCCCGCCGTTCTCGGTGGGCGAGACTGGATTCATGGGCTCGCCGAAGCGCCGCGAGATAGGCCACGGCAACCTGGCGCGCCGCGGCATCATGGCCGTCATGCCGGACCTCGAGTCCTTCCCGTACGTCCTTCGCGTCGTTTCCGAGGTGCTCGAGTCGAACGGCTCGAGCTCGATGGCGAGCGTCTGCGGCACCAGCCTGTCGCTGATGGACGCGGGCGTGCCGATCAAGGCACCGGTGGCCGGCGTCGCCATGGGCCTGGTGAAGGAGGGCGAGCGCTTCGCGGTGCTCACCGACATCCTCGGCGACGAGGATCACCTCGGCGACATGGACTTCAAGGTTGCCGGCACGGCGACCGGCGTCACGGCGCTGCAGATGGACATCAAGATCAACGGCATCACGCCCGAGATCATGAAGGTCGCGCTCGAGCAGGCCAAGGCCGGGCGGCTGCATATCCTCGGCGAGATGAACAAGGTCATCGACAAGGCGCGTCCGCAGATGTCGGAGTGGGCGCCCACCATCGTGACGATCAAGATCGACCCGGAGAAGATCCGCGACGTCATCGGCAAGGGCGGCGCGGTCATCCGCCAGATCACCGAAGAGACCGGCACGACGATCGACATCGAGAACGACGGCACCGTCAAGATCGCCTCGGTCGACGCCGCTTCGGGCCGCGAGGCGCTGCGCCGGATCGAGCTGATCACGGCGGACGTCGAGGTCGGCCGCGTCTACGAGGGCAAGGTCGTGCGCCTGATGGACTTCGGGGCCTTCGTCGCCATCCTGCCGGGTCGTGACGGCCTCGTTCACATCTCGCAGATCTCCGACGAGCGCGTCGAACGGGTCAGCGACAAGCTGAAGGAAGGCGACGTCGTGAAGGTGAAGGTGCTCGAAGTCGACCGACAGGGCCGCGTGCGGCTCTCGATGCGCGGAGTCGCCTGAGCCTCTAGCCGGCGACGGAGGTTGCCAGCCGCCGTTCCCGGCAGCCCGCGAGTCGCGCGGGCCGCCAGTTCCGGATCGCCCAGTCCCAGATCGTCCTCACGGGCTCCGTCGCCAGTTCCGGCGGCGGCGCCTGCTCGAGCCATCCGAGCACCTGGCAGAGCTGCCGTGAAACGTCCTCGGCAAGCGGCAACGAGCGCTTCGACTTCGCGAGCTTCCGGCCATCCGGCTCGGTCAGCAGGGGCAGGTGGCCATAGGAAGGCGTAGGAAGCGCCAGCGCCTGCTGGAGCAGGATCTGGCGCGGCGTCGAGGCCATGAGGTCCGCGCCCCGCACGACCTCGGTGACGCCGTTCTCCGCATCGTCAACCACGGTCGCGAGGTGATAAGCGACCTGGCCGTCGCGCCGGCGAATGACAAAATCACCCGCCTCCCGCGCGCAATCCTGCACGTAGCGGCCCTGGAAAAGGTCTGCGAACTCGATGGGTGGCTGTCCTTCGCGAATGGCGAACCGCAGGGCATGTGGCCCGGTAGCGGCCTGCGGATCCTGACGGCAGGTGCCCGGGTAGACCGGTTCGCCGCCAGGCTCCGCCAGTTGACTGGCGGTCAGGGTGGAGCGGCTGCAACGGCAGGCGTAGGTGCCGTTTCTCGCAACGATCGCAGCCAACGCTTCGCGATACCGATCATTTCTAGCGGACTGGAAGTAGACCGTTCCGTCCCATTCAAAACCAAACTGATGCAGTGTTCGCTGGAATTCCTCGGCGAGCCCCGGGATGCTCCGTTGGCGATCGAGGTCGTCGATCCGGAGCAGCCAGCGGCCGCCCGCGTGCCGCGCGCTGAGGTAGCTCCCGGTCGCTGCGAGCAGCGATCCGAGGTGGAGCGGTCCGGAAGGGGTCGGGGCGAAGCGGCCGCAGGTCGGCGGCCGGCTACCGGTACCAGTCGTCGCGGTCGCCGTACTGCTTCTCGCGGCGCTCACGCCGCTCCTGCGCCTCGATGCACAGGGTCGCGACGGGCCGGGCCTCCAGGCGCTTGACGCCGATCGGCTCGCCGGTTTCGATGCAGTAGCCGTAGCTGCCGTCCTCGATCCGGCTGAGGGCCTCGTCGATCTTGCGGATGAGCTTGCGCTCGCGGTCCCGCGTGCGCAGCTCCAGCGCGAATTCAGACTCGAGGGTCGCCCGGTCGTTCGGATCGGGAGGGTTCGCCGCCTCGTCCTTCATGTGGGACATCGTGCGGTCGACCTCCTCCATGAGATCCCGCTTCCAGCTGCTCAGGATGTCGCGGAAATGGTCGAGCTGGTCCCGGCCCATGTACAGCTCGCCCTTACGCTCGCGGTAGGGCCGGACGTTGCGCGGTCCGAGGAGCAGGTTGTGTGTGCCCGTCCCGTCTTCCTCGTCCTCGGACGCTCCGAGCCGCCGACCCATACGGTTCGGCATGCCGGAAAACGTGGCACGGACTTCCGCGACATGCGGTGCCGGCATCCGCGGCTTGGGCTGCACGGGCTCGCGGACGGTCTGGCCGTCGCTGCCGCTCCTGGCGACAGGCTTCGCCGGCGCGCGCGGCGGCGCCGCCGCGACGGCTCGGGACTTGGTCTTTACGGGCTTGGCAGGCTTGGCGCGGGCGGCCGCGGCCTTCGGCTTGCGTGCCGCGGGTTTCGCGGCCTTGCGGGGGGCGGGCGCCTTGCGCGGCGCGGCCTTCACGGCATGTTTTTTCGGTCGGGAAGCCTTCTTTGCAGGCATCAAGTTCTCCGCAGCCTATTCAATCGAGCGCCGGATTATAGCCCTCGTTTCCGTGGGGTCCAGTGCCACGAATTTCGGGCCTTCGTCGGGTAATCGCTCAGGGGAGGATGACTGTCGGCGCAGCCGACCAGCCTGGCTGTCGGTGTTCGGCGACAACGGTCGTGTAAATGCCGCCGCGGACATTGAAATGAGCAGTCAGCCTCAGGAATCGCGGACTGAGCGCCGCGGCGAGCAGGTCGGCGATCTCGTTGGTCACGGCCTCATGGAAGGCGCCGCGATCCCGGAACGACCAGACATACAACTTGAGCGACTTCAGCTCGACGCAGACCTGGTCGGGAACGTACTCGATTTCCAGCGTGGCGAAATCCGGCTGCCCGGTGCGCGGGCACAGGCAGGTGAATTCCGGAATCCGCATCCTGATCGTGTAGTCGCGGCCGGGCTGCGGATTCGGAAACGTTTCGACGTCGCGGGAAGGCGTTGACTTGCTCATGCGAAGCGGTACGGGTCGTCGTCAACCGCGGGCCGTTAATCTACACTAGCCGAAATGCGCCTTGCCAGGATCAAGCTCGCCGGTTTCAAGTCCTTCGTCGATCCCACCACCGTCTCCTTTCCCTCGAACCTGACCGGGGTCGTCGGCCCGAACGGCTGCGGCAAGTCCAACATCATCGATGCTGTCCGCTGGGTGATGGGCGAAATTTCCGCCAAGCACCTGCGCGGCGACTCGATGACGGACGTCATCTTCAACGGCTCGCGCAGCCGCAAGCCCATCGGCAGCGGGTCCGTCGAGCTCGTGTTCGACAACAGCGACGGCAAGCTGGCAGGTGCGTATGCGGGCTATGCCGAGGTCGCGCTGAAGCGGGTCGTATCGCGCGACGGCAACTCGACGTACTACCTCAACGGCGCGAAATGCCGGCGCAAGGACATCACGCACCTGTTCCTCGGCACCGGGCTCGGGTCGCGCAGCTACGCCATCATCGAGCAGGGGATGATCTCGCGACTGATCGAGGCTCGTGCCGAGGACATGCGCGCCTTCGTCGAAGAGGCGGCCGGCATCTCGCGCTACAAGGACCGTCGCCGGGAGACCGAGAACCGCATCTCGCATACCCGCGAGAACCTCGAACGGCTCAACGACCTGCGCGAGGAGGTGGACAAGCAGATCCGTCACCTGCAGCGGCAGGCCGGCGTTGCGCGCCGCTACCAGGAGAACATGGAGCGCAAGCGCCAGCTGCAGGCTGAATTGCTGGCGCTCCGGATCCGTGACCTCGACAGCGACATCGCAGGCCGTCATGCGCTCGCCAGCCAGCGCGAGACCGAGACGCAGGCCGCGATCGCGGAACTGCGCGCCGCGGAAGCGGCGGTCGAGCGTGCGCGAACGGCGCACATGGAGCGATCCGACTCCCTGGCCGCCGTGCAGGGGCGCTATTACCAGGCCGGTGCCGACGTCACACGCACCGAGCAGGCCCTCCAGCACGCCCGCGAGCTCCGGCAGCGGCAACGCGCGGACCTCGAGCGCGTCAACGCCGAACACGCCGAGTCGAGCCTGCTCGCGGATCGGGACCAGTCTCACCTGGCCGAGCTGAGCGGTCTCCTCGAACAGGCGGAGCCGGACTTGGCCGCGGCACAGGCACGCGAATCGTCCGCCCGCGCGGCGCTCGCCGCGTCCGAGGCGGCGATGTCGGGCTGGCAGCAGCGCTGGGAGACATTCAGCCTGGCCACCGCGGAAGCGACGCGTGCAGCCGAAGTCGAGCAGGCGCGAATCGAGCAGATCGAGGCCGGACTGCAGCGCCTCAATGCCCAACGCGAGCGTCTGGAGCAGGAGCGCTCGCAACTCGTGTCCAGCATCGGAGGCGCGAAGCCCGATGAGTTCGCGGCCGCCGAGAACGAGGCACGTGAACGCGGTCGCGAGGCACAGGCAGCGCTCGAGGCAGCGCTGTCATCGCTGCAGTCTCTGCGCGACGCGGAGCGCGAGGGAGCGGCCGCGCTGGACGCCGCCAAGGCCGAGCTCCAGTCCGCGCGCAGCGAGTTCCTGACAGTCGAAGCGGTGCAGAAAGCGGCGCTCGGCAAGGGCGAGGCCGGCACCGCGGAATGGCTTTCGACCCGGAGCCTGGATTCGCGACCACGACTCGCGCAGCAGCTCGACGTCGACAAGGGCTGGGAGCGTGCCGTCGAGACCACCCTGGGCAGCTACCTGGAGGCCGTTTGCATCGACGGCATCGAAGCTGTTGCCGAGGCGATGGACTCGCTGGGTTCCGGCCAGCTCACGATCGCCGAGGCGGGCGGCAAGACAGCTACGCCGGCACAGGCCGGATCGCTGGCCGCGCGCGTCAGGGGTCCGGCCGTCGTTGCAGGCCTGCTCGACGGCGTCCTCGCCGTCGAAACGCTGGCCGATGCGGTTGCACGGCGCAAGGCGCTTCGCCCCGGCCAGTCCGTGATCGCGCGGAACGGCATCTGGCTCGGCCGCGACTGGGTGCGCGTCGCCCGCAGCGAGGCGGGGCATGCCGGGGTCATCGCGCGCGAGCAGGAGCTGAAATCGCTGCGCAAGGTCGTCGCGACACGCGAATCCCGGGTCCGCGAGCTCGAGGCGAGCTTCGAGCGGACGCGAACCCGGCTCGCCGACATGGACGCGAGCCGCGACGAGCTGCACGCGAGGGTCAACCAGCTGCATCATGATCTCGTCAACGTGCGCGGCGCGCACGAGGCGATCCGTTCGAAGACGCAGCAGGTCGCCGAGCGGGTCGCCCGGCTGGTCGACGAGATCCGCGAGGTCGATGCGCATGTCGCGCGCGACGAGTCGGATGCCGGCGGCTGCCGCTCACGGCTGTCCACGGCCCTGGCCGGCCAGCGCGAATTGCGGGAAAGCGGCCTCGCCCTGGAGCGCGAGCGCGGCACGCTGAAGGCGGGCCTGGAAGCGGCACGCGCGTCCCACGCGCTGGAAGCGGCCGCGGCCCAGCAGGTGTTGATCAGGGTCGAATCGCAGCGTTCAACGCTCGCCGCGCTGCGCACGAGCCTCGATCGCGCCAATGAGCAGACCCGCCAGCTTCTCGCGCGCCGCGCGGACCTGGAGCGCCAGCTCGCAGACGGCGAGACCCCGTACGCGGAACTGGAGCGGCAGCTCCAGGACTTCCTGGAGCAGCGGATCGCGGTCGAGCGCGAGCTGGCCGAGGCGCGGCGTGCCGTCGAGGACTCGGATGCACTGGTTCGCGAGCTCGACCTCGTGCGACAGAAGGCGGAAGGTTCGGCAGAGGCGGCGCGTGCGGCGCTCGCGGAAATCAGCCTCGGCATGCAGGAGACGCGCGTGCGCCGGGAGTCGCTGGTCGAGCAGTTCGCGGCGACCCAGTTCGACCTCGATCAGGTCACCGCCTCGCTCGCTGAAGATGCCACCGTGCTCGCGTGGGACCAGCAGCTCGCCGAGGCCACGGAGCGGATCGAGCGCCTCGGTGCGGTCAACCTTGCATCGATCGACGAGCTGAAGGAGCAGTCGGAGCGCAAGGAATACCTCGATCGCCAGTTCGCCGACCTTTCAGATGCCCTGAACACGCTCGAGCAGGCGATCAAGAAGATCGACCGGGAGACCCGCGCCCGGTTCCAGGACACCTTCGACCGGATCAACAGTGGCCTGAAAGAGAAATTTCCGCGCCTGTTCGGCGGCGGGGCCGCCTACCTCGAGCTCGTGGGCGACGATCTCCTGTCCGCCGGAGTCGCCGTCATGGCGCGGCCGCCGGGCAAGCGCAACAGCACGATTCACCAGCTGTCGGGCGGGGAGAAGGCGCTGACGGCCGTGGCGCTCGTGTTCTCCATTTTCGAGTTGAATCCCGCACCGTTCTGCCTCCTGGACGAGGTCGACGCGCCGCTGGACGACAACAACGTCGGCCGCTTCTGCGACATCGTCCGCGACATGTCGGAGCGCGTGCAGTTCGTATTCATCACGCACAACAAGAACACCATGGAGCTCGCCAGCCATCTGATCGGCGTGACGATGGGCGAGCCGGGCGTTTCGCGGCTCGTCGCGGTCGACGTGGACGAGGCCGTGCGGATGGCCGCAGTCGGATAGGTTCGGAGCGACAACGTGGCGGGCCTGCGTTGGATTCTGCTTGGTGCCGGCATCGCGCTGATCCTTGGCTTGTGGTGGTGGGAGACGCGAAAATCGCGTCTCAAGCCGCAAACCGAGGCGGCGCCGCAATGGACCGGGGCCGGCGGCCCACCCGACGAAGAAGCCATGATCGCGGGCGAACTGGCCGAGGATCCGGGGACCGAAACGGCTTATGTGCCGACCATCGAACGGGCGAGGGTGCCCCGCCGGCCGCCGCTCATCGAGATACCCGAAGATTTCGAGGTCGACGTGTCGGATTTCGTAGGCATCGACCGGCGCCGCAATGCCGTGCCGGAGTTCGATCTCGAGCCGGAGCAGGGTCCCGAACCAGGTGTCGAAGAAGCCGCGAATGAAGAGGAGTCGTACGTCGAGCCGTTCGAGGAGCCGGACGACCATCACCGCGCGCCCTGGATCAGCACGCAGCCACTCGAGCGCGACGAAGTCGCACCTAAGCGCGAGGAAGAGACCTTCGAGCCGCTGCCGACGGACGCCATGGAACGGCGCACCGCGGAAGCCTCACGTCAGCGAATCGTCGCGCTGCGTCTGGTATCGGCCGGTGGCCCGTGGGACGGGACGACCCTGCGCGCTGCACTGGAAGCGGAAGACCTGCACTATGGCCCTTATTCGATCTTTCATCGCGAGCGCGAGGACGGAAAGTCGCTGCTGTACGTCGCGAGCATGATGGAACCCGGTTCCTTCGACCTTTCGCGCATGGATGAGCAGGAATTTTCGGGCGTGTCGCTGTTCGGTGTCGTGCCAGGACCGCTTGATGCACCCTCGACCTTCGATCTCGTGCTGACGGTCGGTCGCGGCCTGGCAAGCCGCCTGTCAGGGCAGCTGCAGGACGAGCAGGGCAGCACGCTGACGGCCCAGCGGATCCTGAACCTTCGAGAAGAACTGGTTCAATTCGAGCATCGCAACCGCCGCCTGCGGCGGAACTGACGATGGCCGTGACGGATGACTGGCAGCGGCGGGTCGCCCGGCTGCGGGACGACATCAATCGGCACAACTACCGTTATCACGTCCTTGACGATCCCGAAGTTTCGGACGCCGAGTACGACCGGCTGCTGACCGAGCTGCGACGGCTCGAGTCCGAGCACCCGGATCTCGTCGTGCCGGATTCGCCTACGCAGCGCGTGGGCGGCGCACCCGTCGCGGCCTTTGCCCAGGTTCGACACCGGGTTCCGATGCTCTCGCTCGACAACGCATTCGATCGTGAGGACGTCGTTGCCTTCGACCGCAAGGTCCGAGAGCGCCTCGAGACAGAGCGGGAGATCGAATACGCCTGCGAGCCGAAGCTCGACGGGCTCGCGGTGAGCCTCACGTACCGCCAGGGATCGCTCGAGGCCGCAGCGACGCGCGGGGATGGCAGTGTGGGCGAGGACGTCACTCACAACATCCGCACCATCCAGAGCGTGCCGCTTCGGCTCACCGGGAACAGGCATCCCGATCTCCTGGAAGTACGCGGAGAAGTGGTCATGTCCATCCCGGGATTCCGGGAAATGAACCGCAAAGCCGCCGAGAAGGGCGAGAAGACCTTCGTGAATCCCCGTAACGCCGCTGCCGGCAGCCTGCGCCAGCTCGACCCGCGGCTGGCGGCATCGAGGCCGCTCGAGATTTTTTTCTACGCAGCCGGCGTGGTCGAAGGGCGCAAGATGCCCGGTCGGCACAGCGAGACGCTGGTGCTGCTTCGCGAGTGGGGCCTGCGCACGTCGCCGGAGTCTCGCGTCGTGCAGGGTGTCGAAGGATTGCTCGCCTACTACGAGGACGTCGGCAAGCGCAGGAGTTCGCTGCGATACCAGATCGACGGCGTCGTCTACAAGGTGGACGAGCTGCAGCTTCAGCGCGAGCTCGGCTTCGTGGCGCGGGCGCCGCGGTGGGCAATCGCGCACAAGTTTCCCGCCGACGAGGAAATGACGCGCGTGCGCGCGGTCGAGTGGCAGGTGGGCCGTACGGGTGCATTGACGCCCGTGGCTCGCCTCGACCCGGTGTTCGTCGGTGGCGCGACGGTTTCCAATGCAACGCTGCACAACATTGAGGAGCTCCAGCGCAAGGACGTGCGCATCGGCGACACCGTCGTGCTGCGCCGGGCCGGCGACGTGATCCCGGAAGTCGTCAAGGTCATGGTCGAGCAACGGCCCCCGGGCGCCGTGCCCGTCGAGCTGCCACCGAAATGCCCGATCTGCGGATCGGACGTCGAGCGCGAGAAGGGCGAGGCAATCGCGCGCTGCACCGGGGCGCTCGTCTGTCCGGCCCAGCTCAAGGAATCGCTGCGGCATTTCGCCTCGCGCAGGGCCATGGATATCGAGGGACTCGGCAATAAGCTCGTGGACCAGCTGGTGGAATCGGGCCTGGTGAAGGATGCGGCGGGGCTCTTCCGGCTGCGGGCTGCCCAGCTGTCGGAACTGGACCGCATGGGCGACAAGTCCGCCGCCAAGCTCGTCGAAGCCCTGGAACGCAGCAAGACTACGACGCTTGCCCGGTTCCTCTTCGCCCTGGGCATTCGCGACGTCGGCGAAGCGACCGCGGAATCGCTGGCCAAGCATTTCCGCACGTTGAAGGCGCTTCGCGCGGCTTCTGTCGAAGCGATCGAAGAGGTCCAGGATATCGGGCCGATTACCGCCGCTCACGTGCGCGCTTTCATGGACGAGTCGCGGAACGCGGGTGTCATCGACCAATTGATCGAGCTCGGCGTCCGGTGGCCCGAGACCGCCGCAGCGAATGAAAAAGGCGGAGCCCTCGAGGGTAAGACCTTCGTTCTGACCGGACGCCTCGCATCGCTGTCTCGGGACGAGGCCGGCGATCTCATCCGGGAAGCGGGGGGCACCGTGTCGGGCAGCGTTTCCAAAAAGACCGACTTCGTCGTTGCCGGGGACGAAGCCGGCTCGAAACTGAAGAAGGCGAATGACCTCGGTCTCAAGATCCTCGGAGAGGACGAGTTCCTGGAACTTCTCGGTCGTCGCCGCTGATCAGGCGGGCTTTCGCCGTTTCGACCCCTGGTCCGCTTCGACCTTGGGGTCGACGAACATCTGGACGATGACACCGGCGCGGACGGTTTCGCTCTTCCCGGGTTTCTCATGTTCCGAAACCCAGCCTTCGATGTCCTCCAGGAACGCTGCCCCGCGCTGCCGCAGCAGGCGCCGGAAGAGGGGCAGGGCGGCCCGGTCCAGCTGGACGGACACGACGGTGTCGTCGTAGAGGCGCTCCTCGGGCGGTGTCGACAGGTTGTGCTCCAGCGTGTTGAAGACGTCCCGTCCTGTCGAACCCAGATGCTGCAGCGCCGCGGGTTCGGCGCCGCCCGAAGTGTACCGACGATTCAGGGCCCGAACGCTGCCGTCCTTGAGCACTTTGGCCGCCCCAACCGCGACCAGCTCATCGAGGATGATACGTGGATAGATATCACCGCTGAATGCGCGGACCAGCGAAGAGAAAGTCGGCTCCGGCCCATCAATTGCGAGGACTCGCGGGCGGCCATCAGCGTCGGTATACGTTGGCGATTCGAACCAGCCTGTCAGGACCCTCGCGAGCCGATTGCGCCGATAGTCCTTTTCGGAATCGCTGCCTGGGGCCGTTTCGTCCGGCGAGTTAACAATATCGCTGACGACGTGCCGGTGCAGGCCAGTAATTGTAGAAATACGCGAGAAACTCAGGGGCTTCCCCTGCTCGTGCAGGATATCCGAGGCCGCACGAACAAAGGCAATATTGGCAATTCGCGAAAAATCATAGGACGACATGCCGTGGCGCAACATGATCCGGGCGAGGGGGCGCAGGAGG
>DATEEF010000035.1:0-5932 GCA_035281265.1 Steroidobacteraceae bacterium
TGGCACGGCGTCCCGGACCTTGAGGCCGGACATGAAAGCGGCCACTTCCGCATCGATGATCCGCCGTGCGTCGGCGGCCTCGGACTCGCGCGCCTTGACGTTCTCTTCCACGACCTGCCGGAGGTCGTCGATCGAGTACAGGTAGACGTCCTCCAGCGCGGCAATGGCGGGATCGATGTCCCGCGGCACCGCGAGGTCCAGCATGAGCATGGGCTTGTGGCGGCGCTCTTCGAGGGCGCGCTGCACGTCCGCGAGCCCGATCACGAATCCCGGCCGCGCGGTCGACGAGACGACGATGTCCGCCTGGGCGAGGTGGGCGTCAAGCGCATCGAGGCGGATCACCGAGGCGGGAAGCCCCTCGGCGATGCGCTCGGCGCGGCTCGTGCTCCGGTTCGCGATGATGAGCCGGCCGATCTTCTGCGCGTGCAGGTGCCGTGCCGAGAGCTCGATCATCTCGCCGGCGCCGACGAGGAGCGCAGTGTGCCGCTCGAACCCGGAGAAGACGCGCCGCGCCAGCCGGATGCCCGCGGAGGCGACCGACACGGCGCTCGCGCCGATCGCGGTCTCCGTGCGCACGCGCTTCGCGACCGCGAAGGTGGTCTGGAAGAGCCGGTTCAGCAGCGCCCCGGCGGTCCCCGCCCGCTGCGCCGCGCGGTAGGCGTCCTTCAGCTGGCCGAGGATCTGCGGCTCGCCGAGCACCAGCGAGTCGAGCCCCGCGGCGACCGAGAACGCGTGGCGTGCCGCGTCCGCGCCGTCGACCCGGTACAGGCACGCGGCCAGCGCGCCGTCGCCGCCGGACTCGGCCACGAGCCAGGCGGCGAGGGACTCGGCCGCGACGCCGACGCAATAGAGCTCCGTACGGTTGCAGGTCGAGACGATCAGCGACTCGGCGACTCCCGGCAGCGCCGCGAGCGAGGCAAGGGCGCGCGGCAGGCGCTCCGCGTCGAACACGATGCGCTCGCGCACCTCGATCGGCGCGGTGCGGTGGTTCAGACCGAGGACGAGGAAGGACATGTTGAGGAAGCTGCGGAAATCCGCCGGATTGTCCGGGAACGATCCCGGCAGCACAAGCGCTGGGCTATAGTGCCGTGATGCACGTTCGAGCGCGCATTGCCGCGTCCCTCCTGCTCGCGGTGCCGGCCGCGCCGGCTTTCCCCGCGGCCGCGGGCTCCGCCTGCCCCCGCGGCGACGCCTGGTCGCTGTCCGTCGGCGCCGAGCGCGCGCTCGAGCGCGGCGCGTGGGCCGTGGCCGCGCGCGACTACGCCTGCGCGGCACGCGAGAGCACCGATGCGGCGGTCGCCGAGCAGGCGACGCGCGCGGCCTACGACCACCTGCAGCTCGATCTCGCTGCGCAGTCCGCGCGCCGCTGGCTCGAGCTCGCACCGGACAGCGAGGTCGCGCGACGCTACCTCGCGACGGCGCTGCTGCGCGGCTACGACGAGGCCGGCGCCGCCGAGCAGTTCGCGCAGCTGCTCGAGACGTCGTACACGGACCGCGCGCGCGGCTACCTCGTGCTCCTCGGCATCCTCTCCGGCGAGGACAACGACACCGGCGCTGCGCGCGTGATGGAGAAGCTCGCCGCGGCCGACGCGCAGCTTCCGGAGGCGCAGTACGCCGCGGCGATGCTGTGGCAGCGCGCCGAGCACGGCGCCAGGTCGCTGGCGGCCGCCGAGCGCGCGATCGCGCTGCGCCCGGACTACCCGCAGGCGGAGTTCGCGCGCGTGCGCGGACTCACGTCGGTCGGCCGCCGCGCGGAGGCCCTCGACCTGTCCGCGAAGCTCGCTGCAGGCGGCGACCCCTTCATGCGGCTCGCGCATGCCTGGCAGCTGCTGGGCGAGGACCGGCGCGACGAGGCCGTCGCGCTGTTCGAGGCGATCCGCGGCGACGGCAACGACGCCTCCGCCGACGCGGCGACCGCGCTCGCCTCGATCGCCATCGACGAGGATCGACTCGAGGACGCCGAGCGGCTCATCGAGGACGCCTCGCGCGACCCCGAGCAGGCGGCCGGCGCCCGCTGGCAGCGCGCGCGCATCGCCGAGGAGCGCGGCGACGAGATCGGCGCCGCGCGGCTGTACCAGGGCATCGAGACCGGGCCGCGCGCGCTCGGCGCGCAGCTGCGGGCGCACCGGCTGCTGCGCGAGCAGGGCTCGCCCGAGATGGCGGAGATGCTGATCGACGATTACCTCGACAGCGCGCCGGCCGACACGGTGGAGGTCGTCGCCGGTGTCGCCGCCAACCTCGTCGAGGAGGAACGCGGCGAGGATGCGATCGCGCTGATCGACCGCGCGCGCGCGGTGCTGCCGGGCGATGCGCTGCTGCTGGCGCGCGCCTTCCTGCTGGAACGGCTGGATCGCGTGCCCGAGGCCGTCGAGGACATGCGCGAGGTGGCGGAGAGTCGGCCGAACGACCCGACCGCCCTGAACGCGCTCGGCTACACGCTCGTCGACCGCACGAAGTCGATCGAAGAGGGCACGCGGCTGATCGAGCGCGCGGTCGCGGAGCGGCCGGACAGCTACGCGATCCAGGACTCGATGGGCTGGGCGCTCGTCCAGGCGGGCCGCTTCGACGAGGGCAAGGCCTGGCTCGACAAGGCCTGGGAAGGCTCTGAAGACCCGGAGGTCGCCGCGCACCTCGGCGAGACGCTCTGGCGCATGGGACGCACCGCGGAGGCCCGCAAGCTGTGGGACGAGGCGCTCGCCCGCAATCCCGACAGCCGTCCGCTCAAGCGCGCGATCGAGCGACGCGCCGAGTGACGCGGCGTCTCGCCGCGCTCGCGCTCCTCACGCTCGCGGCCGGCTGCGCGACCGTTGCGCCGCCCGCACCGGTTCGCGACCGCGCCGCGCAGGAAGCCGAGCTGCGGTCGCTCGCAGCCTGGTCGCTCGACGGCCGCATCGCGGTCGCCGCCGGCGACGACGGTTTCTCGGGCGGTTTCGACTGGGTGCAGGCCGGCGAACGCGCGGACATCTCGATCCAGGGCCCCATGGGCGGCGCCGCATTAGCGATTCGCGTCGAAGGCGGCAAGCTCACCCTCAACGCCCGCGGCGAGACATATGCGGACGACGAAGCGCGCGCAATCATCGGCGACCGGATCGGGAACGGGACCATGCTCCCCGTCGGGGAGATGCGCTACTGGCTGATCGGCGTTCCCGCGCCCGGCCTGCAGCATGAGGAGGCGCGCGACGCCGACCTGCGGCTCGCCGAGCTGGGCCAGTCCGGCTGGCGCGTGCGCTACGAGCGTTACGGGACGGTGGGAGCATACGAGCTGCCGACTCGCGTCGAGATGACGACGGAAGGCCTGCGGCTGCGAATCGTCGTCTCGGACTGGCGGATGCCGTGAGCGCGGAAGCCTGGCCTGCGCCGGCCAAGCTGAACCTGTTCCTGCACGTCGTCGGGCAACGCGCCGACGGCTATCACGAGATACAGACCGTCTTTCAGCTCGTCGACCTCGCGGACCGGCTCTTCATCGAGCCGCGCAGGGACGGCGAGATCCGCCGCCTCGACGGGCCGGCCGGCATCCCGCCCGAGGAGGACCTGTGCGTGCGCGCGGCCCGCCGGCTCCAGGAGGCCAGCGATGTCGGCCGCGGTGCGGACATCCGGCTCGAGAAGCACATCCCCGTCCAGGGCGGACTCGGCGGCGGCAGCTCCGATGCCGCGACGGCCTTCGTCGCCCTCAATGAAATCTGGGGCTTGGGGCTGGCCCCCGCGATCCTCGCGGAACTGGGGCTCGGCCTCGGTGCCGACATACCTTTCTTCATCCAGGGGCAGACGGCCTGGGGCGAGGGGGTCGGGGAGCGCCTGACCCCCCTGGAACTGCCCCCGAAGCACTATGCCATCGTGTATCCGGGGGTCGGAATCCCGACGGCCGAAATCTTTCAGGCTCCTGAATTGACAAGGAAAACCCCCGAGACGACAATTCGCGGCTTCCTGAAGGCAGGTGGACGCAACGATTGCGAGCCGGTGGTGGCCGGGCGCAGTCCCGAAGTGCGCCGGGCGCTGGCCTGGCTCGCGGACCGGGGCGAGGCGCGGATGACGGGCACCGGCAGCTGCGTGTTCGCCGCGTTCGACGATCGCGGGTCCGCGCAGGCGGCGCTCGCGGATCTGCCGAAGGGGTGGCGCGGATACGTGGCCCGTGGGCTCGATCGCTCGCCCCTGCAGGAACGCCTGGCGGCGGAGCGATCCCGCGTGAGCGGGAAGGTTTGAAACTGGGGTGTCGCCAAGTGGTAAGGCAACGGATTTTGATTCCGTCATACGAAGGTTCGAATCCTTCCACCCCAGCCAGTTAGGGAGAGTCGCGTGGACCAGTCCACGATGGCGGTGTTCACGGGCAACGCGAATCCGGTGCTGGCGCAGGACATCGCGCGGCACCTGATGCTGCCGCTCGGCCGCGCCATGGTGGGGCGGTTCAGCGACGGCGAGATCCAGGTCGAGATCATGGAGAACGTCCGCGGCAAGGACGTCTACCTGGTGCAGTCGACCTGCCCGCCGGCCAACGAGCACCTGATGGAGCTGCTCGTGATGGCGGACGCATGCAGGCGCGCATCGGCCGGGCGGATCACCGCGGTGATCCCGTACCTGGGCTACGCCCGGCAGGACCGCCGCCAGCGCGCGATGCGCGTGCCGATCACGGCGAAGCTGGTCGCCGACATGATCGGGTGCGCAGGGGTGGACCGCGTGCTGACCGTGGACCTGCACGCGGACCAGATCCAGGGATTCTTCGGCGTGCCCGTGGACAACGTGTACGCCTCGCCGGTGCTGCTCGGCGAAGTCTGGAAGCAGAAGTACGACAACATGATCGTGGTCTCGCCGGACGTGGGCGGCGTGGTGCGGGCGAGGGCGCTCGCGCGCCGGCTCGACAACGCGGACCTCGCGATCATCGACAAGCGCCGGCAGCGCGCCAACGAGTCGCAGGTGATGAACATCATCGGCGACGTGCGCGGCCGGTCCTGCATCCTGGTCGACGACCTCGTGGACACCGCGGGGACGCTCTGCCAGGCGGCGCAGGCATTGAAGGACGAGGGCGCGGAGCGCGTGATCGCCTACATCACGCACCCGGTGCTCTCTGGCAAGGCGGTGGAGCGGATCGAGAATTCCGCGCTCGACCAGCTGGTCGTGACGGACACGATCCCGCTCGGCGAGGCCGCCAGGAAGTGCAAGCGTATCCGCGTGCTCTCGGTCGCAGAGCTGCTCGCGGAGACGATGCGGCGGATCCGCGACGAGGAATCCGTCAGTTCGCTGTACGTGGATTGAATACATACGGAGCAATGACATGAAGATTTCCTTCGAACTCGACGCCGAGTTCCGGGACGACCAGGGCAAGGGTGCGAGCCGCCGCCTGCGTCATTCCGGCAAGGTCCCGGCGATCCTCTACGGGGGCAAGCGCGACGCGCGCGCGCTCGTGGTCGACCACACCAAGCTCGCTCAGCTGATGGACAACGAGCGCTTCTACTCGACCATCCTCGCGCTCAAGGTCGGCAACCAGCAGCAGGCCGCGGTGCTCAAGGACGTGCAGCGCCACCCTTACCGGAACCAGATCGTGCACATCGACTTCCAGCGCGTGCTGGAGGACGAGAAGATCAGGATGCACGTGCCGCTGCACTTCAAGGGCGGCGCCGAGTCGAAGGGCGTCAAGGAGCAGGGCGGCGTGCTGAGCCACGTGCGCAACGACGTCGAGGTCGTGTGCCTGCCGAAGGACCTGCCCGAGTTCGTCGAAGTCGACGTCTCCGGGCTCGAGATCAACCAGGTCATCAAGCTCTCCGGCCTCAAGCTGCCGGCAGGCGTCGAGCTCGTGGAGCTGCTCGCCAGGCGCGACGGCCCCGTGGCCTCGATCCACATGCCGCGCGTCGAGGAGGAGGAAGCTCCGGTCGTCGACGAGGCCGCAGCCGCCGCCGCCACGGCCGCCCCGGGAGCAGCGCCCGTTGCGGGTGCCCCGGCC
>DATEEF010000036.1:0-18669 GCA_035281265.1 Steroidobacteraceae bacterium
AAGCCCGAGCTGAAGCGCTTCGAGGAGATCCTCTACAACTGCATCGCCAAGGACCCCCAGCGCCGCTACGCGAGTGCCGACCGGCTGCTCGACGCGGCGCGCGCCCTGGAGCGCGACGAAGCCGAACGCTAGCCCGTGGTCTCGGCGCGCTTGCTTGGCCGGGCGGGGTTCCTTCGCTCGCTCGGAAGAACGGACACTCGCTCGCTCCGGACCCCGCCCGGCCGGCACGCGCGCCGGGTCACATGGCAGCGGTCGTCGGCGCGGCCGGCTGGCGACGGGCGGGTGACGAGCGAGCGCGTAAAGTTCCGGCCGCGCGAGCGAGTCAACTCGACCGGCGCCAGCGAGGCGCGCCGAAGCACGGTCTCACGCGGGGCAGGGCAGCAGCTGCCAGCCGGAGTCGTCCCAGCGCACCACGTCAGCCGCGTCGTGCCAGGCGCCGAGCACGACGCGCGTCCGCTGCGTGCCGTCGAGGTCGAAGCGGTGCACGCCAGGCCGGTGCGTGTGCCCGTGGATCATGAGCCCCGCGCCCGCGCCTCGGAACACCGACTCGACCGCCGGCTGGTTGACGTCCGTGATGTAACCGGCGGCGTTCGCCAGGTGCTCGCGGCTCCCCTCACGCGCCTCCGAGGCCAGCCGCCGCCGCACGTCGATCGGCAGCCGCGCGAAAGCGGAGCGCAACGCGGGTTCGCGCACCAGCGCGCGCAGCCGCTGGTACGGGCGGTCGTCGGTGCAGAAGCCGTCGCCATGGCTGATGATGGCGGTATCGCCGTTCACGTCGATGATCGCCGGGTCGTCGAGCAGGATGGCCCCCGACTCGGCGCAGAAGCGCTCGCCCAGCATGAAATCGCGGTTGCCCCGCATCACGTAGACGAGCGTGCCGCTCGCGCCGAGTGCCGCGAGCGCGCCGATGGCCTCGCGATGCGCCGGTTCCGGGTCGTCGTCGCCGATCCACGCCTCGAACAGGTCGCCCAGCAGGAAGAGCGAGTGCGCGCCGCGCAGAGGCCCGGCCAGGAAGCGCAGGAACCGGGCGGCGATCTCGGGAGTCGAGGGATCGAGGTGCAGGTCCGAGGCGAACCAGGAGGTCACCGCGCGGCGTCCGCCCTGGCCTCGGCCGGCGGTTCCGCGGGAGCCGGCTGCGGCGCGGCGACGGCGCCGCCATCGATCACGTACGCCTTCTTCACCACCGGCCGCTCCACCGGAACGTCGGAACCGAACGACGGGACGGTCTCCGTGCGCATGTAGCCGATGCGGTCGACGACGTCCATGCCCTCGACGACGCGGCCGAACACGGCATACCCCCAGCGGCTCGGCAGGGGGTCGAGTCCCGCGTTGTCGACGAGGTTGATGTAGAACTGCGAGCTGCCCGAGTGCGGCGAGTCCTCGCGCGCGAGCCCGAGGGTGCCGCGGCGGTTCGAGAGGCCATTGCCGCTCTCGTTCGGGATCGGCGCGCCCGGCTGCCGCGCCGCGAGCCGGTCGTCGTAGCCGCCGCCCTGCACGACGAAGTTCGCGATGACGCGGTGGAATACGGTCCCGTCGTAGGCGCCGTCGCGCACGTAACGCAGGAAATTCTCGGCCGTGAGCGGCGCGCGCACGGTGTCGAGCTCGACGACGAAGTTGCCGGCGGATGTCTCGAACCGCACGCGCGGCGCGAGCGACGCGGGAGCCTGCGGCAACGCGGCGGCGGGAACTAGCAGGGCGAGCAGGATCGTGATCACACGCGTCATGGTTGTCACCTCGCGGCAATTCTAGCGTACGCGGCGTGAGGCCGAGAGCGCGATCCCTTAGACTGTCCGGGTGGTCACCGGCATCGTCACGCGATTCGCACCGAGCCCGACCGGCGCCCTGCATCCGGGCAACGCCCGGACGGCGCTGTTCAGCCACCTGTTCGCGCGGAAGGGCGGCGGCCGGTTCATCGTGCGCGTCGAGGATACGGACCGCGAGCGCGGGAGCGATGCATTCGTCGACGCGCAGCTTGCGGACCTCGCATGGCTAGGGCTCGACTACGACGCGGGTCCGGGGCGCGAAGACGCCGCGGGTCCCTACCGCCAGTCGGAGCGCGCGCCAATCTACGCGGGGCTCTTCGAGCGCCTCGAGCGCGCGGGTCACGCCTATCCGTGCTTCTGCACGCCGGCCGAGCTCGAGGTCGCGCGCCGGACGCAGCTCGCGGCCGGCGAGCCGCCGCGGTATCCCGGGACCTGCCGCGGCCTCGATGCCGCCGCGCGAGCGAGCCGCCTCGCCGCCGGTCGCAAGCCCGCGCTGCGCTTCGCGGTCGCGGGCGATGCGGACGTGCGGTTCGACGACCTCGTGCGCGGGCCGCAGGCCGTCGATCCCGCCACGATCGGCGATTTCCCGGTGCGCCGCGCGGACGGCGGCGCGGTCTTCTTCTTCTGCAATGCCGTCGACGATGCGCTGATGGGCGTGACGCACGTGCTGCGCGGCGATGATCACCTCAGCAACACGCCGCGCCAGCTGCTGCTGCTGTCGGCGCTGGGACTTCCCGCGCCGCGCTATGGTCACCTGCCGCTCCTTCTGGACGCGGGCGGGTCGCCGCAGTCGAAGCGCCGTGGCAGCGTGACAGTCGCGGAGCTGCGCGATCGCGGTTACCTGCCGGCAGCGCTGCTCAACTACCTGCTGCGCCTCGGCCACCACGGCGCCCCGGACGAGTGGGTCGGCCCGGCCGACATGCCGCGCCATTTCGATGCCGGGAAGCTGGGCCGCGCGCCCGCGCACTTCGACCCGGTGCAGCTCGACCACTGGCAGCGCGAGGCGGTCCGGCGGCTGGATGCGGACGGCGCGGCGCGCTGGCTCGCCGCCGAATTCCCCGGGGACTGGCCGCGGGAGCGGCGTGAGGCGGTGGCGTCACTGCTCAGGGGCAACGTGCTGCTGCCGGGCGACGCGCGCGACTGGCTGGGGGTGCTGTCCGGGAGCCTGCCGCCGCTGCCGGCCGAGGCGCTGCAGGCGATCGCGGAGGCGGGCCCGGAGTTCTTCGACGCGGCGCTCGCGAGCTACGGCGAGGCGGGCGCGGACCTCGCGGCACTGGCCGAGCGGCTGAAGGCGCGCACCGGCCGCAAGGGCAAGGCGCTCTACATGCCGCTGCGCTTCGCGCTCACCGGTCGGCACGACGGGCCGGAGCTGGCGGCGCTCCTGGCCGCGATGCCGCAGGGCCTCGTGCGCGACCGGCTAGCCGCCGCGTCGCGGCAGCGTGGCGCCTGAGGTGGGCCTGCGCATCCACAACTCGCTGGGCGGCCGCAAGGAGGACTTTGCGCCGCTCGAGCCCGGGCACGTGCGGATGTACGTCTGCGGGATCACGGTGTACGACCACATCCACGTCGGGCACGCCCGCTCGCAGCTCGCCTTCGACGTCGCGCGGCGCTGGCTTCTGGCGTCAGGCTATCGCGTCACGTACGTGCGCAACATCACCGACATCGACGACAAGATCATCGAGCGTGCGCGCGAGCGCGGCGAGCCGTTCGAGGCCCTGACCGCGCGATTCATCGCGGCGATGGACGAGGATTTCGAGGCGCTCGGCCTCGGCAAACCGGATCACGAGCCGCGGGCGACCGCGTACATGGACGAGATCGTGGCGATGACGCGGCGGCTCATCGACGGCGGTCACGCCTACGTCGGCGCCAATGGCGACGTCTACTACGCGGTCGCGAGCTTTCCGAGGTATGGCCGGCTGTCCGGCAAGAAGCTCGCCGACCTGCGCGCAGGTGCGCGCGTCGAAGTCGACGAAGCCAAGCGCGACCCGCTCGACTTCGTCCTGTGGAAGCGCGCGAAGCCCGGCGAGCCGGCCTGGGACTCCCCCTGGGGCATGGGCCGGCCGGGCTGGCACATCGAGTGCTCGGCGATGGCGGTTGCGCTGCTCGGCGCGGAATTCGACATCCACGGCGGCGGGATGGACCTCAAGTTCCCGCACCACGAGAACGAGATCGCGCAGAGCTGCGCTGCCTGCGACGCGCCGTTCGCCCGGCTCTGGATGCACAACGGCTTCGTGCGCGTGGACGACGAGAAGATGTCGAAGTCGCTCGGCAACTTCTTCACGGTACGGGAGGTCCTGCCGCGCCTGCGGCCCGAGGTGCTGCGCGCCTTCCTGCTGGCCTCGCACTATCGCGCGCCCGTGAACTACACCGAGGAGAACATGCGCCAGGCCGACGCCGCGCTGCAGCGGCTCTACCTCGCGTTGCGCGACGTGGAGCCGGCAGCCGCGTACGAGGCGGGCGAGGCGACGCGTGAATTCACGTCGGCCATGGACGACGACTTCAACACGCCGGGCGCGATCGCGGCGCTCCAAACCGCCGCGCGCGCGCTCAACGTGGCCAAGTCGGCCGGCGACCGGCAACGGGCGCGGGCGCTCGCGGCGGAAATGCGCGCGCTGGGCGGGCACCTCGGCATTCTCGGTCGCGAGCCGGCGGCCTGGCTTTCGGCGCGATCCGAGCTCGGCGGAAGCGGCGGCGCGGGCGATCCCGGGCCGGCGGATGCCGATATCGACAAGCTGGTGCAGGCACGCATAGAGGCGCGCCGGGCGCGGAACTTCGCCGAGTCGGACCGCATCCGCGACGAGCTTGCCGCCGCCGGCGTCGTGCTCGAGGACGGCCCTGGCGGCACGACCTGGCGGCGCAAGTAACGAAGGGGACGCACCCCTTCAGCGAAACGGCGCATTCCCGCAGGCAACGCGGGGCTGAAGGGGTGCGTCCCCTTCGTTACTTGCGCCGCTCCGCGGACTCGAGCGTGTTCTTCATGAGCGCGGCGATGGTCATGGGACCGACGCCCCCGGGCACCGGCGTGATCCAGCCCGCGCGCTTCGCCGCCTCGTCGTAGTCGACGTCGCCGACCAGCTTGCCGTCGGGCAGCCGGTTGATGCCGACGTCCAGCACGATGGCCCCGGGCCGGATCCAGTCCCCGGGCACGAACCGCGGCTTGCCGATCGCCGCTACGAGCAGCTCGGCCTCGCCGACCTGGCGCGCGAGATCCCGCGTCTGGCTGTGGCAGACGGTGACGGTCGCCGCCTTCATCAGCAGCTCGAGCGCCATCGGACGGCCGACGATGTTGCTCCGCCCGACGATGACTGCGTTCTTGCCTCGGGCCTCGAGACCCTCGCGCTCGAGCATGAGGATCATCCCGTAGGGCGTGCAGGGCCGCAGCACCGGCGTGCCCTGCGCGAGCCGTCCGACGTTGTACGGGTGGAACCCGTCGACGTCCTTGGAAGGGTCGATGCGCTCGAGGACGGCCGTGGAACCGATATGCGCGGGAAGGGGCAATTGCACCAGGATTCCGTCGATCGCGGGGTCCGCATTCAACCGGTCGATCAGCGCGAGCAGCTCGGCCTCCGTAGTTGACGCCGGCAGGTCGTGCGCGACCGATACGATCCCGGTCTCCTCGCAGGCGCGGCGCTTGTTGCGCACGTACACCGCCGACGCGGCATTGTCGCCCACCATGACGACCGCGAGGCCCGGCCGGCGACGGCCCTGCCGCTCCAGCGCGTCCGTGCCCTTGCGCACCTCGCGCCGGAATTCCTCCGCGATCCGCTTGCCGTCGATGATCCTTGCCGTCATATGCCAGCCGCCTTGTTGAAATCGCCCATGGTCTCGGCGAGCACCGCGACCGCGTCGCGTTCCGCCGCCGTCAGGTTCGGGTTCCACACGTCGATGATCAGCACGACGCGCGTCGCCGTGCCGCGGTTCCATGCCTCGTGCTCGTAGGTGTCGTCGAAGGCGATCGCCTCGCCGACGCGCCATTCGCGCCGCTCGCCGCCGACCGTGATCGCGCAGCCATCCGGCACGACGAGCGGCAGGTGGCAGACGACCCGCGTGTTCGTGACGCCGCGGTGCGGGAGTATGTGCGTGCCGGGCTCGAGCACCGAGAACATCACTTCCGGCGCGTTGCCGCGGATGCGGACCAGCGGCAGCGCCTCGAGGGCCGCGGAGGTCCGCGGGCAGAGGGCGTGGTTGGCCTCGCGCCGCTCGCCGTGACGCCAGAAATAGAACCCCTGCCAGGACGGCGGGCCGCCGGTTCCCGCCAGGCCGCGCAGCTCGGCCGCGTCGGTTCCGAAAACCCGCTCGCGCTGCCGTTCGCAGGCCATCGCGCCGACGAGCTCGTCGCGGATGGCGGCCGTCTCGGCTTCCAGCGCGGCGAACCACGGAAAGTTCTCGCGCGGATACCAGGGCGCGGCCGGCAGGCCCGGGAAATACAGGATCGACGGCTTCTGGCGAGCATCGGGCGGTGCGGCGCGGCGCTCGCCGACCTGGATCGCGAGGCATTCGTCGAAGCGCGCGAGGGCGGGGCGGCCGTGCCGCTCGTACACGGGCGCGAGCGCGGCGTTGAACGAATGCCGGCGGCCGGCCTTGACGTAGCGCATGGCGTACGTCACGCGGCCGAGGACATCCGGGTCGGTGGACGAGGCGTCGAGCCAGCGGCCGGCGCGCTGGGCCTCGATGATGGCGCGGTAATAGGCGAGGAGGGCGCGGCCGTGGTCCTGGCGGGACTCGTAGGTCCGCGCGAGATCGAGCCGTGCTTCGGGCGACAGGCCACGCTCGCCGACTTCGACCGCATCCCCCATCCCGATTTCTCCGACATCCCGCGGTCGCGGGCGGGCGGCCATTATAGGGGCACGGTAGCCGGCGGCCCGGCGAGGGCCGGGCCCGCCAAAGAAAAGCCCCCTTGCGGGGGCTTCTCTTCGCCATCGAGGCGGGGTCGCGTCACCGCTGGAACGATGCCCGCAGGTACCAGAACTGGCCGGCGATCGGGTAGATCGTCCCGTCGAGGCTGTTGAGGTCGCAGGAGAAGCAGATCGGCGGTTCCTCGTCCGTGAGGTTCTGCACGCCGACCGCGAAGCTCCAGCCGCCGCCGAACATGTCTTCCGGCTGCCAGCCGAACTGCAGGTCCGTGTACAGCTGGCTGTCGAGCTTGTTGGTCAGCCCGGCCGGGTCGGAGCAGAAATCGGTCAGGCCGAAGTCCGCCACGAGGCCGACGCACTGCTCGGTCAGCGAGCTCAGGTAACGCAGCGCGAGCAGGGCGGAGAAGTCGCCGAGCTCCCAGAACGTATTGAGGGTCACTTTCTCCTCGACGAAGCCGCGGGTCGGCGAGCCGAGCTCGAGGCCCGCGCGCTCGACGCGGTCGAATCCGCCTGCCGAGTTCGCGAACAGCTCGTCGTAGTCCATCAGGAAGGAGGCCATCAGCTGGAACCGGAACGCGCCGGCGCCGTTCTCTGCGAGCGAGAGGTCCAGATTGAGATCGACGCCCTGCGTCTCGATGCCGCCGATGTTGTTGAGCGTGCCCTCGATGCTCGTGATCGTGCCGCTCGGGTTGCGGTTGACCTGGTTGCAGAACAGCGGGTCGAGCGTCGCGATGCAGGCATCGAGCGTGTCCTGCGCATCCGGCGCCTGGATCGCGCCCTCGATGTCGATGTCGTAGTAGTTCGCCTCGAACAGCAACCGCTCGAAGCCCCCGCTGAGCGGGATGTCCCAGGTGAATCCGGCGGTCAGCGTCTCCGACGTCTCCGGCTGCAGGTTGCGATTGCCGCCGGTGTCGACCGACACCTGCGGGTTCAGCTGCACATAGTCGTCCGGCACGCCGAGCGCCGCGCAATTGGCGGGCGGGGTCGGATTGAGGTCCGTGTTGCAGGGGTCGGAGATCGACGAGTCGAAGCGCGAGCCGAGGTTGTACAGCTCGCCGATGTTCGGCGCGCGGAATCCCTCGGCGTAACTCACGCGGAACATGAAGTTCTCGGTCGGGCCCCAGTTCACCGAGAACTTGGTGCCCGTCTCGCTATCGAACAGGTCCGAATCCGAGTAACGTGCCGCACCGCTCAACGAAAGCACGTCGAAGCCGGGCTGGTCCTTCAGGATCGGGATGATGACCTCGCCGTAGAACTCGTTCACGTCGTAGCCGCCCGCCGTCGGGTTGGTGGGGACGTCCGCCGTCTCGCCGGACGCCACGACCGGGTCGGGGACGAAGCTGCCGTCCTCCTCGCGGTGCTCGTAGCCGACCGCGAAGCCGACCGCCCCGGCCGGCAGGTCGAACAGGTCGCCGGAGAGGTTTGCCGTCACGTCCACCAGCTTCTGGCTGCTGGTGTCGACGCCGGTGTAAGTCACGAAGTCGATCATTTCGCGCGTCAGGGAGCCCTCGCCGAAGATGTTGACCGGCACGCAGCCCGGCGTCGCGGCGCAGACGGCCGGGTCGCCGAGGCCCACGTTCAACATGCGCGCATTGAACTGGTTGAGCTTCGTCTGCCGCGCGTTGTTCTCCGCGCGGATGCCGGTGACGTCCCAGTACATCGTGCGGGA
The DNA here is from genome assembly GCA_035281265.1 of Steroidobacteraceae bacterium. Taxonomy (GTDB): domain Bacteria; phylum Pseudomonadota; class Gammaproteobacteria; order Steroidobacterales; family Steroidobacteraceae; genus SCUD01. The sequence goes on from DATEEF010000036.1 coordinate 8,286, forward strand.
GCCGACCTCGAAGTCGCCCGTGAAGCCGCCCGACAGGTACCAGGTGTCCACGTCCTGGTTGAAGATTCGCGGGCCAACCTCCGTCGGCCGCTTGGTGAAGAAGGGCGCGTTCGAGGTGCCGTCGAGGTCGATGCCGAAGGGGTTGTACGGGTGGTTCGCCGGCATGAAGAAATTGACCATGTACGGCGTCGAGCCGCCGTCCACGCCGAAGAAGAGGGGCACGGGCGCGGCCCGGCCTTGCGACTTGCGGTTGTTGAAGCTGCCGAGCGCCTGGAATTTCACGTTGTCGGTGATGTCGTATTCGCCCTTCGCGAACACGTTGAAGCGCTCGTTCGGCGTGACCAGGTGGTTGTACGGCTGGTAGTTGAAGCGGTCTTCCAGCGCGAAGTCGTGGAAACCATCGTCCGCGCCGTTGCCGGGCGTGTACGTCGCGCCGACGCTATCCGGCGTCACGCTCACGAAGTCGCCGACCACCGGGTCGAAGAACACGAAACGGCCCGCGGGCGTGCCGGAACTGACGCCGAAGGGGAAGCCCGGGATCGGGTAGACCGACGAATCGCGGTCGGCCGTGTTGACTTCCTTCTGGTTGTTCCAGCTGATGTCGACGAGCCCGCGTCCACGCTCGCCTTCACCGCCCATGCGCATGTCGAACTCGGCGGTCTCGCCGTCGCCGTCGCCGTACTGGCCGGTGTAGCCCGTGATCTTGAAGGTGTCGTAGTCATCGACCGTGATGATGTTCAGCACGCCGCCGATCGCGTCCGAGCCGTAGATCGCCGAGGCGCCGTCCTGCAGGATCTCGATCGACTTGATGGCGTTCGCCGGGATCGAGTTCAGGTCGACCGCGCCGGAGACGCCGGAGCCGGAGGAGCCTTTCACCCAGCGCCGGCCGTCGACGAGCACGAGCACGCGCTTCGAAGCGAGGTAGCGCAGGTCCATCTCGGCCGCGCCGGCGCCGATGCCGCCGCCGTCGGGCGGATAGCCGAGGTTGCCGGAGGAATTGTTCGTGCGGTTGATGGCGGAGCCCGCGATCGGGAGCTTCTGCACGAAATCAGCGATCGACGTTGCGCCACTCGCCTCGTAGTCCTCGATACCGACGGACAGCACGGGCAGCCGCTCTTCGAGCGGATTCTGGCGGATGCGCGAGCCCGTGATCACGACCTCGTCGAGCGCCGCTTCCTGCGAGACGCTGACCGTCGACGCGAGCGCCGCGGTAAGGCCCGCCGCGCCGCCGATCGCGAACCGGATGGCACGTGCCAAGGGCATGGATTTCTTCACGATGGACCCCCGTCGTTTTGCGTAAATACGACAATCGCGATGCGATTGAGATGCTTGGAATCTACACCGAACGATTGGCGGATTGCTACTGTGGTTTAAAAGACACACCCGCTTGCGGACCGGTGACCGCCCTCTTGAGTGGGGCGACCCAAATTGACCTGCCGGGAACGCCTTCGTACGATGCCCCCGCGTCGGGGCATGGCGCAGTCTGGTAGCGCATCTGCTTTGGGAGCAGAGGGTCGGGGGTTCAAATCCCTCTGCCCCGACCACCCACCGTTCCGACGTCGGGACTGACGGCCCTCGCTGACGCCTTGGCGCTCCGCGCGCCGATGCCTCGTTCTGCGCCTTGCGGGCACCGTGGGGCACACAGCATTCCGTCCCGGAGGACACTACCCATGCGCGCGCTCGCGAGTTTTCTGGCCGTCGGCCTCACCCTGGCCGCCTTTACCGCCCTGCCCGACGACGCCTCGACGCTGAGGACGCTGGCCGAGGGTGGCCGTTACGAAGTGGAAGCCGGCGAGCTGGCGGGCAACAAGGGCACCAGTGACGAGGTCAAGAAGTTCGGCATGATGATGGTGAAGGACCACGGTGCGGCCAACGAGAAGGTCAAGAACCTCGCCAAGGCCAAGGGCGTTGCGCTGCCTGAGACCATGAGCGCCGAAAAGACCGAACTGCTCAACAAGCTGCGCTCGCAGGAGCAGCCGCGGTTTGACCCGGAATACCTGGCACAGGCGGTCGCCGCGCACGAGAAGACGCGTGCACTGCTGAAGGCCGAGATCGCCGGCAGCGGCTCCGGCGAGGTGAAAGCGCTCGCCCAGGAGCTGCTCCCGACCGTGGAAAAGCACCTCGCCGAGGCCTATCGCCTGACCGGCCAGGACGGCAAGGCGGCTGCGCTGCGCGCCGGGGAGCATTGACATGACGGTGGGTGAGGTCATGACGACGCGCGTCAGCTGGGTGGGGCCCGATTTCACGGTGCCCGAGATTGCCAGGCGCATGCGCTCCGAGGACATCGGCTCGCTGCCGGTCGCTCACAATGATCGCCTGATCGGCATGGTGACGGACCGCGACATCGTCCTGCGGGCCGTGGCGGACGGCGGCGACATCGAGCGCGTGACCGCGAAGCAGGTGATGTCGGCGTCCGTGCTCTACTGCTTCGAGGACGAAAGCGTCGCCGCCGTGCTGAAGAACATGGGCGACAACCAGATCCGGCGCCTGCCGGTGCTGGACCGGGAAAAGCGCCTGGTCGGCGTCGTGTCCCTCGGGGACCTGAGCCGCGCCGCGACCCAGAAGGCGGGCGGGGCACTGCGGGATATTTCCGAGAAACCCGCGCCGGGTGCGGCCTGACCGCTGCAGGCCGTTTCACCCTGTAGTACTCTCCGGGCGCCGCGCCGGCCTCGCCGTGCGCCCGTAGCTCAGCTGGATAGAGCAGCGGATTTCTAATCCGCCGGTCGGGGGTTCGAGTCCCTCCGGGCGCACCATCTGGCGCGCCCCAAAGCGCGTTCCTATATAATTTTCGCGGACCACGATGGCGGGCGTAGCTCAGCTGGTAGAGCCCCGGATTGTGATTCCGGCCGTCGCGGGTTCGAATCCCGTCGCTCGCCCCAAATTTCCAATACCGGGCCATTAGCTCAATTGGTAGAGCTGCGGACTCTTAATCCGTAGGTTGTAGGTTCGAGTCCTACATGGCCCACCAACCCTCCCGGAGCACTCCGCGCCCATGAGCCGGCCGCCGCAGGAAACCCGCCGCGAGATGCCGGAGCCGAGCCCGCACTGGCCGGGTGGGATCACGGCGGACGACGACCCGACGCCGGTGGAATCGGCGCTCGCGGCGCTCAAGTTCGGCGCGATCCTCGCCGCGGGAATGACCATCGCCTTTTTCTACCTGGCGACGTATTCCGGATTCGTCGCGCCGCGCGCCGGCGCGAGCCTCGCGGTCCTCGCGGCCTTCGTGCTCCCGAGCGTCGTGGCCGCCTTGCGGACGGCCTGGGCGCGCAGGCGCCGGCGCCCGCCGGGCGCCTGAGCCACTCGGCTATACTTATCGGCTGTAAACGCGGCAGGGGTTGCCGCGTTTTCGGGCCGGTTCCAGATGCGAAAGTGGCGGAACTGGTAGACGCGCCGGATTTAGGTTCCGGTGGGGAAACCCTTGAGAGTTCGAGTCTCTCCTTTCGCACCACGAGGTTGATCGAGCGATGATGGTTTCGGTCGAGACGCTGCCCGGGCTCGAGCGCCGGATCGAGGTGTCAGTGCCCGCGAGCCGAGTGCGCCAACAGGTCGATGCGCGCCTCCTGAAGGTCAGCCGGACGGCACGCATCAAGGGATTCCGTCCTGGCAAGGCGCCGATCCACGTCGTGCGCAAGCATTACGGCCCGCAGGTCCGCGAGGAAGTCGTTTCCGACCTGATCCGCGAGACATTTGCCGAGGCGCTGCGCCAGGAAAAGCTGCAGCCCGCCGGCGGTCCGCGCATCGAGCCGCAGAAGCCGGGCGAGCCCGACGCGCTGCGCTACACCGCGACCTTCGAGGTCTACCCGCAGATCGAGCTGAGGGACGTCGGCGGCATCGAGCTTACGCGCCCCGTCGCTGCGGTCGCGGATGGCGACGTCGACGCGATGATCGAGAGCCTGCGACGCCAGCGTCCGAACTGGACCGAGGTCTCCCGCGGCTGCGCCGACGGGGACCGGATCACCGTCGATTTCGAGGGCCGCATCGGCGGCGAGTCCTTCGAGGGCGGCAAGAGCGAGAACCTCGTGGTCGTGCTCGGCGCGGGCCGCCTGCTGCCCGATTTCGAGCAGGGACTGCGCGGCGCCGCGGCGGGCGAGAAGCGCGAGTTCGACCTGCGCTTCCCGGACGATTACCAGGCCCGGCACCTGGCCGGCAAGACGGCGCGCTTCCAGGCGATCGTCCGCAAGGTCGAGGAGAGCAGCCTGCCCGAGGTCGACGACGCCTTCTGCGAGGCGTTCGGGATCGGCGAGGGCGGCGTGGCCGCTCTTCGCGGCGAAGTGCGCGAGAACATGGAACGCGAGCTCGAGCAGGCAGTGCAGGCGCGGCTCAAGTCGCAGGTCATGGACCAGCTGCTGGCCGCAAACCCGATCGCGGTGCCCAGGGCGCTGGTCGATGCCGAGATCCGCGACATGCAGGTCGAGCTGCTGCGCCGCAGCGGCAGCCGCGACACGCGCCAGCTCCCGCCACGCGAGACTTTCGAGGCGGGCGCGCGCCGCCGCGTGGCGCTCGGGCTCATCCTCAACGAGGTGATCCGCAAGGCCGGCATCCAGGCCGACGCGGCCAAGGTGCAGAAGCGGCTCGACGAGCTGGTTTCGACCTACGCGGACCCCGACGAGGCACGCCGCCAGTACCTGCAGAACGACGCGGCGACGCGCCAGCTGCAGATGTCTGTGCTCGAGGACCAGGCGGTCGACTGGGTGGTGCGTTCCGCCCGGGTCAAGGACCAGCCGGGCAGCTTCAAGGACATCATGAACTTCGGGGCCGCACCGGCGTCCGAGGGAGCGACGGGGTGACAAACGTGGGCGGGCAAATCGATACCAAAGCGCTGAACCTGGTCCCGATGGTGGTCGAGCAGACCGCCCGCGGCGAGCGTGCTTATGACATCTACTCGCGGCTCCTGAAGGAGCGCGTGATCTTCATCGTCGGCGAGGTCGAGGATCACATGGCGAACCTCATCGTCGCACAGCTGCTGTTCCTGGAGTCCGAGAATCCGGACAAGGACATCCATCTCTACATCAATTCGCCGGGCGGCGCGGTCACCGCGGGCCTCGCGATCTACGACACGATGCAGTTCATCAAGCCCGACGTCAGCACGATCTGCGTCGGCCAGGCGGCCTCGATGGGCGCCGTTCTGCTGGCCGCGGGCGCCAAGGGCAAGCGCTTCGCGCTCCCGAACTCGCGCGTGATGGTCCACCAGCCGCTCGGCGGCTTCCACGGCCAGGCGACCGACGTCGAGATCCACGCCCGCGAGATCCTCGACGCGCGCCGCCGGCTCAACGACATCCTCGCGAACCATACCGGGCAGCCGCTCGAGAAGATCGCCAAGGACACCGACCGCGACAACTTCATGAGCGGCGAGGGGGCCAAGGCATACGGGATTGTGGATGGCGTCCTCGAAAAGCGCGGCCAGCTGCCGCAGAGTGGCTAGGGAATTGCTGAGGTTTCGCTGTAGATAGCGTTGACAACTGGTTGAGTCAGAAAAGGAATTTACCGCCAGAAACCGGCATGCTATATAGATGGCAGCCGGCGTCCCGGCTGGCGAGGGGCACGACGCATGGTTGACGACACGCGGGGCAAGCACGACGACGGCAAGCTGCTGTACTGCTCCTTCTGCGGCAAGAGCCAGCACGAGGTGCGCAAGCTGATCGCCGGGCCGTCGGTGTTCGTCTGCGACGAATGCGTCGAGCTCTGCAACGACATCATCCGCGAGGAGCTCGAGGAAAAGCAGGAGCGCTCGCGTGACCGGCTGCCGAAGCCCCACGAGATCCGCAAGGTCCTCGACGAATACGTCATCGGCCAGGATCGCGCCAAGAAGATCCTCGCGGTCGCCGTCTACAACCACTACAAGCGCCTGCAGGCGCGCCCGGCGGACAAGCGGCACCGCCACGACAAGGACGAGGTCGAGCTCGCCAAGAGCAACATCCTGCTGATCGGGCCGACCGGCTGCGGCAAGACTCTGCTGGCCGAGACGCTGGCGCGGCTGCTGAACGTGCCGTTCACGATCGCCGACGCGACCACGCTCACCGAGGCGGGCTACGTCGGCGAGGACGTCGAGAACATCATCCAGAAGCTTCTCCAGAAGTGCGATTACGACGTGGAGAAGGCGCAGACCGGCATCGTCTACATCGACGAGATCGACAAGATCTCGCGCAAGTCCGACAACCCGTCGATCACGCGCGACGTGTCGGGCGAGGGCGTGCAGCAGGCGCTGCTGAAGCTGATCGAGGGCACGGTCGCCTCGGTCCCGCCGCAGGGCGGGCGCAAGCATCCCCAGCAGGAATTCCTGCAGGTCGACACGACCAACATCCTGTTCATCTGCGGCGGCGCATTCGCGGGCCTCGAGAAGATCATCGAGAAGCGCAGCAGCCGCGGCGGCATCGGCTTCGCCGCCGAGGTCAAGGCGCCGTCGGAGCGGCCGCAGGGGGCCGACCTCTTCAAGGACGTGGAGCCGGAAGACCTCATCAAGTTCGGCCTGATCCCGGAGTTCGTCGGCCGCCTGCCGGTGGTCGCGACGCTGGAAGAGCTGGACGAGGATGCCCTGGTCACGATCCTGACGCAGCCGCGGAACGCGCTGTCCAAGCAGTACGCGCGGCTCTTCGAGATGGAGAGCGTGGACCTCGAGCTGCGCGAGGACGGCCTGCGGGCGGTCGCGCGCAAGGCCATGGAGCGCAAGACCGGCGCCCGGGGCCTCAGGACGATCCTCGAGAACGTCCTGCTCGACATCATGTACGACCTGCCGTCGCTCAAGAACGTGGCCAAGGTCGTGGTCGACGAGTCCGTCATCCTCGGCGACAGCAAGCCTTACCTCGTCTACCGCAGCGACGAGGCCCAGGTCACGGCGCCCGAGATCCGCCGCGCCGCGGGGTCCGACACGCACTGAAGCGGTGCCGCGCCAGCGCGAGGCACGAAGGGGCCTGACCCCTTCAGGTCCCGCCGCCTTGCAGCCGTGATGTGCGACACACCTGAAGGGGTCAGGCCCCTCCGATTCCGCGACTTGTTTCGCGCGTGTCCCGGCCTCATGACGTATCCTTCCTGAAGCCAGGTGGCGCGCCGGCGCCCGAGGATCCGCAAGTGCCCGAAGACAAGAGCAAGACCCAGAGCGCCACACCCCCCGCCCGCGTGCCGGTCCTCCCGCTCCGCGACGTGGTGGTCTACCCGCACATGGTCATCCCGCTCTTCGTGGGCCGCGACAAGTCGATCCTCGCCCTGGACGAGGCCATGCGCCGCGACAAGCAGATCCTGCTGGTCGCCCAGAAGCAGGCCGAGGTCGACGATCCCAAGGGCCGCGACCTCTACACGGTCGGCACGGTCGCGACGATCCTGCAGCTCCTCAAGCTCCCGGACGGCACGGTCAAGGTGCTGGTCGAGGGCGTCGCCCGCGCCATGGTCGAGAACATAGAGTCGGACGGCTACTTCACCGCCGACATGACGCCGCTGACCGACGTCGAGCAGTACGAGGAGCGCGAGATCGACGTGCTCACGCGCTCGGTGGTGTCGCACTTCGAGCAGTACGTGAAGCTGAACAAGAAAGTTCCGCCCGAGATCCTGACCTCGCTTGCCGGCATCGAGCAGCCGGGCCGCCTTGCTGACACGGTCGCCGCCCACATGGCGCTCAAGCTCTCCGAAAAGCAGAAGGTCCTCGAGGCGCAGGACGTCCGCGCCCGGCTCGAGCAGGTGATGTCGCTGATCGAGGGCGAGATGGAGGTGCTGCAGATCGAGAAGAAGATCCGCGGCCGCGTGAAGTCGCAGATGGAGAAGAGCCAGCGCGAGTATTACCTCAATGAGCAGATGAAGGCGATCCAGAAGGAGCTCGGCGACCTCGAGGACGCGCCCAACGAGCTCGGCGAGCTGGAGAAGCACATCGCCAAGGCCGGCATGCCCAAGGAGGCGCGCGAGAAGGCGACGGCCGAGATCAACAAGCTCAAGCTGATGTCGCCGATGTCGGCGGAGGCCACGGTCGTCCGCAACTACGTCGACTGGCTGGTGAAGGTGCCGTGGAAGAAGCGCACCAACGTGAAGCACGACATCGCCGCCGCCCAGAAGGTGCTGGACGAGGACCACTTCGGCCTCGAGAAGGTCAAGGAGCGCATCGTCGAGTACCTGGCCGTAACGCAGCGCGTGAAGCGGCTCAAGGGCCCGATCCTGTGCCTGGTGGGACCGCCCGGCGTCGGCAAGACCTCGCTCGGCCAGTCGATCGCGCGCGCGACCAACCGCAAGTTCGTGCGCATGTCGCTCGGCGGGGTGCGCGACGAGGCCGAGATCCGCGGCCACCGCCGCACCTACATCGGCTCGCTGCCGGGCAAGGTGCTGCAGAACATGGCGCGCACCGGCGTGCGCAACCCGCTGTTCCTGCTCGACGAGGTCGACAAGATGTCGATGGACTTCCGCGGCGACCCGTCCTCCGCGCTGCTGGAAGTGCTCGACCCCGAGCAGAACGCGTCCTTCTCCGACCACTACCTCGAGGTCGACTTCGACCTGTCGGAAGTCATGTTCGTGTGCACCGCGAACACGCTCAACATTCCCGCGCCGCTGCTCGACCGCATGGAAGTGATCCGGCTGCCCGGCTACACCGAGGACGAGAAGCAGAACATCGCGCGCCGCTTCCTGCTGCCGAAGCAGGTGACGCAGAACGGCCTCAAGGAAGGCGAGCTCACGATCGAGGACGCGGCGATCCTCGACATCATCCGCCACTACACCCGCGAATCGGGCGTGCGCAACCTCGAGCGCGAGACCGCGAAGATCTGCCGCAAGGCGGTGAAGCAGCTGCTGCTCGAGCCCGAGCGCAAGAAGGTCGCCGTCACGACCGGCAACCTCGGCGATTTCCTCGGCGTGCGCCGCTTCCGCTTCGGCCGCGCGGAGGAGTCGAATCGCGTGGGGCTGGTGACGGGACTCGCGTGGACCGAGGTCGGCGGCGAGCTCCTCACCATCGAGGCCGCGGTCGTTCCCGGCAAGGGCAAGCTGCTCTACACCGGCCAGCTCGGCGAGGTCATGCAGGAGTCGATCCAGGCGGCCATGACGGTCGTGCGCAGCCGCGCGGACCTCTTCGGCATCGAGGCCGACTTCCACCAGAAGTCGGACGTGCACGTGCACGTGCCGGAGGGCGCGACGCCGAAGGACGGCCCCAGCGCCGGCATCGGCATGTGCACCGCGCTCGTGTCCGCGCTCACGAAGATCCCGGTGCGCGCGAGCGTCGCGATGACCGGCGAGATCACGCTGCGTGGCGAGGTGCTCCCGATCGGCGGCCTCAAGGAGAAGCTGCTGGCCGCGCAGCGCGGCGGCATCGAGACGGTGCTGATCCCGAGCGAGAACGAAAAGGACCTCGCCGAGATCCAGGAGAACATCAAGGAGAAGCTCGACATCCGCCCCGTGAAGTGGATCGACGAGGTCCTCGAGATCGCGCTCGAGAAGAGCCCGCAGCTGACGACGACGACCGCGCCCACCGCGCAGGCTGCCGCGCCGGCCGAGGCTCCGAAAGAGCCCGAGCGGCGCACCGGGCGCCGCGTCGCCAAGCCCATCCAGCCGCACTGACCGGAAAAGGGGACGCTCACCTTTTTCGCCGAGCCGGCACTTCTGTTGGCGCGCCAACCAACGAAAAAGGTGAGCGTCCCCTTTTCCGGCGGCTTGGCCTTGCGGGGCCGATGCCGTATAGTTGCGCGCCTCCCAGGGGGCCGGTTTCCGGTCCGCTGGGTGCTTAGCTCAGCTGGTAGAGCGTCGCCCTTACAAGGCGAATGTCGCAGGTTCGAGCCCTGCAGCACCCACCAGTGACCTGGAGCGGTAGTTCAGTTGGTTAGAATACCGGCCTGTCACGCCGGGGGTCGCGGGTTCGAGTCCCGTCCGCTCCGCCAATTTCGGTGCCGGGTCGTAGATTCGTAGATTTGAAGATCGACGAACTGCGACCCGGAATCCTCTCTTAAATCCGTCTCGCAAATCTACGAATCTACGACCCGGCACCGCCCGTTGCGGCGGCGTCGTGCTTCGCGAACCACGCGAGGATGTACGCGATGCGGGCATTCAGCTGGCTCGGGCGCTGGTCGAGCGCGTGCGGTGCGCCCGGCACGCGCACGAGCAGCGTGTCCACCCCGCGGATGCGCAGCGCCTGGTAGAACTGCTCCGACTCCGAGATCGGCGTGCGGAAGTCCTGCTCGCCCGTGACGACCATCGTCGGCGTCTTCACGTTGCCGACGCGCGAGAGCGGCGAGCGCTGCCAGTAAGCCTCCGGGTCCTCCCACGGCGGCGCCGGGAACCAGTACTTGTAGAAGAAGTTCGGCAGGTCCGCGGTCAGCGCGAAGGACACCCAGTTGATGACGGGCTTCTGCACCGCCGCGGCCTTGAAGCGCTCGGTCGAGCCGACGATCCAGGCGGTGAGCACGCCGCCGCCGCTGCCGCCCGT